>DATLXE010000326.1:0-4581 GCA_035575795.1 Gemmatimonadaceae bacterium
GCGGTCGGGCGCGTTGGGATTGCTTACCTCCAGGTCCTGACACCCGGCAATGGCGAAAGCTGCAAGAGCAGGCATGATCTTCAGACTGCGCATTTCATCTCCGGAATGTCCGCTGAATGTTGCACAGCTCGCAATTTTAGACTGCGAACGTACATCAATACGCCGAGCTCGCTCAGAAAGTGAGCTCGATGCTGCCGGTAAAGGTTCTGTATCTCGGGTAATCGAAGGCATCGAGACGGACGACTGTCCCGCCGACTTCCGGATCGTATCCCTTGTAGCTGGTCCACGTTTTCAGGTTGCGGCCGATAACCGATACCGACGCGCCACTGACGCCGAGCCTGCCCAGAGAGCTGACAAAACCGGAGCCGAGGCGGTACCGAAGCGCCACTTCTCGCAGCTTGACGAATCCCGCGTTCTCGACGAAGTAATCGGTGGGGTCGTTCGCTGCGTAAAGATTGGAGTAATAGTCGACCGGCTTCTTGAGCTCCTGTGGCTTCCCGGTCTGGTCCACATCCGAGCTGCGCCCGTATTGGTACATGCGCTGATTGGTGCGGTTGTATACCTGACCGCCGACATTCGCGTCGAGCAGGGAAAAGAAGGACAAGCTGCGCCAGGTGAGGTTGTTGGAGATGCCGTAATGGAAGGCCGGATTGCCGTCCCCGATCCTGACCACGGCGCTGCTGCCGGTCGAATCACGGAGAACGATGGGCATTCCCCACGCGAAGTTGGTGGTACCGATCGTGGTCGACGTTCCCCAGAGTTTCTTCGTCTCACCCTCGGTGAAGCTGTTGCCGGGGCCCACCCAGACGAGCAGGCCCTCGTCATTCACCTGAAACTCGGAAGCCCGATCACGAGCGCCGGAGAGGAGATCGTCGGTGCGCCTGATGAACTTGAAGCCGTACATCGCGCCAAGCGTTTCGCCGGCGCAGCGGAAGGCGATGGTCTGCGTCTGGAAACAGCTCCGGTTGAACTCGGTGATTCTGTTGCGGGAACGGTCGCCGATGAGGCCAAGTCGCCACGTGAATGTGGGACGTTTGACGAGCTGCGCCTCGAGCGTGCCCTCGATTGTGTTTCCGATGACGGTTCCCGCGTTCTGAAACTGCGACGTGTAGCCGAATAGTCCAGAGAGCGGGATCTGGATCAGCTGGTCCACGATACGATTCCTGGCGTAGGACAGCTGGAGCGAGTAGCGCTGGCGGAAGATCGCATCAATACCGACTTCTGTTTCGGTGGCGTGTTCGGGCTTCAGGAACTTGTTCCCAAGCGTCTGCTTGGAGAGGCCGCCACCTTCGGCAAACGAGAACGTTTCGTACTGGTCGGCGAAGTCAGGGCGGGTGCCGGCGGTCCCGCGTGATGCGCGAAGCTTGAACTCGTCGAACGACGCCAGGGGCCACCACGGCTCCTGCGCCATGCGATACGCTCCACTCGCCCGGTAATAAGTATTCCAACGCTCTTCGGGTCCGAACAGCGAGCTGCCATCACGACGGACGAGACCGTCTACGATGTAGCGACCGCGGTAGTCGGCGGCGCCGGCCACGGCGAAGCTGTTGGATCTGATATCGCGCCGGAGCGAGGATACGGAGCGCTGCTGTGCGTTGTTGAGGCTTCGCACTCCCGGCGCCGAGAAGAGCGTTCCGCTGGCGGTTGTCTGCTGGTCGTTCTCCCTCTCCATCAGACCTCGCAGGGTACTGCGGAGAGTGAGCGGTCCGGTGCGAGCGATGAAGTTGGCGCTGGCCGCGGCGTTGATTGCGTCGGTCGTTCCTGCGAACTGCTCGATGCGTCCCGGCCCGCCATTGCCAAAGCCTTCGGTCCTCAGACCCTGGTCCAGGAAAAAGTCAACGCGCCGGTCGGAACGGTCATAGCTGATGTTGCCGTCGACGTTGAACCAGCTGAAAAGGGAATAGCGCGCTTCGATACTTCCCTGCGTGCGCGTGCGCTTGCGACGGTTTTCCTCCGTGGCAAGAACGTAAAGCGGATTTTCCTCGCGGCCTTCGATGGGGTCGCCCTGAAAGGTGTAGGGGGTGCCGTCGGAATCGGGAACGCGGAGGTCGACATCCGGCGCCTGGTTGATGAGATCGAAGAAGGCGTCGTCGTAGAGCTCATGCCGGTCGGACCGGCTGTGATACCCGCTGAAGGACAGCTGAAGCGTTTCGAATGGCCGGTGATCGAGGTTTACCCGCACATTATTCTGGACGTACTTCCCGCTGTTGAGAATGACTCCGTCCTCGCGCGTGTTGACAAAAGAGAGAAGGGAATTGGTCTTCGCTCCGTTCTGCGCGATGGTGATTGAGTTCTTGGAGAACTGACCGGGATCGAAAAACCTGTCCACCTGATCGTAAACCGGATCGGCGTAGGCGACGTCCTGAAATCGCGAGAAGACGGGTTTCGCGACCCGCTGCGCGCGTGTCACGACCCTGCCGGTCGTGTCGACGTACTGGCCCTGTTCGTTGGTGCGGTAGAAATGCTGTTGTGCCCAGTGAATCCGGTTGCCGAGCTGATTGGAGCCCAGCTCGGAGCGAACTGTCGCACGGGTGGTCCCCTCCGGAAGCATCCCACCGCGTCGGGTGCGGATCTGGATGACGCCCGCAGCCGCACGAGAGCCGTAGATCGACGCTGCCGCTGCTCCTTTCACAACCTCGACGGTCTCGATATCCAGCGACTCCAGATCTGCTGTCGATCCGCCGAATGACTGACTGAGGATCACGCCGTCGACGACAATCAGGGGAGAGGTAGCCTTATTGATGCTGGTGGGCGAACGAAGCAGAATGTTTGTGCCGCTTCCTGGCTGGCCGCTCGGCACCACAGTCACGCCGGCGATCTTGCCCTGAATCGTCTCGACGGCATTCGCGGCAGGGACGGGCGCGTTCTCCGCGTCGACCCGCCCGACGGTGAACGGTACGCGCGTTCCACTCGTGGGATCAACGACGCCGGTGCTGACGACCGCCTCGAGCGTGAGGCCAATGGGGTCGAGCCGCAGGTTAATTGTCGCGGTACCTCCTTCAGCGACAACGACGCCGGGGCGGGTGATAGCGCGATACCCGAGCCGCCGCGCAGCGATGGTACGCGGACCGGGCGGTACGCCGTTGATCGTGAATCGACCCGCATCATCGGTGGTTGCCGCGAGTCTGGTACCGGCGACAGTTACCTGAACCGAAGGCAGCGGGCGGTTGTCGGTTGAGTCGGTCACGGTCCCAGTGAGACGTCCGGAAGCCTGGGCGCCGGCCGAGGTCGCGAGCGGAGGAGCCGCAAAAAAGAGCAGCGCGGCGGTCAATGCGGAGGCGAAAGGGGCAAGACTCCGCCCCGAGCCAAGGAATTGGGCCGGGGCCGCGAAGACGACGGTGCGCCTTCCGCGGGAGCGTTCGCTGGACATCAAGCCTCCAAAGCAGTGCGGGGTTAACGGGCCGATAATACGTCGGGGGCAAGCGATAATCAATCGTTTATGCCATCAATCGGAGTCGTCGCCGCCCCCGAGCCACAGCTGAGGAATATTTACCCATCGTCTTCTGGTCGGGCTGCTGAGTCTCTAGAATTCGCGGGTGCTTACTTACAGGGAGCTTGTATGGCCGTGAACATGAATCGCCAGAAAGTGCTGATCGGGGGTCTCGCCGCCGGCCTCGTCCTCAATATCATCGACTTTCTGTCCAACGCGGTCATCTTCGCCGATCGGCTGAGGGCCGATGCGAACGCCTTCAAGGCGGGGCTGGGCGACCAGATGGCGGCGATGGGCGGCGGGCAGATAGCCACTTATGTCTTTTTCGACTTCATCGTCGGGATCCTGCTGGTCTGGACGTACGCGGCGATCCGGCCGCGCTTTGGGCCCGGCAGCCGGACGGCCCTTTATGCCGCCCTCGTTTTCTTTGCCTTCGGGATGATCCTCACCTGGGGTTATAAGGCGTCGGGGATGATGTCCGCCGGCCTCTGGCGATCCTACAGCCTGGTCTGGCTGGTCAACCTGGTGTTGGCCTCGATTGTCGGTGGGATGATCTACTCAGAGGATCCGGACGGCAGCGCGGCATAGGCTCAAGTGGTCAGCAGGGCTCTGTTCAACCCGGTTTTAGCTTCCTCCCTCATGCGTTATCGTGGTCTCGGGTGGGATATGCGTATAAGATAGATTATGTAAACCACCCACTGGGGATAAGTGTGTAGAACTGTTGCCCGCCAGCTTACCAAGATTGTAAGGCGTTTGTGGGACGAGGGTTAGGCTAACGACTTAAAGCGATCTCCGAGGGTGCCCTGCTACCGCCACCAACTACGCGCCTTGCCGCCACACTGTCAATCTGAGTCGCCCAGAATGCCTTCGAAAACCAGGCGGCCCTGGCCGCGGAGCGATGGGTGCCAGGCTGAACCTTCCCGGCGCAGCTTTACCGTCAGCGGCAGCCCAGAGCGCGTCGTGAGCTCCACCTCGTCGCCAGCCTTGCCCCAGGACGCAAGGAGGATTGCGCTCGCGACGGCCCCGGTTCCACAGGCCAGCGTCTCCGCCTCCACTCCGCGCTCGTAGGTCCGGTAGGCCCAGGCAGCCGCCGCACCCGGGACAACGAAGTTCACGTTTGCCCCCTCCTTGAGGCTTGGGTGGTGGCGCAG
>DATLXE010000327.1:0-5180 GCA_035575795.1 Gemmatimonadaceae bacterium
CGATGCCTGCGTGCCGATCTCACGCCTCGCCGAATGCATCGTCGAGACGAAGCAGGACATCGCCGCCTCTCATCTCGTCGCGGCGCTCGTCGGCCACGTGGGGGATGGCAACTTCCACATGATCTTTCCCGTGAATCCCGATGACGCCGGGGATATCGACGAAGCCGAGCGGCTGTCGGGCCGCCTGGCGGAGCGCGCGATATCGATGGGCGGGACCTGCTCGGGAGAGCACGGCGTCGGGATCGGGAAGAGAAAGTTCCTGGCCCTCGAGCACGGGGACGCGCTCGAGGTCATGCGCGAGATCAAGCAGACGCTCGATCCAGCCGGGATCATGAATCCCGGAAAGATGCTCTAGTTTCTCAACGCGTGGGCCGGGTCCACTCGCATCGCACGGCGCGCGGGCAGCATCGCGGCAGCGGCGCAGACTTACCACAGAGCCACAGAGATCCACGGATCAATCGTGGCTTCTCCTCTCGTCCTCAGGAGATTCTGTGGCCCTCTGTGACTCTGTGGTGGAATTCGCGAATCGGGCCGTCAGCGTCAGCATCACCCGACCCCTGAAAACGTCACCGGATGCGTTCACCATGAAGCCAATTGCAACGCCGGCGGGTCGCGTGACGAACGGATCGCGGCAGCGGCGCGGACTTACCACAGAGCCACAGAGACCACGGATCACTCGTGGATTCTCCGGCTCTCGTCCTCAGGAGATTCTGTGGCCCTCTGTGACTCTGTGGTTGAATTCGCGAATCGGCCACTCGCCGACAAGAAGTTTCCAGCGTCCGGCACCTGAATCCAGCAGCAACTGATCGCCTCACCCACGTACGAGCGGTGACGCGCTCGAGGTCATGCGCGGGATCATGAATCCCGGAAAGATGCTCTAGTTTCTCAACGCGTGGGCCGGGTCCACTCGCATCGCGCGGCGCGCGGGCAACATCGCCGCAGCGGCGGCCGTCAGCGTCAGCATCAACGCCACCCCTGCGAACGTCATCGGATCGGTGGACGTCACACCGAAGAGTTGCGTCTTCAGCACCGGCGCGAGAGTCAGGGCGACGATCCCGCCGACGATGATCCCGGCCACCGCCAGTTGGAGCGCCTGCCCGACGATCAGGCGCATCACCTGGGAGGGGGTGGCCCCCAGGGCCAGGCGGATACCGACCTCGGTCGTTCGTTCGGTGGCTATCAGCGTGATCACGCCGAAGACACCGAGCGCGGCCAACGCCAGCGACAGCACGCCGAAGAGACCGACCAGCACGAGCACGAATCGGCGGCCAGCAACCGACCGGCTTCGAATCGCGTCCATCGTTCGAACGTCCACGGGAGGATCGGCACCAAGGTCCCGAAAAGCCTGCCGAACGGAACCGGCCAGCGCCGACGGATCATCCCTGGTGCGGAGCACGATGAATGGGGCGTTGGGGGCTCCCTGACGGTAGTTGATATAGAGCTCCGGTCGTGGCGTCTCTTCAAGGTTGCTGTGCTTGATGCTCCCGACGACTCCAATGATGGTCAGCCAGGGGGGCTCCCCGGGGCCGAAGCGTACGCGCTTGCCCACGGGGTCGGTCTCTCCGAACACGCGGGAGGCGAGCACCGTGTTCACCACGACCGTGGCGGGAGCGGACGCGTTGTCATCGCGAGTGAATGTGCGCCCGCGGAGCACCGGAATCTGCATCGTTGCGAAGAAGTCGAAGACCGACCGACGCATCTCGACTTCCGTCCACTCGGCCCGCGGCGTCGGCCGGCCCTCCACCTCCAGCTTGGTCGTGACCGGTGTGCTCCCCAAGGGCAGCCGGGTCGTGCCCCCAACGCTGAGCACGCCCGGAAGCGCGCGCAGCCGCGCTTCGAGCTGGTCGTAGTACGCGAGCCGGGCCTCCGGGGCAGCGTAGCGCTCGGGAACGGCGGTCTGCAGCGTCAGTAGCCGATCCGAACGAAATCCCGCGTCCACACGCAGGACCGAGACGAAGCTGCGCAGCAGCAATCCGCCCGATACCGTGAGCGTCATGGCGAGTGCGACTTCCGCGACGATGAGGGCGGAGCGAACACGGCGGCGCGCCGGGGATGCCGTCGCGCAAGCTGTCTTGCGCCTGCGATCGGGCGGCCGAGGACGCGGGAAGGATGCCGACGATGAGACCCGTCAGGATCGAGAGAACCAGGGCGAACAGCGCGACAGGGACACCCGGCGAGACCTCGCCGAGACGCGGGAGGTCCGCCGGAGCCAGCGCGATGATGGCGCGTGTGGCGACGACCATCACGCCGAGCCCCGCGATGCCGCCGGCAACCGACAGGAGCAGGCTCTCGGTGAGCATCTGCTGGATCAAGCGCCGTCGCGATGCGCCGAGCGCTGAACGGATCGCCAGGTCGCGGCCGCGTCCGGCCGCACGCGCGAGAAGCACATTCGCCACGTTGATGCAGGTGATGAGCAGTACGACTCCGACGCCGGCGAGCAGCATGAGCAGCGCGGGCCTGAGCGCTCCGACCGTCTGCTCGTGCAGGGGACGCGTCGTGACACCCCACCCCACGTTCGTATCTGGAAACTCTTCGGCGCGGCGTTGCGCAATCGCGTCGAGCTCCGCCCGGATCGTGGTAATTGACGCGCCGGGAGCGAGCCGGCCGACGATCCCGAGGTAGTGGATGTCGCGGTTGGGCTGACCGGAGGCATTGACGAGCCGTGGGTCGCGTTGTCGCGTCAGCGGCATCCAGAAGTCCACGTCTACCGAGCGAGTGACGCCGCTCGCCCCGAGCATCGAGCCGTAGGGAAACGTGAAGTCCTCGGGCATGACGCCGAGGATCGGCAACGTTTCCGGTGAGCCGGCAAAGGCGAGCGTCCTGCCGAGGACGGCGCGGTTGCCGCCAAACCGGCGCTGCCAGAACCCGTAGCTCAGAACGACCCCCGCGGGCCCCGAGGCGAACGTCGTGCCGAGGACGGGTTCCCGTCCGAGAAGCGGGAACATGCCGGGGGTCACCGCGGCGGCAATCGCCGGCTCGGGCTCGGCGTCGATGCGAAGAGGCGTGTTCAGCAGGAACGAGTACATGGCCTCCGCGCCGATGAGCGATGGGGCGGCCCTGAAGGCCTCGAAATTGGCCGGCGAGACCGGGTTGGATGCGGCTCCCCCTTTCGAGTTATTGCTCCAGACCATCACGAGAGCGGCAGCGTCCCTGTACGGAAGCGGCTGCAGCAGGACAGTCTTGACCACTCCGAACATCGCGCTGTTGGCGCCGATCCCCAGGGCCAGCGACGCGATGGTCAGGACGGCAAAGAGCGGCGCTCGGCGGCACTGCCGGAGCGCGAGACGCAGGTCGTTTCGAACGGATTCCCAGGTCATGCTCCGGCTCCTGTTGGTCTGATGAGACTGGACGTGTTGCGGCCAGAACCACGACGCGGCAACGACGCGCCCACGTTCGGCCATGCCGGAGAACGCCGCATCGCACGTCAGATACAGGATCAGCAGCGCTCTGCGCACAGGCGGCGCCCCGGCGTTGTCGCGCAGGCGGCTGTCGAAGATGCGCTCGAGCTCCTCTCCAAACTCGCGGCGGAAACTGGTCGGGTACGCGACCAGCGCGGCTCCGTGCAGCAGCCGCGCGAGCCTCACCGCCTGGACTCCGGCAGCAGCCGGTGCGCGCGCGCGGCGTCGACCTGGTCGGCCAGCCTGCGCGCTTCTGCTTTCGCCACCGTGCGGCCGTGGGCGGAGATCCGGTAGTAGCGGCGGCGAGGATCCTCCTCGTCACCATCAGCTTTCGCCCTGTCGATCAGTTTTTCCTCGAGGAGTCGTGCGAGTGCCCGGTACATCGTCCCCGTGCGAAGCGGCAGCGCTCCGGCCAGGCGGCTCTCCACCGCCTGCAGGATCGCGTAGCCGTGACGATCCCCGCCGAGCAGCGCGAGCAGTATTTCGAATGAAATGGGGGTCAGCGGGAGTAGCGAGTCAGGGCGGCGGAACGGCATGCGTTCATTATGCATGCGTTCATCATGAAGTCAATCGCGGCGCTGTGACTAGCGGACGGCTGGAACCGGGCGTCTGCTGACAAATCTCCACGGATCAATCGTGGATTCTCCGGCTCTCGTCCTCAGGAGATTCTGTGGCCCTCTGTGACTCTGTGGTTCAATTCGCGAATCGGGCCGTCAGCGTCAGCATCACCTGAAAAGGCTACCGGATGCGTTCATCGCGAAGTCAATCGCGGCGCTGTGACGAACGGCGGGTTGGGACCGGGCGTCTGCTGACAAATCTCACGTTCGTGATGATGTCTCCCTCCACCACATCCCGCATGCGATCGAGCGACCGGCGCTCGACATTCCCAAAGACGGTGTACTCGAAGTCGAGGCGCGGATTGTCGACGAGGTTGAGGAAGATCTGCGCGTCTCCCGTATCGCGGCCGCGCGTGGAAATCCCCATCGTTCCGGCGCCATGCGTGCGCGTGCTCACTTCGTCGCGCAGGTACGGACCGTCACCCATGTATTCGTTCGCGCCAGGACTTCCGCCCTGGATGACGAAGTCGGGTACGACCCTGTGGAACGTGAGGCCATCGAAGTGGTGAGCCTTGGCAAGCCTGAGAAACCGGGCGGATGCCATCGGCGCGCGATCCACATCGAGCGATAACTCGATGTCACCACCGGTGGCCATGACCAGCACCGGATTGAACTCCCTCAGATAGGCCATCTCCGCCGCTGTGGGAAGCGGCTGACGGGGCAATGGCTGCGGATCGATGGCGTAGGTGGCGCCTGTGGAGGCGCTGAGCACCGCCGCCACACCGGCCGCAACCCTCGGATCGAAATCCTTGAGCAGCGGGAGCAACCTGGATACGTAGTCGGCCACGCCGAACTCCTGCAGCCGCTCGAGGAACGCCAGACGCACGTCGCGCGACGTCTCCCGCCTCTCGGATGTGACTCGCACGAGCGCGTCGACCAGCAGAGACGTCAGCGCCGTGCTCGCCGGTAGCCGGCCCATTTCCATCGCTGCGGTACGCAACAACTGGTAGTCACGGCGCCCGAGTGCTGCCACGAGGTGAGGCGCGGCTCCACTGCCCAGGATCCTGCGCAGCGGCGGAAGCGTCGCTTCACGAACGTTGTCGTTGTCGTCGGTCGCAAGCCTCTCCAGCGTGACGGTGTCGCCGAGAATGCCTGCCGCGCGCGCGGCGTACATACGCACCTGCCAGACGGTGTGGCGCGAATGCGAGTGAAGCGCGATCGCGGC
>DATLXE010000328.1:0-1873 GCA_035575795.1 Gemmatimonadaceae bacterium
GATCACGGTGGGGCGCTCGGCGGCTACGCCGCCTCGCGCTGACCAGGAAGACCGAAGACCAGAAGCACACGTCACGTTTACAGACCGTCTAACTGGCGCCATTCTCCAGTAATGATTGGTCCGAAGAACCCCGGCAGGTCATGACGTCTATTTCAAAAATAACGGGGCGACGGCAACGGGCAAGAGGTTATACAGTCGGGCGGCTGATTTCCGTGGGCCTATTTGAAAAATAATGGGGCGACGGCTGCCGTGCGGCCCCCCTCCCGAGCAGTGACCAGCAGGTGCGCGCATACAATTAACGAGCCGGTGGGGTCAACCCCGAGGCATCAGCCGGCGGCGATCGCTGGCTGCCGACGCGCCGGTCGGGCCCCTCCCCCGGGGTGCTGGGCGGCACAGCGCGGAGCGGAGGGGGATGCGGCGCGCGAGGTTGTCGTCGAGCCGCTTGCACCCCAGCCTCCAGACCGTCTCGACGACGCTGTGCAACGAGACGCCGGGGGTAAGGGCGGCCGCGCGACGCGCGAGCTCCGACAGGTCCCCGACGACGTGCTCGGGCAGCGTCACCACACCCTCCGGGTAGCCTCGGTCGGCCAAGAGCCACAGTTTGATGCGCGTGATCTTCACGGGATCAACGGGTCCAGCTGCCGGATGCCGAACTGCATGGCCTCACCGGCCGGAATAGGACCGATGAACACGTCGGGGTCGACCTCGACATACCCGGCGGCCGGGATGCTGCGGACGCGGACGGGCGTGTTCGAGAGGGCCGCCACGTCAGAAATCCCCAACGCCGTCAGGAGCGGGGGGATCAGGTGCTGCGGGAATTCGACGGCCCGGTCGTCCTCGAACCTCAGCGTCACGAAATCCGCCCGTTCTGACTCACAGGCGGCGATGTGAATATCTTCCGTGAAGGGCCCGTACAGCCACCCTGGACCTGTTTCCTGCATGTTGCCTCCTCGGCGCTTTGCGCGCTCGATTCAGCCAACTACAAAGGATTCACGCCGTTCGCCGCAGCCGTGACGACGACCACGACCCGGTTAGCGCTGCATCGTCTGCCGAACAGCCCCAAGGACAGGAGCGTAGCGACCAACGCTACGCGGCGGTGATCAGCCAGCTCCTAAGAGCGTCCGAACACCCGGCCCATTTGTTCCGAATCGCCCAAAGGACCGTAACACGTGACCCACGAACGGCGTGCGCGTTCTGAAGGAAGTGATCACATGCCGCCGAGTGGGCTAGGGGCAGCGTGTGCCCATACTGCGTGGCGTCCGGCTATACTCCGTCCCACCGTGTCACTTTCCCCCGGAGCCCGGCTCGGTCCGTACGAGATCGTCTCGCCGCTCGGGGCAGGCGGTATGGGCGAGGTCTTCCGTGCCCGCGACACGCGACTTGGTCGCATTGTCGCACTCAAGGTCCTGCCCGTGGGGTTGACCGCCGATGCGGGCCGTCTCGAACGATTTACGTCTGAAGCGCGCGCGGCATCCGCGCTGAACCATCCCAACATCATCACGGTCTACGACGTCGCTCTGGAGGACTCACGCCCCTACATCGTCCTGGAGCTGGTGGAGGGGCAAACGCTCAGGGACGTGCTGACAGCCTCGCCTTTACCGCTGAAGAAAGTCCTCGCGCTCGCAGGGCAGATCGCTGACGGCCTCGCGAAGGCGCATGCCGCCGGCATTGTTCATCGGGACCTGAAGCCGGAAAACCTGATGGTGTCGAAGGATGGCTTCGCCAAGATCCTAGACTTCGGGCTCGCGAAGCTCGTCCTGCCTGACGTCGATTCCGCTGAGACCCGCGTCGCCGCCACACCCAACGAGACACAACCAGGGATGATTCTCGGGACAGTGGGATACATGTCACCCGAGCAGGCGACAGGCCGGCC
>DATLXE010000329.1:0-1792 GCA_035575795.1 Gemmatimonadaceae bacterium
TGTCGGCCGTCGGAGCCATGACGCTGATCGTCCTCGCCCGGTCACCGCTCGATGCGATACGCGAGATCGCGTCGCCGACGGCCTGTCTGCTCGACGCGCTGGACAGGGTGGACCGCGGGATCTGCTGAACTATCGAGCTCAGGTCGCCCGAGCTGCTGAGATCTTTTCCCGCCTGCCGCAGCACGCGCTCGGCGTCCCCACTGGCGAGCGAACCCGTCTTGATCAGCTCCTGGTAGTGCGAGCGCTTGGCACTTGGACTGTTGATGGCGTCAATCTCCCTCAGTACGCCGGGGACTCCCGACTGCGACCGAATCCGCGCCACGCGCTCCTTTGTGTTAATGCCGGACTCTCTCACAACCATGGGCAGGAATTGCGCGAGCCATGACTTCGCCGCCTGATCATAGGGCGCGGGTTGACCGTTAAGGCTGGCCGCGTATGTCATCGTGCCGCGCACGTCGGCCGTGATCGACACTCCACGGTCGGACGATGCGGTGAGCTCGCGAAAGCGCGCGTACCCGCCCGGCGCGAGGCTCGTCACTTCACGTTCATCTGCCGAGAACTTCACTGGGCCGAGCACCGAGGCTTCTGCGCAACGGCCCGCGCTCGTCCTAATGAAGGTGAGAATGGAGGGCATGTCATCGTTGGTGCTGATGTGCGTCGACGTCCCTTCTCTCTTCCTGCCGACGAGGTCCACCATCGACCCGCCGGAACCCCTCGTCACGTGAGAATCGCAGCTTCTGTCCAGTGTTGCACCTTTGCCAGGTGCTGCGGCTGTCGTCGTAGCCTCCTTCGCCGGCGGAAACGTTTTACCGGTTGCGGAGCTGGCGCCCGGCGCCTCCGCGACCGCGATTGCTGGCGGCAGATCGCGCGTTTGGAACGGGCGCAGCGCGGCAAGTGGAATGGTCAGCAGTGCCACCATCAATGCGGTCATCAGTGCTCCCTTTCGATTGAGTTGTTTTCTGTCGAGCCGCGGGTCGAGGATGGCGAGCATCCTTCCCTCGAACTCGGATCTTCTTGCCATCGCGAGCGCGGCAAAGGCCGGCGCGGCGCGGTCGTGATCGTGCGTTCCTATCGATCTCACCATCGTGAGCAGCTCACCCGCGTACAGGGACGGAGCCGTTCCGTCGCGCAGGACGTAGTCGTCGCAGGCGTGCTCACGCTCGACCCTCATACGGTGTGCGGCAAGCCAGACGAGCGGGTCGAACCAGAAAATGGCGACCGAGATCTGGGCAAGGAGCTGCGTGAGCGCGTCGAAGCGCTTGATGTGCGCCATCTCGTGAACGAGCACGAAGCGCTTGCGCTCCTCCGTCCACGTGTCGGCATCCTCGGGAAGCAGCACCGCGGGATAAACGATTCCCCACGTGACCGGCACGGCAAGCCGTTCACCGCGGAGGAGTGTGAGCGGCCGGCTCACCCCCAGCCCGTTGGCGACACGTTGCGTGAGTGACAGCCACATGCCGTCGTCTACCCGCGAGCCGTCACGCGCGAGCTGCCCGACACGCCAGGTACCGAGGGCCAGCCTCAGCAAGACCAGCGCGAGTCCCGCGATCCATAGAATGACGAGGAGCGGAACGACTCCAGCAGCCGCAATGCGTTTAATCGCGTTCGATAAAGGCGGCGCAGCGGAAGGCTCATTGCCGTCACGAACGCCCGATGTTGCCGGAGCTGTCGCGCTGGGCGGCGCAGCTGAACCGACAGAGCTTTCCGGCGATGCGAGGATTATGTTGCTCGCGCTTGCCTGCGCCGCGGGATTTTCAGCAGTGCTCGTCGCCACTGGCTCACTGCCCGCTGC
>DATLXE010000330.1:0-21929 GCA_035575795.1 Gemmatimonadaceae bacterium
GCTTCGGCGGCAACACTCGCTCGGGCGGAGCCCAAAGCGCGGGTGCCCGCTCCGCGGGCGGCCGCTGGTCTCCTTGGTCGCTCGTTTGAATGCCGCCTGTGCAGACACCCACCCTCCCGTCCGCTCTCGGAGAACGGTGCAACAGCGTATGTGCGACTGAGCGCGCCGGCCGAACTTCCATACGTGCGGGCAGACCTCAGACCCCGGTCTTCCCCCGCCCCTCATCGACAAGCGCAGCGCAACTCTCCTACTCGTGTCGGCTCCGCGAATCGGAATCATCCTGCCTAGCGTGCGCGCACCGATTGAATGCATCGCGGCGGCTGGGGGCGCGGCCTGAAAGTCTTGGTTAAGGAGAGGGTGAGGCGCCGGGCGCAGGCGGCTTTCCAAAGCGAGCGACCAAGGAGACCAGCGGCTGCCCGCGGAGCGGGCACCCGCGTAGTTGGGCTCCGCCCGAGCGAGCGTAGCCGCCGGAGAACGGTGCCTCACCCTCCACCCGCGGAGAGATCCTTAAGTAAGCAGGCCCCAGCCGCCCGCGTAGATCCCTAAGGGTTAACGCGCGGCGACGGCTGCAGGCTTGGCGACCGACGACGGATTGCCATCTGAGATGTAGAGGTTGCCGGCCTTTTCAAGCCTGTCGATAGTTTGTTCGATCACGTTGCCGATCACCTGCACGCGCGGGGTGCTGAGGCCGTTGAAGGCGGGATCGTAGGGGCTGCGCATCGGGCCACCGGCTACCTCGAATACGACTTCGTAGTTGTAGCTCGTGGTTTTTCCGCCCTTGGGATTGGTCCACGATCCGCGACTCGCCAGCGCGCGGTTCTTCGGCCATAGTCCCTGCGGGAGCGCCATCGATCTGATCCTGTAGCCAGGCACGGCCGAGTCCACGGCAAGCTGCAGTTGCGCGATCTGCTGCTGCACGAACGCGTCGGGGAACTTGCTCAGCTGCGCGTGCCACAGCGTGTGATTGCACAGCTCGAATCCGTTGTCGGCCAGCCATTTGATTTTCGGGAAGCGCCACTCCGTTTTCTGGCCGCCGATGCCCTTGTCACCGAAGAAGTTGTGGCCGGCGGATGCACCCGAGAGCAGGCAGAACACGGCCGTGTTTCCCCACTCCTTGTGCGTCTTCTGGAAATCGAGCCAGATGCCCATTCCCGTACGTGGATCTACTTCCAGCTTGCCGTTGCGCTCGATGTAGCCGAACTGTTCAGGCGACGCATCGTCGAACACCATCACGACCGGTGACAGGCCCTTTGCCAGGTTGATCTTCTTGTCGAGCACCTGGTTCATCGTGACGGGACGAAATCCGCGCGCGTACAACAGCTCGAGGTCGCGGCGGAAGTGTCCCCGCTCCCGTCCGTACTGTGAATCCTTGTCGCCGATGATGTGGTACTCGAGGACCATGATGCGGCCCATCTCATTGGGCGCGCGACCTGGATTGGCCGTGCCCGGAATCAGCGCCGTTCCTGTTGCAGGACCGGTCGCCGCCGCCGAATTCTCGCTGGCACCGGCGACGGCCGGCGTCATCGTCGCTTCGGTCGTGCCAGCGGAGGTAACCGGAGCGCTCTCTCCGCCAGCCATCGCCGCCGGCGCTGCCGCCCCGCTGGCGTTCACCGCTGGGTCCGAGTCCGGCGATTTGGCGCAGGCAAAGGCGAGCGCAATGACTGAGAGCGGTAACAGTCGGTACATTTTTGTCATCTATGTGGAAGTTCAGTAATGAGATCAAAGGCCGGCGGAGCGTGATTCTTCACGGTCTCCTCGCAATAAGCATTCTAGGCGTTCTCGTCTTCGACGCCTGGCTGGTGTCGTGCGGGTTCGATGGCTGTCCGAGCCCGCGCGAGATCCAGCAATATCGCCCCGACACCGGCGGCCGCATATACGACCGCACCGAAACGATCATCATGGGGAAGCTGGAGACCGTTCGCCGCGTCAACATCTCGCTCCAGTCGGTGCCGGTGTTCGTCCGCCAGGCATTCATCGCCACCGAGGACCGCCGCTTTTACAAGCACGGCGGCGTTGACTGGCGCGGCTTCGGACGCGCGCTCGCCGCCAATCTCAGGGCAGGCCACACAACCCAGGGATTCAGCACCATCACCATGCAGGTGGCGCGCAACACGTTCGCCGTCCGCAAGTTCAAGGCGCGGTCGCTGCGGCAGAAATTCACCGAACTCCGTCTCTCGCGCCTGATCGAGAAGTCGCTCACCAAGGACCAGATCCTCGAGCTGTACTTCAACGCCATCTACATGGGCAACGGAGTTTACGGAGTCCAGGCAGCGAGCCTCGATCTTTTCGGCAGGAACGTCAACGAGCTCACCATTACCCAGGGCGCAATGCTGGCCGCGCTGCCGAAAGGTCCGTCGGCATACACGCCGCGCCGCAACCCGAAGCGCGCGCTCGCGCGGCGCAATCTCGTGCTGACCCTGATGGTGCGTGAAGGATTTATTTCGTCTGATCGGCTCACCCGTCTCAAGGGCGAGCGCCTCCGCATCGCGCGCGACGAGTGGCGTCCCAAGGACGCGGACGATTCATTCGCGCTCGATGCCGTGCGTGCGATCGTCGACTCCGTCATCAGGAGCGGAGAATCCGACATCGTGGACATCACTGTTTTCACGACGCTGGATGCCCGCGCCCAGAAAGCCGCTAATACGGCGGTACGCCGCCGCGCCTCCGCGATTCAGGGTGAAACAGGCCGCCGCACGCTCGTGCAGGGCGCGATGGTGGCGATCGATCCACGCTCGGGTGACATCCGCTCGCTCGTCGGCGGCCGCACCTTCGAGCGCGGCACGTTCAACCGGGCACTCTCCGCCCGCCGCCAACCCGGCTCGGCCTTCAAGCCGTTCGTGTTCGCGACCGCGCTCGCCGCCGGTTACACACCCGCGTCGGAAGTCGACGACGATCCGATCGATGTCATTCAGGGCCGTAAGGTGTGGTCCCCGTCGAACTACAACGACGACTACGGCGGGCGGATGACGTTCCGCAAAGCGCTGATGCGCTCCGCCAACGCCGCCACCGTGCGTGTGAGCCAGGCCGTCGGAACGACGCGCATCGTCGAGGTCGCACACCGGAATGGAATCTCCAGCACGATTTCCACCAACCCCGCAATGGCGCTCGGCGCCATCGAGGTCACGCCGATCGAGCTCGTGACGGCGTACGCTCCCTTTGCCAACGGAGGCTTCCGCGTCTTTCCGCGACTGGTGACGAGAATCCAGGCCGCCGACGGTACGCTGCTGTGGAGCGCCGAGACGAAGCCACTCGAGCGCGTCATGGATCCGCGTGACGCGTACCAGGTGACGTCGATGCTGCAGTCGGTCGTGAACTACGGAACGGCAAAGCCGGTTCGCGACGCCGGCGCGCGCGGACTCATCGCCGGAAAAACCGGAACGACGAACAACGGCGCCGATATCTGGTTCGTCGGCTACACGCCGACGGTGGTCGCCGGCTTCTGGTTCGGGTTCGACAAGCCCGCGCCCATCGGCGGCAACGCATCGGGCGGCCGTCTCGTAACGCCTGCCTGGACGGAGTTTTACGTCAATGGCTGGCGTGAACAGGCCGCGCCAAACGCGTGGGCACCACCCGCCGGCATGTCAGCACGAACAATTGACCCGACAACCGGATACCTCGCCACCGAATGGTGCCCGGTTCGCCAGGCCGACTACTACAAGCCCGGTACGGAACCAAACATCCCGTGTCCCGAGCATGGTCCGTCCGAGGAGTACTACGACGACCAGCGCCAGGCATCCGAGGATCGCCCGCGCGAATGGAACAACGACTTCGGCAAGAAACTCGGTAAGGCGCTTGAGAAGATCTTCCGCTTTTAGACTTCTGGCTTAGGCGCGCGCCGCGGCCTGGTCGGGTGGGTGTCCGCTTCGGCGGCGACACTCGCTCGGGCGGAGCCCAGGGCGCGGGTGCCCGCTCCGCGGGCAGCCGCTGGTCTCCTTGGTCGCTCGCTTGAACGCCGCCTGTGCGGACACCCACCCTCCCGTCCGCTCCCTGGCTGAAGCTCGGCGGAGAGCGGAGGTAAGCTCAGCTTTGTTTCGGGGGAGACATTGGATGCAGTGTACGACCGCGCGGGCACGCCAACGACATCCGCATCTCGAGCCAAGTGCGCAGGAGATATCTCAGCCGCTGCGCTTAAGGCATCTTCCCGGGTCACTCGCCATGAGCCAACGACACCGCGCCCCTACAGTTCTAACGTTGGGAGAGAGGTCGAGGCACCGGCGCAGGCGGCTTTCCAAAGCGAACGACCAAGGAGACCAGCGGCTGCCCGCGAAGCGGGCACCCGCGCTTTGGGCTCCGCCCGAGTGAGCGTAGCCGCCGAAGTCCGGTGCCTCGGCCGACCGACCGCGCAAAAATCTATACGAGCCCGAGGTAGGAGGCAGCCGAAGCGCGATAGCCAGGGAAGATGCGGTCAAGCGCAGTAGCTCCAAGATGATCTTGGGCGAGCTCGGCAAAGACCGAGCGGAAGTCCGTTGTCAGTGCCAGATCGCGGCCTTCGTATAACTGCTCCTGCTCCAGGCCTGGCCATGTTCCGTACACCTTTCCGCCCTTCACATGTCCGCCGATGGCGAACAGTGCGCCGGCGTGGCCGTGGTCGGTTCCACGATTTCCGTTTTCTCTCGCCATTCTGCCGAACTCCGACATCGTGAGAATGGCGACGTCGTCCATTCTGTCGCCGAGGTCGGTGACCAGCGCGGCGATCGATCTCGCGAAATCGTCGAGACGCTGCGCGAGTTGGCCCGTCGATCCACCCTGGTTCACGTGCGTGTCCCAGCCGCCGATGTCGGCGAATGCGATCTCCAGTCCGACGTTCGACTTGATCAGCTGCGCGATCTGGAGCAGGCGCATGCCGAACTGCGACCTTGGATATTCGGCGCCGTTCGCGGGGCGATACTGTCTCGGGTTCGCCGAGCGGAGCATCTTTACCGCGTCGAACATCTCGGCGCCGGTGCCGTGCACGAGATCTGCTGATCCCGTCTTGTAAAGCGCTTCAAGCCGCTCCGCGCTGTTGCCGGCGGCGCGTACCGTGAACTCGTCGAGGTTGTTCATCGCCACCGCGGGTGCGGGGCCTTCGAGAATACGCGGAGTTTGTGGAGTGAGCGCGACGGCCCGGAATGGCGTCTTTGCGACGTTGCACTCGTCACATGTTCCCCGCACCGCGAGATAGCGGTTGAGCCAGCCATCGGTCGTGCCTTTCACATCGGGCGTGCCGCTTTCCATGTAGTCCTGGGCATCGAAGTGCGAGCGCGTCGTGCTCGGGCTTCCCACCGCATGCACCGGCGCCAGCAACCCGCGGTCGTAAAGCGGCTTGAGTGGTGCCAGTGCCGGGTGAAGTCCAAAAAATCCATCGAGGTCGATGGACGCGCCCGCTACGTTGCGGCCGGGCCGCGGAATCGCAATCGACGGACGGAGCGCGTAATACGATTTCTCGCCGTGAGGCACGACGACGTTGAGCGCATCGGCGGCGCCGCGCTGAAAGAGGCAGATGAGAATCTTTCCCTTCGGCGCCTTCATCAGCTCCATGCCGAATGTGGTTCTGCGGAGGAAGCTCGGGTTCAGCCCCATCGTTACGAGGGCGAGCGCTCCGGACTTCACGAATGCTCTGCGTTCCATGGTGGTATCCTCCTATCGACGCTGAAATTCGGGGGAGCCGAGCGCGAGTCCGACGATTTGTGCGAGGCCCGTGAGCTGCGGAATGTTGCCTAGCCCCCTGCCTTCGGGTGCGGCGCGCCTGCCACCTGCCTGCTGTGCCATCATGTTCGGATTGTTGCGGCGCGCGTTCGACCGCGCGTTCATCATCTGCCCGGAGTCCGGCATCGCCGGCGCCACGTCGGAGAAAACGTCGGCGGCAGATCGCGTGATCTGCTTTCCGACCATTGGATTCTCACCGGAAACCAGGACCGCGCGCGTGTCCGGCGAGGCGATGCCGTTGAGGAGCGATGCGATGACCGCATCCACCTGCTTGTCACGCGGTCCTATGGTCATGGTATCGAGCGCCGCCAGCCTGCCGATATCGACACCGGGCAGCCGGCCCGCGGCGACACCCATCCCGAAGTTGATGCGATTGAGAATGGCGCCGGTGTTCATCCACGCCTCGCCCGTCTCCGGCCAGCCGTTCGGTGCCTGGTGCCCGTAGATGGGCTGGCCGAGGTATGCGACGACGAGCGCGGTGCGGGGAGTGCTATCCGGCCTGGCGTTGAGTGCGCGCATGGCGCTCACGACGACTTCGAACGGTGACTTGACCTTGCCGCGAAACGCCTGCTGGGAAAAGAATTCGGGGGAGGTGATGATCGAGCGCACGACCTCGCGGATGTCGCCATCGGTGGCGAGAAAAGTCTTCGCGGCGCGGTCGACCACAGCTTGGGGCGGCACGTCGCTGATGAAGCGGCGCGCGAGCTTGGTGGCGATGTAGCGCGCCGTCACGGGACTGCGGGCGAGCATGTCGAGCACCTGTTCGCCATCCTCGATGCCGCGTCCCGCGGCAAGCCTGTTGCCGAGCACGACCTTTTCGCCCGCGTCGTGAACCTGCGGCCGGAAGATGAAGCCGCCACCCTGCTGCGGCTGCTTGATTGTCCACCCCGTGAATGCGCGCGCGACGTTGATCACATCCTGCTGCGTGTAGCCGCCGTCGACGCCAAGCGTATGAAGCTCGAGCAGCTCGCGACCATAGTTCTCGTTGAGCCCGCCGCGGCGCCCCTGTTGCTGTTGGAGGCGCTGCATCTGCTCGGGCGTGGGCGTCATTCCGTTGGGGAGACGGCGCGGCATTCCACGCATTGCTCCCGCACCGGCACGAGCGCGGTTGCGCTGCGCATTGGCCAGCGTGGGCCGGGTGCTGTCAGCCGTGCTGCGGGCGTTGTCGAGATAGAAAAGCATCGCCGGGCTCTTTGCGACGCCTTCCAGCAGGTCGCGGAATTTGCCGAGCGCGTTGGGGCGGATCACCGTGCGATCGTAGTCCGCCAGGAAGTAAGGCTCCGGCGCACCCTTCTGCGCGTACACGTTGAAGTGATTGTGCCAGAAGTCCGTCATCACTTCCTGCAGCTGCCGCTCGCTGGCGACGGCGCGGGCGACGCGCGCTGACTGGAGCTCGGTGACGATCGTCCGCCGCGAATTGAATCGCTGCTGCATTTCGCGGCGCATCGCGGCGCTGTCGGCCGCGGTGGTCGCCCGCTTCGCCTGGCGTCGCTGCTGTTGATCGCTGTTGTATTGCTGGAGCAGCTCCGTCTGGTCGCTGTTGATGGTCGGGTATCGGCTCACGAACGAATCGAGGCTCGAATCGTCGATGCGATCGGGGTGCAACTGTTGGTCGATCCACTTGTCGAGACCCATGGCGCGAACGCGCTGCACATCCCCGGGCTTACCGCCGAAGGTGAGGCGACTGAGAGCGTGGATTATCTGCTGATCGGCGGGAAGCTCGCGGACATCAGACCCTGCCGTGACCGTGCGAGGAGCCACACCCTGCGCGCCGGCGTCAATTGTGGTGACCGTCGCGATTGCAGCAAGCAGATAAAGCTTTCTCATCCTGCACCCCCTCTGCGACCCTGAGCTGGCGGGTCGCGTCCATGGCTGGTTTTCGGCTCCTCGTTGCGATGGGTAGACGCCCAGGCGGGGCGAAACGTTAACGAAAGGGTTCCGGACGATCCTTGATGCGGTCGAGCGTGCCGGCATACACAATGTCGGTGATCAGATCGCCGTTCAGGAAATCGTGGGGGAAGCCGCGCACGATGCTGCTCGCATCGGTGAGTTTCTTGATCTGTTCGGGTGACAACTCGAACTCGAGGCAGGCAAGGTTGTCCTCGAGCTGGCTGGCTTTGCGTGCGCCGATCAGGGGGATGACAACTCCTGGCTGCTGTCTCAGCCAGTTGATCGCGACCTGGCTCTGCGTGCGCCCCGTTTCACGCGCAACGTCGCCGACGACCTTCACGATGTTTATGTTGGTGTCGTTCAGCTTCGCGCTGCCGGAAGCAATGCGACCCTTCTCGCCATCGCTGGTCTTCGCGTCGCTGCCCTGATATTTCCCGCTCAGTATGCCGCCGCCGATTGGCGCCCACGCGGCGATGCCAAGTCCGAGCGCCCGCGCCATCGGCACCAGCTCGCGCTCGACGGTGCGCTCGATAAGGCTGTACTCGATCTGCAGTCCGATAAAAGGCGTCCAGCCACGCAGCACCGCGATTGTGTTCGCCTGCGAAACGATCCACGCCGGTGTGTCGGAGATACCAGTGTACAGAATCTTTCCCGCGCTCACCGCGTCGTCGAGCGCGCGCATGATCTCCTCAACGGGCGTCAGATAATCCCACGCATGCAACCAGTAGAGATCGATGTAATCGAGCTTGAGCCGCTTGAGGCTCGCATCGAGGGAGTGCGTAAGGTTCTTGCGGTGATTGCCAGCGGCGTTGGGATCACCGTCCCGCATCTTGAGCGTGTACTTGGTCGCGACGACGAAGCGCTCGCGCTCCTTTGCCACGAATTCGCCGACAAACGTTTCGCTCGTCCCTTCCGTATATCTGTTGGCGGTATCGATAAAATTGCCGCCGCGATCGGCGAACATGTCGAACATGCGGCGGCTCTCAGTCTTCGATGCGCCCCAGCCCCATTCTTCGCCGAAAGTCATCGTGCCGAGCGCCAGCTCGGATACCCGGAGCCCCGACCTGCCAAGGAGGCGGTAATTCATCATTTGACTGTTTCCAGTGGCGGATGTGTCATCTATCGTAGTGTCAGACCGCACGGCCTTGCCAACCTTACGCCCTCTTCACGTATCTGATTTTATGTCGCCTCCTCCAGGGAGAAGGGGACCCGAGCTCGCCGATGTTGGCGGGCTCACTCGCACTGGCGCTCGTGCACACCGGCCTGCCGAGTTGCACGAGCCATTCTTCAGCAACGCGCCGCTGGCCGCTGCGCCCTTTTCACGGTTGCGGGCTGACTCCAGATTTCAGCGGATCGCGCAGTCGGTTGGTGTGAGACTTCTAACCGTCACTTGATATAGAAAACGGATGGCCAGGCGTGCGAAGGAATCAGAGCTTCTTCGAGAATATGAGTTTGTCATCTCGCACGTTGTAGAACTCCTGAATGCGTGCTGCGAGCTTGTAGCCCGCCTTCTCATAGAACGCCACGGTTCCCGAATACGTCGGCTGCGATGATGTCTCGATCATGAAAAGCCGGCCGCCACGATTCTTGATCTCTGCTTCCGCGAATTTGAGCAGTGCCTGGCCGTTGCCGCGACTGCGCAACGCCGAATCGACCGCAACCCAGTAAAGATCGAACGTCCCGACCGTCAACGGGGTCTCGCCGAAGCAGACGTAACCAGTGATCCGCCGCCCCGTGGCATCGTCGCCCTGTTCCTGCACGTAGGTCAGGTACCCGCTCTCCTCTCCAGTCTCCAGCCACGCGTCGACAAGCTCGAGCGCTGTCTCCACTTCCTCGGCGGTAAAATTCGACACGGCTTCCAGCAGCACGCGCAGCGGCTCGCGGTCTGCGGCCACCATCGGCCTGATCATCCCCGTTGCTTCAACTGGGACCGATTCCATTGTCAGATGTGGATCGAGCGGCCAAGCACGCCGAGCGCGGCTTCCTTCACCGCTTCGCTGAGAGTCGGGTGCGAGTGCACGGTAATGCCGATGTCCTCCGACGACCCGCGGTACTCGAATGCCAGCACCACTTCCTGGATCATCTCCGACACGCTGGGCCCGATCATGTGACAACCGAGCAACTCGTCGGTTTCGGCGTCTGCGATGAACTTTACGAACCCCGTCGTGTCGCCGGACGTTCGCGCGCGGCCGTTGGCCGAAAAGGGAAACTTGCCCGTCTTGTACTTCCGGCCGCTCGCCTTCACCTCGTGTTCAGCCAGCCCCACCGTCGCGATCTCCGGCCACGTGTACACGACCGACGGCATTGACCGGTAGTTCATGCGCACATTGTGCCCGGCAATTACCTCGGCGGCGATCACACCCTCCTCCTCGGCCTTGTGCGCGAGGAGCTTGCCGCCCACCGCGTCGCCGATCGCGAACACGTTTGGGGTATTGGTGCGCATCTGGTCGTCGGCGAGTATCTCGCCGCGCTTGCCCAGCTTGAGCTCGAAGCCGGCGGCGTCGATCCCGAAGAGTGAAGGCTTCCTCCCGACCGATACCAGCACGTAATCGGCGTCGATCGTCTCTCCCTTGCCATCCGTCTCGATCTCGACCAGCACGTGATTTCCTTCGTGGCGCGCGCCGGTGACCTTCGTTGCCACGCGCAGGTCGAGACCCTGCTTGCGAAAGACCTTGTCCGCCTCGCGCACGATCTCCTCGTCGTTACCCGGAAGAATCGTCGGCGCCAGTTCGACCACGGTGACCTTTGCCCCCAGCCGGCGCCACACCGATCCCAGCTCCAGTCCAATGACGCCCCCGCCGATGACGAGCAGGTGTTTCGGCACCTCCGGGATTTTCAGCGCGCCGACGTTTGACAGCACCCGCTTCTCATCAAAGCGCAGGAAGGGGAGCTCCACCGGAACTGAACCGGTGGCGATGATGACATTCTTCGCCCGGTACGACTCGACCTTTCCATCTTCGGCCGTCACTTCCACGATCCGGTCGCGCTTAAGTGTGCCGCGTCCTTTGGCCCAGACGACCTTGTTCTTCTTGAACAGGAACTCGATGCCCTTCGTGTTCTGGCCGACGACGGTGTCCTTGCGCTTCATCATCGTAGCCAGGTCGAGCGACACGTCGCCCGTCTTCACGCCATGCTCAGCGGCGTGCAGCCGCGCGAACTCGTAGTGCTCGGATGATGTGAGCAACGCCTTGGACGGAATGCAGCCGACATTGACGCAGGTGCCGCCAAGTGTCTTGTCCATCTCCACGCAGACGGTGTTGAGCCCGAGTTGTGCGGCCCGGATCGCGGCGACGTAGCCCCCGGGCCCGCCGCCGATGATCGCTACGTCGCAGTCGATCATCTATGTGATGAGCAGTGCGGCGGGATCTTCGATCAGCTCCTTCACGCGAACGAGGAATAGAACGGCCTGCTGTCCATCGACAATGCGGTGGTCGTACGAGAGCGCGATGTACATCATCGGCCGGATCTCGACCCTGCCCTCGATGGCGACGGGCCGGTCCTGCGTCTTGTGAAGGCCGAGGATGCCGACCTGCGGATAGTTGATGATCGGCGTGGAAATGAGCGACCCGAACACGCCGCCATTGGTTATCGTGAACGTGCCGCCGGTAAGATCTTCCATCGACAGCTTCGAATCGCGCGCGCGCTTGGCGACCGCGGCGATGTCGCCGCTCAGCTCGATGACACTTCTGCGGTCCGCATCCTTGAGATTGGGCACGACGAGTCCCTGCTCTGATGCGACCGCGATTCCCATGTTCACGTAATGCTTGTAGACGATGGAATCGCCGTCGATCTGCGCGTTGACCATCGCGAACTGCTTGAGCGCCGCGCACGCCGCCTTAACGAAGAAGGGCATGAACGTGAGCTTCACGCCATGCTCTTTCTCGACTTTCTCCTTGAACTTCTCACGCAGCGCATTGATCGCCGACATGTCGACTTCATTGAACGTCGTGAGATGCGCGGTGTTGTGCTGCGACTGCAAAAGATTTTCCGCGATCCGTTTCCGCCGCGTAGTCATCTTCTCGCGAGTCTCACGAGTCCCGGAAGCAACAGGGGCGTTCGCAACCGGCGCCGGCGTACTGGGAGCGAGAGGCTGCTTCACTTCCGCTTTCGCCAGCGCAGGAATCTCCGCCGCGGCAGCGGCCATCCCGCCGGTCTTCCCCCGCGCCCCCTCATCCGCGTGTTCGCGCGAGTCCGGTTCCGCCCCAAGCACGTCGCCTTTATTCACGACGCCACCC
Organism: Gemmatimonadaceae bacterium; assembly: GCA_035575795.1. Taxonomy (GTDB): domain Bacteria; phylum Gemmatimonadota; class Gemmatimonadetes; order Gemmatimonadales; family Gemmatimonadaceae; genus UBA4720. Next base: position 11,811 of record DATLXE010000330.1, read on the forward strand.
CGACCCGTGCCCACAACGCCCGCGATATCCACTCCGCGCTCTTCGGCAACGCGCCGTGCAGCTGGAGAGCTCTTGCCGGACCCAGACTGAGGAGAGGTGTCGGGAGCCGGCGCCGATCCTCGCGCAGCAGTCTCGGAAGCAGCACCACCCGAAGCGGCGGCGCCAGCGCCAGATCCGGAGGCAGTCTCATCGAGTTCGCCAAGAACGTCGTCGACGTGGACGACGTCGCCCTCAGCACGTCCTCTCTTGGAAAGAATTCCAGCCTTGAGCGCCGGAACCTCAACCGTGATTTTATCGGTCTCCAGCTCCACCAGCGTATCGCCAGCAGCGACAGCATCGCCCTCGTTCTTGAGCCACCTGGAAACCGTGGCCTCGACAATCGATTCTCCGAGCGGCGGAACCTTGATGGAGAGCATTCAGTGGGATGAGCGGACGGAAATAAAAACCTGTATCTTCGGCTGCGTGCGCAGCCACTCTATGGTACGTCTGAATATAACGCTCCCGTAATCGCGTGCGAGGACTCACCATCTCGGCGCATGGCGGGCTCGACCAGCTCGAGTACCGCACGAATCTTCCGGTTCCCGAGCCGAAGCGCGGCGAGATTCGCGTCAGGGTGCGCGCCGCCGCGCTCAACCACCTGGATCTCTTCGTCGTCGGCGGAATTCCCGGCGTGAAGATCGCGCCCGGCTGGGTGCTCGGCGCCGACGCGACGGGCATCGTCGACGCGATCGGCGAGCTGAATGAAGACGGCGGGACCGCCAACGATCTCAAGGTTGGTGACAGCGTCATTATCAATCCAGGCCTCGCCGACCACAGCTGCGAATACTGTCTCGAGGGTGAGCACTCGCTATGCGTGAACTTCCGGCTGCTCGGCGAGCACGTGCCGGGGACGCTTGCCGAGTTCGTGACCGTGCCGGCGCGGAACGCGCGCAGCATCCCGAAGGAAAAGCCGGTGGAATCGGCGGCTGCGTTCACGCTTTCGACGCTTACGGCGTGGCGAATGGTCGTGACGCGTGCGCGCGTAAAGAAAACCGACAACGTGCTGATCTGGGGAATCGGCGGAGGAGTGGCGCTCGCGGCTCTCGAGATCGTTCGCAACATCGGCGCGAGATCATGGGTTACCTCAGGAAGCGACGAGAAGCTTGCGCTGGCGCGCGGACTGGGCGCGGAGAACCTGATCAACTACACGAACACTGACGTCGGCAAGGAGATTCGGTCGCTCACCGGGAAAAAGGGGGTCGATGTCGTTTTCGATTCCGTCGGAGAAGCGACATGGGCGCAATCCCTCGGCGCGCTTGGCAAGCGGGGCCGGCTGGTGACGTGCGGCGCGACTTCCGGCCCGGTGGTGCAGACCGATCTCCGCCGCCTGTTCTGGAATCAGTGGGACATCATGGGCTCGACGATGGGGAACGAGTCGGAGTTCGATGCGATCACGAAGGAGTTCCGCGAAGGTCGGCTCACGCCGCTGATCGACTCGGTGTTCGATATCTCGCAGGGCAGGAAAGCATTTGAACGGCTGCAGAGCGGCCAGCAGTTCGGCAAAGTCGTCGTGCGAATCCCCGAGTGATGACGACCGAGGGAGCGCAGTACACCGCCGCCGAGCTCGACGGAATCAGGAGCCGGCTCGCCGAGGATGGAATGCCCGAGTGCCCGCGGTGCGAGGTGGTGATGACCCGCCGCCCGATCGGTGGAGGCTCGTTCGGACTCGGATACGCCCGCCAGCGCCACTGGCTGATCTGCGGCAAATGCAAGCGAAGCGCTCTGTTCGATGTCCAGCGCGGAACGCGAAATTAACGGGCGAAGCGCGGGAATCCCGCATATCTTTGCGGTGCGTTCCAGAATCCGATAATTAGGGGAAGTCGATGCGACGCCTCGGTTTAGCCGGTACCATGCTGCTCGTCTTCGCGCCCATTGCGGTTCAGTCGCAAGTGGTGGAGCGCCCCGTTCCGTTCGATAGCGCGGCTTTCCTGATGGTGATCACACCTCCCATTGCAAGCAGGGCCGGGCTAACGGCCCCCACCTGGCCAGTTGCCGGAGAATTTTCTGAAGCCCGTCTGTACTCGGCGAGCGACAGTGCGTACGTGATGGTGGTCACCCGCCGTTCGGGAGTCGTTGAGAGATACAACATCTCCCCTGCCAATCGTGAGGCGATTCGCGTCGCCGTGTCGAGGCTCCCGCGTGAAACGCTCGAGCGGCGCAACGATGCGCGCAACGCTTTTATTCGCAACCAGACGCTGCTGGGCATTGCCGTGTACGGACCGGCGTTCGCGACGGCGATCGCCGACAATGGCGCCAGCGCGACGGCGGGATATCTGGTGGTTGCCGGCGGAACATTCTTCGCTGCCTCGGAGATCTCGCGCCGAATGTTCATCTCGCGTGCCCAGAACGATCTCTCCACCGACACCGGGCTGAAGGGTGCGCTGGGCGGGTGGGGGCTGATGTACATCTTCGGCGCGGACAGGAAGGGCCAGGGGGCGGGCGCGTTTATCGGCGGGCTGGGCGGTACCGCGCTCGGGCTTCGCTTCGGCAGGACGATGACCGAAGCCGAAGCGGTCGGCGCCGGGTTCGGGTCGACGGCGGGGGCGCTGATCGCCTTCGGCGTGACGGAGGCTTTCGAGAAGGACAAAGAGTGCAGGCCATTCGACGGCTGTGTGAGTGCCGACAATGCCAATCGCGGGCAGGTAGCAACGATTCTGCTTGCCGGACTGGCGGGATATCCGCTCGGAGTCCTCTACCCACGCAACGCGAATTACAACGTCACGCCGGGTGACATTCAGGTCCTGAGGACCACTGGCGCGCTGGGGGCCCTCACCGGTGGCGTACTCGTCAGCGATGACGCGGATGAGTCTGCCGCCGCCGCCGCGCTGACCGCGGGCTTTGTCCTCGGCATCGTCGCCGGCGACCGCTTTCTCGTGCAGCGACTCGACCACAGCCGCACCGATGCGAGCCGTCTCGCGCTCGGAACCGGCGCTGGCGCGTTGATGGGCCTCGGCATCGCCGTCCTCATCGACACCGATGACCTGAGTCCGCGCCTCAGCTTCGGCCTCTCGGCCCTGGGCGGGCTCGCGGGGCTGGTTATCACCGAGAAATACATTGAGCCTGGAGCCGACGCCGGACGCCGGGCAACTCGTGTCAGCTTCAACCCGGCAGCGCTTGGCCTGATGGCGATGCGCGCAAAGGGCAATCACTCACTCGTCACCGTGAGATTCTAGTGGGCGAAACGACAATCGGTTTCGGCGAGCGGCTGCAGGGCAGCTTCGAGCAGCTCTACCGGTACGTGCCGGCGCTGTTCGGCGCGCTGGTCATCCTGTTCGCGGGCTACCTGCTGGCGCGTCTGCTCGAGAAAGCAACCGACCGGATCATGCGGCGCATCGGACTCAATCGCCTGCTCGAGCGTGGCGGCGTGATGCAGGCTGTGGAGCGGTCTGGCTCACACGTGAACCCGACGCGCGTCGCCGCGACTCTCGTCTTCTGGTTCGTGATGTTCGCGGTGATGCTTGTCGCGGCGAATGCGCTCGGACTCCAATCGCTCGCCAACGTCTTCTCGGAGCTGGTGAGCTATATCCCGAGCGTCATCGCCTCGATCGTGATCATGATTGTCGGCATCGTGCTCGGCGGATTCGTCGGCGGCCTGATTATGGCCTCGGCGGGTGCGATACACGGCGGGCCGACGCTGGCGCGGGTGGGAAAAGCCGGCGTAATAATGCTCGCCGTATTCATGGCGCTTCAGGAGCTGGGAATTGCCACGGAGATCGTCACCACGGCGTTCGCCATTCTCTTCGGCGCCGTGGCGCTCGCGCTCGCGCTGTCGTTCGGGCTCGGCAACCGGGAGCTGGCCGGTGAAGTCACGCGGGACTGGTACCACCGCTACAAGGACGAGCGCGAGACGATCGAGCGCGGAAACCGCGAGCTCGACCGCGCCGAGGGATTTTCCACGACCGACGACTACGAGCGCCACAGCTATTCGTACGCATCGCGTGGATCCGTTGGTGACGTCGGTGCCGGCCCGCACGACGTAGCGCGTCCCGAGTGAGCACCGCGCCGGTGGCGTCCGGCCGCGGGGAGACAAAGCTGGTCCGCGCGCTGTCGCTGCGCGAGGCGGCGGCGCTGGTGATCGGCACCGTCATCGGCACCGGCATCTTTCTCAAGACCGCGCCGATGTCGCAGCTACTCGGCAGTCCGTCAATGGTGCTGTTTGCGTGGGTCGCGGCGGGATTGCTCTCGCTCGCCGGCGCGCTGACCTATGCGGAGCTGGGCGCGATGCTGCCAAAGGCGGGCGGAGAATACGTCTTCCTGCGCGAAGCCTATGGCGACCTGCTCGCGTTTCTCTTTGGCTGGGCGAACATGGCGATCATCGCCACAGGCGCGATCGCGGCGCTCGGAACCGCGTTCGCCTCGTTCCTTTCGGCATTCGTGCCGATGTCTGCCGTGTACGCCGAGCGAACCTTTCAGTTACTGGGCCAGGAAGTTCACTGGGAGTTCGGGATCAGGCAGGTCGTGGCGATCGCGGTGATCCTGCTCTTTACGGCGGTCAACACGGTTGGCGTCGCCGTCAGCGGACGCATCCAGTGGCTCCTCACCGCCGCCAAGGTGCTCGGCATCACCGTAATCGTGGGCGGAGCATTTCTTCTCTCGCGTGCCGCGTCATGGGATCATCTCTCGGCGCCGGTGACGAGCAGCCCGACCGCTGGCGGCGTGAGCGCGTTCGGCGCGGCGATGATTGCCGCCCTGTGGGCCTACCAGGGCTGGAGTCATATGCCGATGGTGGCCGGCGAAATGAAGAATCCGGAACGGGACATCCCGCGCGGACTCATCTACGGAATGTTGATCGTACTCGCCATCTACCTGCTTACCAACATCGCGTACTTCTACGCGCTGCCCTTCAACGAGATCGTTACCTCGAGCTCGACGGCATACCGCGATGCGCTGCCTGTCGCAACCAAGGCGACGCAGAGCTATCTCGGTGAAAAGGCAAGCGCCGTCGTGACCATAGCATTCCTGCTTTCACTGATCGGCGCGCTGAACGGAGTGGTGGTGATGAACGCACGGGTACCGTATGCGATGGCGCGTGACGGGCTGTTCTTCCCCGGCCTCGGCAAGCTTGCGTCGGGCACGGGCGTGCCGGCGCGGGCGGTGTGGGCGCAGGGAATCTGGGGTGCCCTGCTCGCTCTCTCGGGGACCTTCGACCAGCTCACTACTTCGTCGATCTTCGCGGTGTGGATCTTCTTCGCGCTCGCCGCCGGCGCGGTGCTGGTGCTGCGAAAAAAGATGCCCGACATTCCACGTCCGTACCGGACGTTCGGCTATCCCTTCGTCCCGATCCTGTTCATCCTGGTCGCGACGTGGCTGGTGATCAACACGTTACGCACCAACCCTGTTGAATCAGGCGCGGGCCTGGTGCTGATCGCGCTGGGAATTCCTTTCTATTTGTATTTCCGGCGAAACAGAGCCAACGGTTCCATGAGGGATCCCATCTAGCAACTCGGATCTATGCCTCTGGTCCTTCGCATCTGCATCGTTTTCAGTTGCCGTTTCGTTTCCCGGCCCCGACGACAGCGCCAGCCCCGGTGTACCACGCTCCCGCCCGCGCTACGAGATCCAGCGGATTGACTGTCAGCTCGCCGTAGCGGGCGGTCCAGTGCAGATGCGGTCCCGTCGTTCGTCCCGTTGCTCCAACGAGTCCGATGACATCGCCCCGCGCGACGGTATCTCCGGTGGCGACGAGCGCCTGGCTCATGTGAAAATATCCGGTGACGATCCCCGCGCCGTGATCGATGTACACGACGTTGCCGGCGAGAAAGAAATCGTCGACCAGCGCGACGACACCGCGGTTGGCGGCGAGGATTTGCGACCCGACCGCACCGCGAAAATCCACGCCCAGGTGCCTGCTCGTGACGGTGCCATTGAAAACGCGGCCGGTCCCGAAGCGGCTGGTGACGACCGAGGTGCGTGGCTTGAGGAACGCCGACCGCCAGAGCGGCGGAGAATCGTGCGCGCGGCGCCCGATCTGTCGGGCGCGATTCCCCTCACGCTCGATCCGGGCCAGGGTGGCGGCGTCGTGAGGCCGGGTGAACCGGTCGTCAACCGATAGACGCGGCGCGCTCGCGCGGCGGGGCGGGGGAGGCGGCACGCGAAGGATCGCGCGCACGGTGTCGCTCGTGCCGGATGTGTGTTGCACGACTGCCCGCGCCACTACGCTGTCAACGGCATCCACCGGGACGCCGCCGATTGCGCGCCACGCGCCCCCGCCAGCGGAGATGAAGTGCAGCTGCTCGCCGGCCATTTGCCCGGTCACGGAAAGGACGGAATCCGTGCCGGAACCGGCTTGAACGCTGAGGCGGACGACGCTGCCCGGCTCCGGCCTCTCTGGTGTAACCGTCAGGCGCCGGGTCTGCGCGCCGCTGGCGGAAAACAATGCGCCGCTGGCAATCAGGCCAGCGGCGATAAGCATCATCGAACCTGGATGCGGGCTCGCGAGAAAGCTCCCGCTCACCCGGTGAATTCTTGCTCGGGAGCGGGGTCGATCTCCGGCTCATCGCGCCCTGGTGGCGCAGATGTTCCGCGTTTCGCGCGCGCGAGCTTTTCGTTCAGAGCGTCGACTTCCTCCGGCTCATCCGCAGCCGCAATCCGCAGTGGGTCGAGCGAAGTCGTGTCCACCACGATGTCCTCATCTCCCTTCGAGCGCCCTCCCGGCAGGTCTATATCCCAGTCCTTCGGCATTTGATCTCCAGTAAGAGAAAGTCCTGTTCAGTCGCACGGGCCGTGCCCGCGTGGCATGCTCGTAAAGCCCGTATGCCCCGGGTTTTCGCAACCCCCCAAAGCAAGCCCCTTTCTTGCTGGTATTACAGGCATTTCGGGAGCCTTTACGGCCTCCCTGAGGCAGTCCGCAACGGGTGAAGGCACTCGGCGAAAATTCCGGCACTGGCGCCGTCCGGCGAACGGGAAATCACCCGGTCCCACGCCGTGCCCCTGAAGAGGAGTTTCCAGCAATGGCAATATGGAAAGAGCAAACCATCCCGCGTAAAGATTCCGGGTCAATGGCTGATCCTTCCCCCAGGAGCGCTGACTCATTCGCGAGCAGCGCCTCGGCTTACGATTCTGCGCCGCGCGGAAAGGCTGGCGGGGGCAAGGAATCGGTGATCGCCTCAGGCCTTACCATCGAAGGGAAGATCGAAGGGGCGGGGCACGTCCGCATGGCGGGCCGGTTCAAGGGCGACGTGAACGTTGACGGCGATCTTACCATCGAGCCGGGCGCAAAAATCACGGGTTCGGTGCGCGCAGCCACGGTGACGGTTGGCGGGGAGCTCGAGGGAAACATCGAAGCAGCGTCGCGTGTTGAGCTGCTCGACACCGGGGTCCTCAATGGCGACCTGAAGGCCGGATCGCTGACGGTGGCGGCTGGCTCGCGCATGCGTGGCAACGTTTCGTTCGGCTGGGATGAAGCGGTAACTCCGCAGGCCAGACTTCGGATGGAGACTGACGCGGCGTCATGAGCACGACGACCGTCGCGACGCCCGGCAAGGCGCGCCTCTGTCCGCATTGCCGGGCAACCATCCTCCAGAGCGCTTCGATTTGTCCGGCGTGCGATCACAGCCTGCGCTTCGATCCGCATCGTACGAGGCGCGCGGCGCCGGATTTTTCTCCGCTCCGGGTCGAGGGGACGATCAAGCATCCCGCCGCGGGCGAGGCGTGGGAGTATTCGATCGTGCTCTCGATCCGTGGCGAGCGGGGTGAGGAGATAACGCGACAGATCGTCAGCGTCGGCGCGCTCAACCCGTCCGAGCAGCGAACGTTCACGCTGGCGGTCGAGGTGTTCACGCCCGCGAGCGAAGCAGTCAATCAGGACAGCTAGGCGGGCGCACCTCCCGGCAGCACGTTGCGCGGGGGCGGCGTGCGCTTGCCGCCGAACAGAAAGATGAGCGCGACGCCGGCGACGAAGCCGCCAATGTGCGCCATGTAGGCGACGCCGCCGGCCTGCGTGCCGGCCACCGTGACCTGACTGAAAATCTGAAGCAATATCCAGAGGCCGAGCACCATGAATGCCGGCATATCGACGATCGTCCGCATCATCAGCACTTTCACCTTTCGTTTCGGGAACAGAACGAGATAGGCGCCGAGCACGCCGGCGATTGCGCCTGATGCACCGAGGCCGGGGATGATGGAGTCCGTCTTGAACATGATGTCGGCAACGCTGGCCGCTATTCCACAGACCAGATAAAAGATCAGAAATTTCACGTGGCCAATGCGATCCTCGATGTTGTCGCCGAAGATCCACAGGTAGAGCATGTTGCCGCCGATGTGCATCCACGACGCGTGCATGAACATCGACGAGAGAAGAGTGAGATAGATCGGCGTGGGGCCGGGGTAGAGGCGGATGGGAATGCTCTTCCCGCCGGCCTCGACCATCTGCACTCCGGCAAGGTCAGTGTTGTGGGTGAGCTCGAACGGAACGGTGCTGTAGCCGTTGATGAACGGCTCGCCCAGTCCGAGCTCGAGGAGCCAGACGAGGATGTTCACCGCGATCAGCGCGTAGGTGACGAGGGGGACGGTGTGGCGGTCGGTATTGTCGTCCCTCAAAGGCATTACCATGTCGGATCCTCGATTTGCGAAGAGTCTGCGGCGGAGTCGCGCCTGAAAGGTGCGCCGTCCATCGGCGCGCGGTAAGATTCGACATTGATCCACGGGCACAGGCAATCTCTTCAGCACGGGTAAACGAATGCGTCGCATGTCGATCAGTTTCACCGCACTAGTCTTCGTTGCTGCGAGCGCGGCTTCCGCGCAAACCCGCACATCGCCGGCCGATTCCGTGCTTGCGCGATCAATTTTCTCCGAGCTGATCGGCATCCGCTCCGTGTCGGGTACGCGTGAGACGGTGGACGCGGCGAAAGCCGTTGTGGCGCGGCTGCGCGCGGCGGGTTTCAGCGAGCAGGATGCCTTCGTGGCCGGGCCGTTCGACAGTGTCGGCAACGTCATCGCGCGGTTGCGGGGTCGCGGACTCGGCGAGCCGATCCTGCTGATGGCGCACATGGATGTCGTCCCGGCGCTGCGCGAGGACTGGTCGGTCGATCCGTTCGTGATGACGGAGCGGGACGGCTGGTGGTACGGGCGCGGCACGATCGACAACAAGGAAGGTGTTACCACGATCGTGACAAACCTGATCCGCTGGAAACGTGACGGGTTTGTTCCCGATCGTGATATCATCGCGGTGCTCACGGGCGACGAGGAGACCCTGTCCGATCAGATCGACTGGTTCGCCAGCGGTGCCGGCCGCCGGCTGATCGGGAATCCGGCCCTGGCGGTAAACTTCGACGCTGGTGGCGGAACGATATACGATGGACGGCCCGCTGTGCTGGATGTGCAGACAAGCGAAAAACTGTATGTCACCTACAAGCTGACAGTGCGGAACAAGGGCGGACATTCGTCGCAACCGCGCGCCGACAACGCTATCTACGCGCTTGCCCGCGCGCTCGCGCGTCTCGGGTCGTACCAGTTCCCGATCGAGCTCAACGCCACGACGCGCCTCGCGCTCGAGCGGTCGGCCCGGTTCGAGCCGGACAGCGTTGCGCGCCTGATGCGGCGTGCCGCGCGCCAGCCGATGGATCGGGCGGCGGCCACTCAGCTGACGCGCATCACCCGCTTCAACGCTCAGCTGCGCACGACGTGTGTCGCAACGCGGCTGGCCGGCGGTCACGGCGATAACGCTCTCCCCCAGATGGCGCAGGCGACCGTTAACTGCCGGGTGCTTCCGGGGACGGACACCGCAACGGTGACGCGCGCGCTCCGTGCCGCGGTCGCGGACACCGCTGTGCAGGTGACTGAGGCGCAGCCGGCGACGGTTTCGCCGCCGTCACCTCTCACGCCCGCGATATTGAGCGCCGTCGAAGAAACGGGAAGGCGCTTCTGGCCCGGCGTCGTCGTCGTCCCGGTGATGTCGGCGGGCGCAACCGACGGGATGTACATCCGTAAGTCTGGAATTCCCGTATACGGTATTGGCGGAATCTTTACGACCGCGGACGAGTCGCGCGCGCACGGCCGCGACGAGCGCGTCGAAGTCAGCCGGTTTTACGAAGGGCTGGAATTCGGAAAAGCGATCGTCGAGAGACTTTCAAGGAGGTAGGG
>DATLXE010000331.1:0-7720 GCA_035575795.1 Gemmatimonadaceae bacterium
CCCAGAAAGGCGAAGATCAGTATCACTGAAGTCCGAGCCAGCTCGTCACCCGCCGGCATTCCCGGCCATGTGAGATTCCTGGCGTTGATGGCAATCAATCCCACACCCAGCAGGATCAGGAGCGGGATCAGCTTCGCCGCCGTTACGCTCTGCACGACCCCGCTGCCCATCTTCACGCCGCGGATGTTGATCGTAGCGAAAGCGGCGAACATCAGAACCAAAATTGCGCCGCGGGCGAGCGGGTGGCCCAACCCGGGGGATATCTGCGCGAGCGTATCCACGAAGACGTTGGCGACGGCTGCACTGGCGAGAACGGAGGAGCCGAACCAGAGCGACATCGCGACCACGAATCCCAGGTATGGTCCGAACGCGACTTCGGCGTACGCATACGTGCCGCCGGACAGCGAGACCCTGCTCCCCGCATCGGCGAAGCACATGACTATCAGAGCCATAGCGACAGCGCAGATCAGGTAAACGACGGGAGCGGCCCCACCGACTCGCGCCGCCACCACTGCGGGAAGGACGAAAATTCCCGCGCCGATCATGTAGTTGATCATGCCGGCGGTCAGGCCGCGTGTGCCCACCGCCCGTATCAGCCCTTCGTCGCTGGTCTCGCGGATTATCCCCGTCCCATGAACTCGGCGAGCAGCTCGTGAAAGTGGTGCGTGCCAACTTCCCGGCGTTCGGAGTAACGGCCCCTCTCGTAAATCCGCGAGCGAACGCCGCGCTGCACCGACTCGACGACTTCCTCGTCTTCCATCTGCACGTTGTGAAGTCCCGCACCCGCGCCTTCGTCAAGCAACTCGGGCTTCCACACATATGATTGGAAAGTCACCCTGCACCGGCCGGCGGAAAGCGGGGTGACGACATTCAGGGAAAGGCCCCAGGGATAGAAGTTGAGCATCAGGTTTGGGAACAGCCAGAAATAGAATGCGGCGATTCGCTGTCCCGCGTCCGGGTGTCCGGCAGGGAGATCGAAAGCCTGCGCCGCTCCTTTCGCGACCCCAAGCTGGAGGTTTCCGTAGCGGAACCTCTCGGTGCGATACCCGGCATAGTCCAGCTTCTCAGCCAGCCCCGCGTGCACGTAGGGGATGTGAAACTCTTCCAGATAGTTGTCGCAGTAAAGCGCCCAGTTGGCGTTGATGAGATAATCCTGCGAGCCAACCTTGTCGCGGACGAAGCTGTCGAGCGGCATCCAGCCCACGCGTGCGCGCACGGGCGCGATCCATTCCTCGAACGGAAACGCAGGTGCGATGCCCGTGAAGAGCAGTGGTCCAAACCGCTCGAGCGGAAGCTCGACGAGGTCGTCACTGGGTGACGGAAACCCGACCGTGGTTTCGAATTCGGGCATTGCGGCGAACTTGCCGTCGAGGCCGAAGCGGCGTCCGTGGTACCGGCACTTCAGAGTCTTCAGGTGCCCTTCGCCTTCTACGACGATCGCGCCGCGGTGGGTGCAGACGTTCGAGAGACAGCGCACCGTCGCATTGTCGTCGGCGACGAGCACGAGCGGCTCGTCGAGACAGCCGTCGAGCAGGTTGAAGGGCAATACGTGGCCAGCGGCCTTTACCCGCGTGGCATCGCCCGCCCATTGCCAGGTGCGCGCGAAAATCCGGTCCTTCTGGGCCGCGTAGTACTCCTCGCTGGAGTAGACCTGAGCGGGCAGCGTAGAGGCGCGCCTGATGTCGGGATCAATCTGGAAATCTTTTACTGGCATCACTCTTCCGGAGTAGTTCAACTGCAACTGAAAACTACCTGCCGGGTGCTGTGGGCGTGCCAGCCGTCGGCTACGGGCGGACTCGGGATTCGCACATAAAGCCCGCAGCCATCGGCCGACCCGCCGACGGCCCTCGGCAGGTAGTCATCAGTTGCAGTTCAAGACAGCTATAGCTTACACAACCCCGAGTACGTCTCCGGCCGCCGGTCGCGATAGAATTGCCACACGTTCCGCACCTCGCGGATGGTATCGAGGTCGAGTTCCGCCGTGATGAGCTGGTCGCGGTCACGCGTGCCCTCGGCCACGAACTTCCCCCGCGGGTCGCAAAAGTAGCTCTGCCCGTAGAACTCGCCAATGCGCCACGGCTCCTCGTACCCGACACGATTTATCGCGCCGACAAAAAAAGCATTGGCGACCGCATGCGCCGGCTGCTCGAGCTTCCACAGATACTCGGAAAGCCCCGCAACAGTCGCTGATGGATTAAACACGATCTCCGCGCCGTTCAACCCGAGCTCGCGCGCGCCCTCGGGAAAATGGCGGTCATAGCAGATGTACACTCCGACATCCGCATACTGTGTCTTGAACACCGGGTATCCGAGGTTGCCGGGCCGGAAATAGAATTTCTCCCAGAACCCCGGGCCGCAGTGCGGGATGTGATTCTTCCGGTACTTCCCGAGGTAGCTGCCATCAGCATCGATTACGGCGGCAGTGTTGTAGTAAACACCGGTTCCCTCTTCCTCATAGATCGGGACGACGATGACCATCGAGTGGCGCTTCGCCACCTCCTGCATGAGGCGCGTCGTTGGCCCGTCCGGAATCTTCTCCGTCGTGTCGTACCAGCGCGTGCTCTGCTCGGCGCAGAAGTACGGACCGGTGAAAATCTCCTGCATGCAGAGTATCTGAACGCCCTCCCGGCCCGCCTGCTCGATGATCTCGAGATGCTTGGCGATGTTCGATTCGCGAATCGTATCGAGTGATTCGTCAGTCGAGCAGGCATGCTTGGCTTGAATCAGTCCGCACTTCACTATCCGGGGCATCCAGCTTCTCCCGTAATCAGGGGGTGTGCTTAACGCCGGCACTACCGCGCCCGCGCATCAGAACCAGGTAGATCAGAAAGCTCAACGCGAATGTCACGAACCACGCGTACGAATACAATCGGTCGAAGAAGTCCGGGTCGGCGACGGCACCCCCCGGCGTCGTGACCGCCCTCACGAACCCGGGCACTACCGGCGCGATTGCCAGCACCAGGGCTGCGATCGCGCGCGGATTCACGCCGTTGGTGTAAGTATACCGTCCACGCTCGCGGAAGAGATCGTCCACATCGAGCTGCTGATTTCGGATAACCCAGTAGTCGGCGATGAGAATTCCTCCCAACGCCCCCATCAGACTCGAGTAACCGAGCAGCCAGGTGAAGATGTAGGCCGCCGCATCGGAGTAGAGCTTCCACGGCATCATGACGATGCCGAGCACGGCGGTAATGAGTCCACCCGTCACGTAGCTGATGCGGCGTGGACTTAGGTTCGAGAAATCGTTGGACGGCGACACGACGTTCGCCGCCATGTTGGTGGTGAGCTGTGCGGCGAGCACAACGAGAGCGGCGAAAATGATCACACCAGCACCGCCAATCCGTCCCACGAGCTCGATCGGATCCCAGATCGCCTTGCCGAAGATGACGATCGTCGCGCTCGTCACCGCTACGCCAATGAAGGCGAACGCTGCCATTGTCGTCGGCAAGCCGAGGGCCTGGCCGAGCGCCTGTGAGCGCTGGCTTTTCGCATAGCGCGTGAAGTCGGGAATGTTGAGACTGAGCGTCGCCCAATACCCGACGTTTGCAGTGAGCGCCGCCGGGAAGATCGCCCAGAAGTCTACGTTGCCTTGCCCTCCCTGCAGGCGCACCGACTCACGCAGAATATTCCCGAGGCCGCCCCCGTTCCGGACCGCCCACCAGAGCAGGATCGCGCCGCCCGCGAGCAACAGCGGAGCCGACCAGCTCTCGAGAACCTTGATGCCTTCTGTCCCCTTGAGAATGATCCACACCTGGATGAGCCAGAACGCGGCGAAGGCAATCCAGATCGAGCCCGTGACCGACGTCCAGCCGCTCCACGCCGCCTTCATCAGAGTATCGAGCGCCAGCGCACCGATCCATGTCTGGATGCCGAACCAACCGCAGGCCACGATCGCGCGCAGCATTGCCGCCACGTTCGCGCCGCGCACTCCGAAGCTCGCGCGGCAGAGCACGGGGAAAGAAATCCCGTACTTCGTTCCGGCGTGCGCATTGAGAACCATCGGCACGAGCACGATGACGTTGCCAAGCAGAATGATCGACAGCGCCTGCCACCAGTTCATTCCCTGCTGCATCAGCCCCGATGCAAGCGTGTACGTGGTGATCACTACGCTCATGCCGATCCATAGCGCGGCGATGTTGTAGGTGGACCACGTCCGCCGCGAGAGCGGCGTCGGCGCCAGGTCTTCGTTCCAGAGCGGGCTGGCGGAGATGTCGCTCGCCGCCATTGTGGGTTGGGTCAATGAGCGAGGCCGGCGGTCTTCCGTGCCAGCCACTTGCCGCGCCCCTCGCGGCCAGTAACACCGTAATCGTCGACGATGACCTCGCCGCGCGAAAGCGTTGTGCGCGCGAAGCCGGCGAGATCCCATCCCTCGTAGGGCGACCAGTCGGCATTGGTCTCCATCGCGGAGGGCTCGATCTTGTGCGTACGATCCGGGTGCAGAATCACGATGTCCGCGTCGGCGCCGACCTGAATGGCACCCTTGCGCGGATAAAGCCCCATGATCCGCGCCGGATTGGTGCACAGCTTCGCGCACATCTCTTCGAGCGACATGCGTCCACCAAGCACGCCGTGCGTGTAGGTGAGCGGCAGCAGCGTCTCCAGTCCCGGCATTCCCATCGGAATCCTGGTCCAGTCGCCATTCCACATCGCCTTCTGTTCGCGACTGAATGTGCACGTATCCGTGGAAACGACAGAAACTTCCCCGCTCTTCAATCCCTTCCATAGCCGCTCGACATCGGCGGGCTTCTTGAGCTGAGGACAGCATGCGAACAGATGTCCATCCTCTCTCTCGAACACGGAGTCGTCCAGCACCAGGTACTGCACGCACGTCTCGGCCAGCACCGGGACGCCGCGCGCCTGCGCGGCACGGACTATGTCGGCGCCTTCGCCTGTTGACATGTGCACGATGTAGAGCTGGCCGCCAGTCGCCTCGCACCACTGCACAGCACTCTGTATCGCCTCGGCCTCGATGAAGTTGGGGCGCGTCATCGGGTGCAGCCGCGCTCCGTACTGCTTCATCAGCTCGGGCGTGTGCGAGCGCGCAATGAGCTCGTCCAGCACGCGCGCGGATTCCGCGTGCACGAGCAACATCGTGCCGTACTCCTTCATCTTCTCCAGCGTTCCAAAGAGCGCGCGGTCGTCGGACTGCCAGCCCTCCGACTCGTAGATCATGAACTCCTTGAACGTGCTGAAACCGCGGTCCACCATGCCGCGGATCTGATCCTTGTGGTCGTTCCAGCGTGTGATGCAGATGTGAAAGGTGTAATCGATGAGCGACTTGCCTTCCGCTTTCTTCATCCAGTTGTCGGCGGCATCGCCGAGCGATTCGCCGGCGTAGGGAATCGCGAAATCGATCACCGTCGTCACGCCGCCACGTGCGGCGGCACGAGTTCCGGTTCGATAGTCGTCCGCGGAAACGGTTCCGCAGAAAGGCAGCTCGAGATGGACGTGGACGTCGAGCACTCCGGGAATGACATGGTGCCCCGTCGCGTCAATGACCTTCGCACCCTCCCCGTCGCCAAGGCCGCTCCCAAGCGCCGCGATCTGCTCGCCAACTATGCCGACGTCGCCGGTGAACGTACCCGCGGGAGTGACGACATTGCCTCCACGAACGATTGTGTCGAAGCGCACCAGCTGCTGCTCCCGTGTGAGGTTAGCGGCGTGCCGCGACCGCGCTCAGCGCGCGGTCCAGCACATCGAGCGCAAAGTCCGCATCTTCGGCGGTAATGCACATCGGCGGCTTGATGCGGAGAACGTTTCCGTCGAGTCCGCCCTTGCCGAGGAGCACTCCCATTTCGCGCGCCGCCTCCAGCACCGCCAACGCTTCGGCCTTGGCCGGCCCCTTCGTTTTACGATCGCGCACCAGCTCGATACCCAGCATCAACCCCATGCCACGCACGTCGCCAATGAGCGGATGATGCTTCATCAGCTCGCGGAATCCATCCTTGAGCCGCTTGCCAACGACGCGCGAATTCTCCTGGAGCCCGTCCTCGTCGATCACGTCGAGGACGGCGAGGCCGGCTGCCATACACACCGGATTCCCGCCGAAGGTGTTGAAGTGAATGCGCTGGGACAGCGACTTGGCGATCTCCATTCGGGTCGTCACCGCTCCGAGCGGCACGCCGTTGCCGATTCCCTTAGCCATCGTGACGAAATCGGGTGTCACGCCGAAGTTCTCGAATCCCCAGTAGTGGTCGCCGGTACGACCGAATCCGGTCTGCACTTCGTCGGCGATGCACAGTCCGCCATTGGCCCGCGTGATCGCGTACGCTTCCCTCAAATAGTTGGACGCGCCGTGCGTCGCGCCACCGACCCCCTGTATCGGCTCGGCGATGAACGCCGCGATTTTCCCTGGCGTCGAGTAGCGGATGATGCCGAGGATGTCTTCGGCGCTTTTTGTTGCGATCTCCGCGGCCGTGCCGTCGAACGGGCTGCGGTAAGGATCGGGGCTGACGGCGTGATGAACTCCTGTCCCGCCCGCCACCGGAAACTTCCACGTGTTGTGCGACGTCAGTCCCATCGCGCTCGGGCTGCCGCCATGGTACCCGTTCCGCACCGCGACCACGTCCGTGTTCCCCGTGTAAAGACGCGCCATCGTCACTGCGAGATCGTTCGCCTCGCTGCCGCTGTTCACGAAGTAGGTGACATCGAGCCCTGCCGGCATCTTCGACGCCAGCTTTTTCGCCAGCAGCGGGAAATTCGGGTGCAGGTAGATCGTCGTCGCGTGCTGCAGCGTTTCCGCCTGAGCCTTCAGGGCAGCGACAATCTTCGGGTGGCAGTGCCCGCATGAAACCGTGACGATGCCCGCGAAAAGGTCGAGGTACCGCCGCCCGGTCTCGTCGAACAGGTACTGCATGTAGCCTTCGACGATGAGCAGCGGCTCGCCGTAGAGCGTGAACACGGCCGGATTGGTGTACTGCTTCCGCATCGCAATCACTTCGGCGCGCGACGGACCTGTGTATCGCCGCGGCTTGTGGTCGCACGGCGGCATTTCCAGCTGCGTGGCGACGGCCGTCATCGGGCGGCCACCTCGTCCGACTGCGGCGCAGCATAACCTTCCACGCCTTCGTAACCCGAGTGATACTCGGCCGCCGCCGGACGGCGGATCTCCGACTGGAGCACGATCCTGTCTCTCCTGATCCCGCGGAACGACTCGATGTTCGTCCATCCATCCGCCGCGTGTGCGTCGATGAAGTTGTCGAGCCCTGAGAGCAGCCGCTTGATGATGTTCGGCCCCACCGCCTGATCGAGCATCGCCGAGGTGCACACCTGCACCGTGCCGCAGCCGAGCAGGAAGTACGAAAGCGCCTGCGTGAAGTCGGACACTCCGCCGATCCCCGAAAAGCTCTTGTCCGGAAACGCTTTCGTGAGCTGCGCCATCTTGGCCAATGCCATTGGCAGGATGGCCGGACCGCCAAGTCCTCCGCTGGAAACGAGACCATCGACGTTGATCTCGAACTCGAGCGTTTCCGGGTCGATCACTGGCAGCGACGGAAATGTGTTCGATGAGACTACCGCGTCGGCTCCGCCGCGGAAGCATGCGCCCGCTTCAACGACGATGTCAGCCGTTGCCGGTGTGAGCTTGCACCAGACCGGAATTTTCGCGACTTCGCGCACCGCTTCGGTCACGTAGGAACAGAGCACGGAATCCTTGCCGATGTTCGAGCCCATGTCGCGCCGGTCCATGTGCGGGCACGAGAAGTTCAGCTCGAGCCCGTCG
>DATLXE010000332.1:0-19150 GCA_035575795.1 Gemmatimonadaceae bacterium
GCGCGACAGAACGGGATTCGTCCGATTTTGCTCATTTTTACGGGTACTTCAACCCTGCCTTCATCGCCGATCGTCGATTGTAGGGCATCGTCGCAAGCAGAAAATTTTGTGCCAGTTTCTGCCGCGCAGACTCCTAGCCCCGAGCTAGCCCTGGGCTAGCCGCCTGCGAGGCGGCCCTTCTAAGAATTGCATTGTGACTCCTGCCGCGCGGGCATGAAGACACCTCAGCGGACTTTCTTCGCCGACGTCCCGCCGGTCAGGACGAGGTGCGTGACGCCTCCGGCCTCATCCTTCACAAAGCGGACATCCAAACCGGTCAAGGTGAAGAAATTCGTCTCAGATTCTGGCAACAACTCGTATCTCTGCCCCTGTGCCTCGGCGATGAGTGTCTGCTTTTCCCGCGTGACGGTCACGGTGAGGTTGGGACTCACTTCGTAAACGCCCGCGTAGATGTCGTAGACAGCCGGGTCCACTGCGGTGACCGTCCTCTCCTTCGGGGCAAAGTCGGACCAACCGTAAACCTTTGCGATTCCGAACAGGATCTCCTGTGCGAGCGCACCGCCATTGTCGGAGTTCGTCATCACGACAGCACCTTGACCACTCTCTCGATAGGCGACGAGCGACGCGCGGAAGCCTTCGTTCGAGCCTCCATGGCTGAAGCGCGACGCGGGGCCGGTTCCCTTCATCCCGAGACCAAGACCCCAATCTCCGAGACCGGGGGTGAGCATGATGCGCGCGGTGTCGGGGGCCAGGAGGCGATTCTGCTGGAGGGCGATCGCGAAGCGCGCCAGGTCCGCCGCCGTGGTCCACAAACCGGCGGCGGCCATCTCCGGATACGTGTGCCATTTCCCCTTGATCACGGTGCCATCGCTCCCGTGGCCTGCAGCGGCTCGCCCGCGCCAGCGGCCGTCGAGAGGTTGATCGAAGGTGCTGTCCGACATCCCCACTTTCCGCAGTACGGTCTCTAGCATAAGGGTCGGAAAAGACTTCCCGGTGACGTCAATCATCAGTTGTTGCACGACGCTGTAACCGCCGCCGGCGTAGCGCCACAGGCTCCCCGGAACGATGTCGACCCGCGTCGGTGCCGAGTTTGCCGGCTTGGTGCCCTCCAGAACCTCCACGAGCGTCGGCACGGAGTCATCCTCGCTGTAGCCTCCGTATCCGTGTACCGTTAGACCGGCGGTATGACTCAGGGCCCGTCGCAACGTCACCTTCTCTGCTCTGGTGGCCTCGTTCTCTGGTACTTTCCATGAGATGAGCTTGCGGTTGACGTCGGAGTCGAGCTCCAGTGCGCCTCGCTCCACGAGAAGCAGCGCGCCCGCGGCGGCCACGGGCTTGCTGATCGATGCTGCCTGGAAGATCGTATGTACAGTGACGGGATCATCGGCTCCCCCTTCGCGCACACCATACCCTCGGGCCCACTCCACGACGCCGTTGTTGATGACGGCCACGCTGACTCCTGGAGTTTTGTAGAACGCCATCCGGTCGCGCAGCGACATCGGTGCGGCCGGTTGCCCCTTGATGACGATCGCCGGAAGGAGACCGTTCTCGACACGCTCTATCCGGCGCGCGAGATCTGCGTCGCTCCCCGTCGTCGCGCAGTGGAGAACGAGCAGGGCTGCTGTTGCAAGAATGATCCGCGCAGATTTCATGGCTCCTTCTGAAACTCGACCTCAGGGTAGAGCGGCGATGGACACGATCACAATGGCCATGGCTCGAACGGCTGTGCGAGTCGGTCTCACTCGGCGGCGGCCATGAATTGTTCGAGCTTGCCGTCAGGCATCGTAAAGGTCCAGACGCGCAGGTTTTTCTTCGGAAAGACGATGCGATACCGGCGCAGCGTCATTCCGCCGCGGAGCGACTGAGAGGTCTGCGTAAATTCCTGCGGTGTGCCGAGGGGGCCGAGACTGGCGGCGAAATCCTTAACGGTCGTGTCGCTGAAGTATGCGTTCGCATTCGACGTAAAGAGGTTGCGATTGATCTGACCCTTCTGCAGTCCGGCGAAGATTTTCCTCACTTGTTCGAGCGGCCCTGCCGTCCCGGCCGGTGCAAAGAGGATCGTGCGGATGCGCGACGCGATCTCGACGGTCGCGCTCGTCGCATCCATGTTCGCGAGCACGACGACTGCCGCGCGATCATCGGGATAGACGTCGTTCCGCGCCGTGGATCCCGAGACTGCGCCGCCATGCTGAATCAGACGCCGTCCATCCACGAGCTCGAGAGCGACACCGAGGCCGTAGCGGGAGCCGATGCCACTGGAGAGACGGGTATCAGTCAGCATCTCGCGATATGACGACGGTTTCATGAGCGTCTGATCGATCATCGAGATGTCCCACTTTGCCAGATCGCTCGCGGTCATGCCCAGCTCGCCCGCCGCGAAGAGCCATCCTCTTCCCTCCTTCGGCGCGGGACGAAGCGGTCCGAGCGCGTATTGGGAATAACGCGCCGGCTCCGCCGGGCCGAGCGGTGCGACGTCGACGCTCGTCACGCTCGTCATCTGCAGCGGAGCGAAGACGCGCTTCTGCAGAAAGTCGAAGAACGCCATGCCGCTGACCTTCTCCACGATCAAGCCGGCGATGATGTAGTTCGTATTGCTGTACTGCCACTTCGAGCCGGGCTCGAAGTCGAGCGGGATGCCCGCCCAGCGACGGGTGATGTCCTGGGCAGTCACGGGCTCGAGCATCATCGGCATGACGTAGTCCTGCGGCCAGTAATCCTGATACCCGGACGTCATCGACAACAGTTGGCGAATACTGATGTCGCTCGCGCGCGTGAGCTCAGGCAACCAGCGCACGACTTTGTCATCGAGCGACAGCTTCCCTTCCTCAGCGAGCATGAGGACGGCGGTGGCCGTGAACTGTTTACTGACCGAGCCGATGCTGTAGCGCATCTGCGGCGTCGCTGGCGTCCTGCTCTCGAGGTTCGCCGTGCCGTACGCACGTGAGTAAGCCAGCTTGCCGTCCTTGACGACGGCGATCGACGCACTCGGCGTGCCCGTCTTGGCGAGGACCTCCGCGACGGCTTTGTCGATGGCTGTGGTGTCCTGTCCGAAGCTCGGGAGACCGATCATCAGGAGGACGAGGAGCACTTTCAGGCGCATCGCGAGAGCATATTCTGTCGGCAGGGCATTTCCATTCCACGCGGCTTCGAATGGCGACGCCTCTCCTTTCGTGATGAGGTGGCGGTTAGCACATCGCGACAACGCGATTTCGATTCGCCGGCGGATTCCCAACCAGCCTGCGCCCACGAGCACGATGACGATGCCCGCGAGGAACCAGGTCAGCTTCTGAGGGGCCAAGGACAGCAATCCGACGATGAATGCGACGACGATCGTCGCGGTCCATGCCAGTACACCGCGTGATCCGGCGCTGATGCCACGCACACTCAATGGATCGGACGAGACTTGCAGACGACCTCCGTGAAGCGAACTCGTTTGTGTACGTTATCCGTTGCGAAAAGTCAACGCCCATGCAACAGATGTTGCTTGCTCACGTTCCGCGCTTCCGTCCCGGCGGGAATGGGAGGAAGGACGTCAGCGATCGCTTCTGTCGCAACAGCACCGCTCCGGGCCGCAACATTCGTCGTATGAGCGGTGAACCTCGTGCTATCGTGAAGGCGATGCCTCGACAAAAGGCTTCCTCTCTGCCGCTGGACATCCGCGTGGCTCAGGCTCGAGACCACCTCAGCGGACGACGGCAGAAGTTGATCGAGGCCATCGTGGAGAACGCCGAGGAAACGTTCTTTCTCTCGTCCCGCGAGCTGGCCCGGCGGTTCCATGTCGATGCCGCCACAATCGTCAGGACCATTCAGGCCATCGGCTACGAGCGATACGCCGATTTTACCGTCGACCTTCGACGCTATTTTCTGGCCCGAGTGTCACCGTACGCGGTGCTGAAAGCGGAAACGAGCAAGGGACGTGATCTTGCCGATCACATCGCCCGCAGTCTCGATCGCGACCTCGACAATGTCACGAGACTGAAGACGCAGCTCGATCTCGATGCCGTCACTGAGCTGGCCCGGGCCATCCACAAGGCACCCCGCATTCTCGTCGTCGGCGTCGATCTGGCGGCGTCGCTTGCCGGGTTGCTTGCTTATGCGCTCCTGCCGCTTGGATTCAGCGCCGAAGCACCTGTCGGAAGCGCGGGAAACCTGCGGCACAAAGTGCGGGTGCTTGGGAAGGGTGATCTATTGATCGCCATCAGCTTCGGTCGCTGCCTGCGCGAGACCGTGGACGCCGTCATACACACGCGCAGCCGCGGTGTGACCACCTTTGGGATCACCGATAGTGCATCTACGCCGCTGGCTCGACATTGCGACGGGTATCTGTCGGCGTCAATCGCCAGTCCGTTGTACACCGGCTCCTACGCAGCGCCAGTGGCCCTGATCAACAGCATCGTCACGGCCTGTTCGCAGATTCAGCCCAACCGCTCGCTGGCCCGGCTTCGGCAGAGTGAAGAGGAGTATTTCGCCGGCGATCGCTTCTACGAAGAGCCGGCTCGCCGGCGCCGCACCAGCCAGTAGGAACTGGAAGCTGCGCCGGTCCCGCCATGCGGAAGCCGGCCGGGGGCCCCTCATCCACCACCTTCGCGGCACCTCCCCTTGTCGCGGGAGAACGAACAGCGAGCGGCTCGTTCGTCAGCAGTTCGCAGCTTCATTCTTCGGGTTACTTCTCCCCGGCACGCTGGCGCCACAGAGACGCGATCTCCCGGTCGCCCAGCGCATCGGCGGTGCTGGCCGCGAATTGAAACGTTCTTGTGATCGGGTTTGCCGCCGCCAGCTCTACAAGCGCGGCTCGCGCTTCGGCAGGGCGGTTGGTCAGCATGTACACCACGTAGAGGCTTGCGTACGGCCTGCCGTTCCTGGGGAAGCTCACGATCTCCCTCCGGAAGGCCGCGATAGCCTCGTCGTAACGTTGCATTCTGGCCAAAGCATCGCCGCGGACGAACTCCAGCGACTCGACAGGACCCGATCTTCGACTGACCGCTTCCTGCTCGACGCGCCCGATGAGGGCCAGGGCTTCCGCCGTCCTATCCTGTTCGGCATATACCTGAGCGATCAGCACCATGGCTCCGGCCCTGCTGTACTCGTCGTTCTGGGCCGACACGGCTTGCTGCTCGGCCCTGACATACTGCTTTCGGGCAAAAGCGATCCGGGCGCGAAGAAGGTGGGAGCTGGCCGCGTTCGTCTTCTCCCCGAGCGCTGCATGCTCCTCCGCCTCGTCGTACTTTTGCAACCTCAGAAGAACGGACCCGAGGCGAAGTCCAAACTCCCCTGCCAGCTCAGGCGTGGCCCGGATCGCCTTTCGGTAAGCTTCGGCAGCCTCTTCGTAGCGCCCGGTCAGCTCGAGCACATCGCCGAGCTGGTTCCAGGCGTCGGCCAGTCTGCCGTTTTTGCTGAGAATGCGCCGGAATGCATCGATCGCTTCGTCGTTGTGGCCACTCCGGGCAAGTTGAGCCGCCCCCACGACCTCAGCAATCTCGGTGATCCGGTCCTTGGGGTCTGGCAGAGGCCCGGAGCCGGCATTGGCGTTCGATCCCAGATAGCCGAGAGCGGCCAGTTTCTTCGCCTCCTCAGGATTGATCTGGCCCAGCGGTTCCATTCGCGACCCGTACGCACCCAGTTCGTCGCGCATGCTGGCATACGTCCGGCGCTCGGACGACACGATGTTCCGGATCTGGCCCGGATCGTCTGCAAGGTTGTAAAGCTCGGGCGTCGGGGCCTGGATGAATTGATAGTCGCTGCCAATGAGGGATCGCAACTCACTCCAACCAAGGTGAATGCGTGGATAAAGGGACTCTGCGTAGACGCGGCGTGACCGATCGGCAGGCTCATGGTAGAGCAACGACTTCCCCTTCACCGCGGCGGGCCTGGCAGCTCCCGTCAACTCCGTGATGGTTGGAAAGAGATCGATCAGGCTTACCGGTGCTCCGTCGCTCTCACCAGCTCGAAGGGCTCCTGGCAACTTCACAAGCAGCGGAACGTGCAACGTCTCGCGATACAGGAAGATCCCATGCTCTGGCTCTCCGTGCTGATAGAGGCCCTCTCCATGGTCGGACATGAGGATGACGATGGCCTTGTCATACAGGCCCGCCCGCTTGAGGACATCCACGAATTGCCCGACGATCCAGTCGGCCGTGGCGATCTCCCCATCGTACGCATTGCCATAGCGCGACTTGAATGGTTCAACAGGCTCATACGGCGAGTGCGGCTCGAAGAGATGAAGAAAGAAGAAGAGCGGCCGCGATTTGTGCTCCCCGATCCAGCGCTCGGCGATGTTCACAGTTTCGGGCCCGGCTCGCTGCAGCAGACCGATGGCCGTCGTAGACCTGCTGGCGATGGCGTCGTCGTAAAAATCGAATGACTGCGACAGCCCGATATTCCCGCGCAGAACGTAGGCGGAGATCGCTCCACCAGTATCGTAGCCGATCGCTTTCAGACTTTTCGGAATCGTCGGGATTGACGGATCCAGAGCGTATCCAATGTTGTTTCGCACCTTGCTGTCGGGCGGGAGAAGCCCGGTCAGCATCGAAGCATGGGAAGGAAGTGTGAGCGGAGAGGTGGCATAAGCACTGGTGAACAGGATGGAGTCCTTTCGGAGCGCATCCAGGGCCGGCGTATCGACCTCTTTGTAGCCGAACATGGGCAGGTGGTCCGCACGCATCGTGTCGATGGAGATGATGATGACCGGAGCCCCTGCGAAGGTGGAAGGGCTCTCCCGCCGCCTGCAGGCGGGCGTTAGAATCGACAAGGCGACTGCAAAGACCACGAGTGTGCGTTTCATTGTCTTTCAGGGCTTTCGGAGCTATCGGGCTGCCGCCACTCCCCGCCGTCGCCACTCACCGGCCGCCGCTGCCAACCCGAACGCGTCCAGCGTCTTTGCTGCTGCTGCGTAGTTCCTGGGAGTTGGACTTGCAGCAACGAGACCCTCCAGTAAAGGCTCGATCTCCCCGGTCCTCCCCTGCAGTCCGTACACGGCTGCCAGCGAGGTGTAGGCATCACGGTTGTCGGGAAAGAGCTTCATCTCTTCGCGGAATGCTGCCTCCGCCTCGGCAATGCGCCCGACGTGAATGAGCGCTCCGCCGCGGCCGAGCTCGAGCGAACGTACGGGAGCGGCCCTGGCAATACGGAGCTCGCTCCGTTCCGCATCGAGGGCTGCCAGCGCCCGGTCCGCCTTTCGCTGTTTGACGAGCGACTCGGCCAGAAGCAGAACGGCCTGAGATCGATAATGCACGTCGCTCGTTGCTTCGCGCGCTTGCCGCTCGGCTCCGGCGTAGTCACCCGTAGCCATTCGGACCCGTCCGATCACGAGGTGTGCGCCTCCCGGATTCGAGCGGAGCGCTATCGCCGCGTGCGACTCCGCCTCGGGATATCGCCGCAGATTCAAGTAGACCACTCCCAGAGCGATGGCCACATGCTCGGCGGATGCTGGATTCTGTCGAAGCAGCTCCCGGTAGGCGGCCTCCGCTTCCATGTAGCGACCGGTGGTCTCGTACAGCGCGGCGAGCTGAGTCAGCGCGTCGCTGAATCGAGGGTTCTTCTCGAGGAGTGTGCGGTAAGCCCTGATGGCCCGGTCGTACTCCCGCTGACGGGCAAACTCCCTGGCCTCCTCATACAACGAGAGATCGACGATTCCATCTTTGGGATCGATCGGAGCAGCCGTCGAATCGGGCGACCCTGTGAGATATCCGAGAGCGGCGAGCTTTTTCTGCTCTTCGGAGGTTGCCGGCGTGGGTTGTTTCACCTCCCTCGAAAATGTTGCCATCTCCTCGCGAAATGAAGCGTAGATGCGACGGCTTTCGGCAAGGATGTTCTGTTTCTCCTGCGGATCATGGGCGAGGTCATAAAGCTCCGGCCGCGGAGCCTCGATGAAATGGTGTCTGGCGTCAACAAGGGACCGCAACTCGCTCCACCCAAGGTGAAGACGCCCATAGTGGGATTCGCTGTACACCCGCCGCTTGCCACGCGGATCCGGGGGCGGACCGAGAAGTGGCGTGCCGCTCCAGCTCGACGGGGCAGCAGCTCCTAGAAGCCTTGCAACGGTTGGCGCAATATCGATGAGCCCGACCGTGGCGTCGACAGTCTGCCCCGCAGCGCGACGGCCGGGAAGCTTCACCATCAGCGGCACGTGCAGAGCTTCCCGATAGAGGAAGATTCCATGCTCCCGCTCGCCATGGTCCCCGAGGCCTTCTCCGTGATCGGAGAGCAGAAGAATGATCGCTCGATCGTAAATGCCCTGCTGTTTCAACTCAGTGAGGAAACGGCCGGCTACAGAATCGACGTAGGCAATCTCGCCATCGTAGGGAGACTGAGACGCGCTGCGGAACGGCTCAGGAGCATCGTAGGGAGTGTGCGGCTCGAAAAGGTGGAGAAAAAAAAAGAAAGGCTTCTGACGGCGCGTGCGAATCCACTGCAGCGCGGAGTCAACCGTGGCTCCGCCTGGGCGCTGGACGGAGCCCGCCGCCACTCCTGGCTGGAAGGGAATGGAGTCGTCGTACCAATCGAAGAGATTTCGCAGCCCGGTCTCGCCGCGCAGGACGTAGGCAGAGATCGCTGCGCCGCTTTCGTAGCCCAGAGGCGCGAGAATTCGAGGCAGAGCGGTCGAATCGGGACTCAACCGGTAACCTGTGTTGTCGCGGACCCCGTTCTGAAATGGAAGGGTTCCGGCCAGCATGGTGACATGGGAAGGCAGGGTCAAAGGACAGTGGGAGTAGGCGTTGGTGAAGAGAACCGAGTCGGCGCGGAAGGCATCGATATTCGGTGTCGACACTCCTGTGTAGCCATAGGCTGGAAGGTGGTCTGCTCGGAGAGTATCAATGGAGATGAGAATGACCGGGGCGTTCGGAAAACGCTCCCGCTCTTCAACCGCGGTCTTCTCACGCGGGCCGCTGCAGGATCCTTCCAGAATGAGAATGCTCGTCAGGGCGAGCGCGGGGTAGAGCCGCAGCATCGCGGTTCAGAAAGCCGCGGCCGCTGAATATATTTCGGAAGCGGATTCCCTTCGCGTCCATTGTTTGACCTGACGCGTCCATGCGCGAGTCCTGATTCTCCCGCTCGAGCTCTGCCTAGATCGACGTTGCCACCAAGGCTTTCGTACTCCCGGCCCGCGGACTCCACCTCGCCATCACGCCCGCAACCCTTTCAGTCTCTGGAGAGGATTGTCGCCTGATCGCCCTTATGCCGGGCGCACAAAAAAGCCCCGGCATCGCTGCCGGGGCTTTGAGCTGCTACGAAAAGTGGAGACTAGAAACGAAGACCCACTGAGAAACGGTACGTGCGTGGCAGCTGGAAGCTGCCGTTCACGTTTCCTGTGGTCGCGTTGAGCGCCTTACCGAAATCCGCGCCCTTCTGGTAGATTCCCAGCTGACCGGTGACGCCCGCAGGTGCCGGGAACATCGTCAGACACTGAGCTGAGGGCAGACCCTGCGGACACTCGACCGCCCTCCCGGTCATCGGAGCGAACGATCGGACGATGTTGACCGTCGTATTGATGGACGTTGCAGTCTGACGGTTGAAGGCGTTGATCAGTTCGCCCTGCGCGAAAATGCGCAGACGGTTGATCGGCAATTCATAGTTGAGAGACACGTCCGTGGCCGAAATGTCATCGAGACGGAATTCGCCACGCTTGCTGAAAAAGTAACTGACCGTTCGCGGTGGCGACACGTAGCCAGGGTTTGCCGGGCAGGCCTCGCAGGCCCCGCGATTGGTCGGGAGTGAGAAGGTGGACAGGGAGTAAGGAGTGCCTGAGTCGAACCGTTGCAGGACACTGAAGTTGAAGAGTCCGACAAAGGTCGGCACATCAATCGAGGCCCAGGCGCGCGCTTTTGAAGTCTGGTCGGCACTCAGGAGACCCGACGGGTTGTTCTGGGCGAAGTTGGTGTACTCCCGGAAACTATCCGGTCCTGCCTCTACGAACGGACCGCCGCCGCCGCTCTCTCCAGTGATGTTTCCTTCCAGCTTCGAATAGGTGTAGTTGGCACCCAGATTTACACGATTGAAGAGCCGGTAAGCGCCCTGAAGAAGAATGGCGCGGTAGGTGCGCTCGAAGTCGTCGGAATTGCCGACCAGAGCGAGGTCGAGATTGCGCTTAGCCAGAGGATCGAACACCGTTCCGTTGGCCAGGCTTGTGGTCCTGGTGTAGAAATTGTCCCATTTACGATCGATGTAGTCGGCGCGGATGAATCCGTTAGTGCCGATCTGGCTTCCCGCCCCCACGGTGAATTCGTTCACACCGGGAGACTCGAGTTTGTTCTCGAGCCGGGTGGAAATACCAGTGGTACCCCCACCAGCGAAAAACGGTCCACGGTAATCGATGTAACCGACGCTGCGCAACCAGCCGAAGATTGTGTCGAGCAGTTGGTTGCTCGTCACGTTGGTGACGTCAGGTCCGCCGTACAACCAGTAGAGGAAGGACGGCGAACCGGCGCCGGAGGTGGAGTCACCGACGTTGCCGTTGGCAATCTTCGAAACGTAGCGGCCGTAGCTCGCGTTCAGACGAAGACGGCCATTGCCGGTCAGGTCGTAGGTGAGACCGACCCGAGGGGAGATTGCCGAGTCGTCCGCCACGGGGTCCCCGGCCTGGTTCTCGCCCTGGTTCTTGTCGTAGCGGACACCGAGGTTGACGTTCAGGCGGTTGGTCACGTCCCACTTGTCATTGATGAAGAAGGATTGCGTGTTGAAGTCGTTCCCCTGCGAGCTTTTGAGAATCGGGAAGTAGATAATGATCACGGAAGAGCCCCGGGTGCTCAGGAGCAGTTCGCCGTTCGGACCACGCTTGGCCGGGGGAACCGTTCCGGCTGCGCCCAGAAGGTCGAACGAGTACAACCCCAGCGTGAAATCGCTCGCGGACTGATGGTTATCCGACTTCAGATAATCGTTGTAATTCTCAAACCCGGCCGTGAAATTGTGAGATCCGGCCCTGCTGGTGGAAAGAAAGTAACTGCCTTTGATTTTGGAATTGGTGTTGTCGCGCTCCTCGGGAAAGCTGCACGACCCGCAGAACGTCGGAAAGCCGGCCCATGCTCCAAGTCCGCCGACGAAGATGTTCGTACCACGCTCCGGCGGAGCGGGCGCGTCGGCGCCGGAGCCCAGGAAGCTGAAGTCCTGCCGGGCGTAGAGTCCTTCGAGCAGGAAGTTGTTGGTGATGACCCCACTGTAGTTGGCGCTGTAGAAGGTGTTCGGGGCCCCGAAGCTCACGTCGAGGGCACTCGCTTCGAGAGGAGTGCCGTGGGCGCGGTTCAGCTCAGTTGCCTTGATGTCGAAATAGGTTCCGGTCAGGGTGTGGCGCGAGGTGATCTGGCCGGTGAGTTTTCCCTCGAGTCTTCGTTCCTCTGAGCTACGCTCGTACGGCACAGGGGTCTCGGCGGGAGTGGTCTTGGCGAAAAATGCCTGGGTGGCACGAGAGAAGTCGCGGCCGGCGCCGAAGAACCAGAGCCGGTCCCGGATGATACGGCCACCGACGGTGGCCTCGTAGACGTTGAGCAACTCGGCGTCGGGACGCGGTTCCTCCAGAACTCCCTGCGAAGTCCAGCGGGGATTGTTGATGCTGTCGCGGATGCTGCCCGTGAACTCGTTGCCGCCCGACTTGGAGATCGAGGTCACCACGCCGCCCGTGAAACGGCCGTACTCAGCCGAGATGCTTCCGGTCTGAACCGTCGTTTCCTGAAGGGCGTCTTCGATGAAGAGGCTCTGGGGCTGGCCGCGGAGGACTTCGTTTACCACGGCGCCATCAACGTAGTAGGTGCTGTCGTAGGAGTAGCCACCGGAGATCGTCGTGCCGCCCACCCCGGTCGAAGTGACGCCCGGCGCCAGATTCACGGTGTCGAGCAGCGTGCGGCCGATCGGGAGATTCTCGATCAACTTGGCGCTGAAGTTGGTCTGAACTTCGGTGGTCTCGAGCACTGCCGGTGCGCCCGCTGTAACGGTGATGGCTTCAGTAATTGCCGAAACCTTGAGGTCTGCATCGGCCCGGGCCCGGCTGGTCAGGCCAACCTGCACGGTCTGCGTCACCGGCTGCATCCCTTCCAGGCCGATCCTTACTGTGTAGGAGCCCGGAGGAATCGCGCCGAAGTTGTAGCTGCCGTTCGAATCAGTCACATCCGATCGAACGCCGAGCATGCTGGGTGAGGAAATCGTCACGGTGGCACCGGGCAGCGGACTGCCGCCCTGCGTGACATTTCCCGTCAGCGCTCCTGTGGTCTGCGCAAATGCCGGAAGACTGACGAGCATAATCGCGGCAATCACTACGATGGATCGGTTGAACTTCATTCCTGATCTCCTTTGAACAACCGTCGAAAGCTGCACGGGCTGGTCTATAGCATCATCTGTTGCAACGTGTCAATGTATCTCATCAGATGCTGCATAAAGTGCACCATCATCGGGCAACCGTGGCTGCAGGGCGGCGCGTGATTTATCAGCGGAGAAGCTATGAAGCGCGACTGTGGCCCGGCAACAATCGTTGCAGTCACATTGACTCGGCGCAACTGCTGATGTAAAAGCCATCCGTGCGGCGTCACACGACGATCATCATCATTCTGATTCTGAGCAGCGTCTGCTCGTTTGCGCAGACGTCGTATGCTGCCCTCGATTACAGCGCCGCCGTTTCCGTGCTGGAGCGCTTCATCGAGCACGAGATGGCGGACAAGGAACTGGCCGCGCTTTCGATCGCGCTCGTCGACGATCAGCGCCTTGTCTGGACCCGGGGGTTCGGGTTCGCCGATC
The DNA here is from genome assembly GCA_035575795.1 of Gemmatimonadaceae bacterium. Lineage (GTDB taxonomy): Bacteria > Gemmatimonadota > Gemmatimonadetes > Gemmatimonadales > Gemmatimonadaceae > UBA4720. The sequence goes on from DATLXE010000332.1 coordinate 12,718, forward strand.
CGGAGGGCAAAGTACCGGCCAGTACCGACACGATCTACCGGGTGGGCTCCGTTTCGAAGCTCTTCACGGACATCGCGCTCATGCAGCTCGTCGAGCAGGGGAAGGTCGATCTCGATGCGCCGGTGACCCGCTATCTGCCGGATTTTCATCCGCGCAATCCGTTCGACAAACCGGTCACGCTGCGGCAGCTGATGACCCATCGCTCCGGCCTGGTGCGCGAACCGCCGACCGGCAATTACTTCGATCCGACGGAACCATCCCTCGCCGATACGATCGGCAGTCTCAATCGCACAGCGCTCGTCTACCCGCCGGAGACCCACATCAAATACTCCAATGCGGCGCTGTCGACGGTTGGCTACGTCATCGAGCGAGTGAACGGCGAGCCATTCGCAAAATCAGTCCAGCGCACCGTGCTCGAGCCGCTGGGTATGCATCAGAGCAGCTTTGAAGCGACACCGGAGGTCAGGAAGAATCTGGCGAAAGCGTTCATGTGGACGATTGACGGCCGCGTCTTCGCTGCGCCGACGTTCGCCATGGGCATCGATCCATCCGGCGCGTTGTACACGACCGTCACCGATCTCGCGCATTTCTGGAGCGCGATCTTCGCCGGCGGTCGCGGTACGAACGGGCAGATCCTCCGCGAGTCGACGCTCGCACAGATGTTCGTTCCGCAGTACGACAAACCCGACGTCAAGCGAGGATACGGCCTCGGATTCGGTCTGGGTGATCTGGATGGCCGGCGAACCATCGGTCACGGCGGGGCGGTCTACGGCTTCGCCACGACATTTCGTGGCCTGCCGGCTGAAAAGCTCGGCGTGGTCGTGGTCACCACGAAAGATGCTGCCAATGCCGTGACGGGCCGCGTCGCCCAGGCGGCACTGAACGCGATGCTCGCCGTCCGGGATGACAAACCGATTCCGCAACCCGAGATCACCTCGCCCGTGGCTCCGGATCTCGCCCGCCGGATCGCCGGGCGATACCGAAGCGGCCGTGACGGCTTCGAGCTGAACGTCAGCGGTGACCAACTCGAGATGCTCGACGCGAAGGGCGGCGCGCCCCTGCGGCTGCGTTCACTCGGTGACGCGCTGGTCGCCGATGACCGCCTCGGCTACGGACCGAAGCTGCTGCTGCGCGACGGCGCGATTACGATCGACAAGAAGACGTTCAAGCGCGTGGCGATGCCGCGGCCTCCACCCGCGCCGGAGCGCTGGCGCGGACTGATCGGCGAGTACGGCTGGGATCATGACATTCTGTACATCCTCGAGAAAGACGGAAAGCTGTGGGCTCTCATCGAGTGGTTCGAGTTCTATCCGCTCGAATACGTATCTCGGGATGTTTTCAAGTTTCCGAGGCGCGGGCTCTACGACGGCGAGCGGCTCATCTTCAGGCGCGACGAACATGGACGAGCCACCGAGGTCGAGGCGGCCAATGTTGTTTTCAAGCGCCGCAACGTCGGCCCCGAAGAAGGGGCCGAGCAGCTTCGCATCCAACCGCTTCGGCCCGTGCTGGATCTTCTCCGGGAAGCGCGCTCTGCCACGCCGCCCATCGAGAGCGGAGAATTTCGTGCGCCCGATCTCGTCGAGCTGATCACGCTCGACCCGACCATCAAGCTGGACATCCGCTACGCCACCACGAACAACTTTCTCGGGACGGTCTTCTACTCCGAGCCGCGTGCCTTCCTCCAGCGTCCCGCCGCGGAGGCGCTGGTCCGAGCGCACCGCAATCTGAAAAAGCACGGCTACGGACTGCTCATTCACGACGCCTATCGCCCCTGGTACGTGACGAAGGTGTTCTGGGACGCCACGCCCGCGGACAAGAAGCTGTTCGTCGCCGATCCGTCGAAGGGTTCGCGGCACAACCGCGGCGCGGCTGTCGATCTCACACTGTATGACCGCCGCACCGGAAAGGTCGTCGACATGGTCGGCACCTATGACGAGGTCACCGATCGATCGTATCCCGACTACCCGGGCGGCACCTCGCTGCAGCGCTGGCACCGCGAGCTTCTTCGCGACGCGATGGAGGCGAAAGGCTTCACGGTCTACGAGGCGGAATGGTGGCATTTCGACTACAACGATTGGCGGTCTTATCCGATCGGCAACGAGGCGTTCGACAAGATCGCGGAGGGGATGAGATGTCCGGCAACGGCCTTCCCCGCACGTTAGGTCTGCGCGACCTCACGCTGCTGATCATCGGCACGGTGATCGGCTCGGGGATTTTTCTCGTGCCCGGTGCGGTGCTCACGCAAGTGCATGGGTCCGTCCCCGCTGCACTCCTGGCCTGGGTGGTGGGCGGAATCGTGTCGATGCTCGGCGCGCTCACCTACGGGGAACTCAGCGCCGCCCATCCAAAGGCCGGCGGGTTATACGTCTATATCCGCGATTGTTTCGGGGCCTTCCCGGCCTTCCTGTTCGGATGGGCGCTTTTCTTCGCCATCGGCAATGGAGCGATCGCCGCTTTGGCCGTCGGTTTCAGCAACAATCTCGGACAGGTCATCTCCATGTCTCCAGCCGCGGCGAAGTGGATGGCCGTGCTCGTGATCGTAGCGGTAACAGCAGTCAATGTTCTGGGCACGCGCCGCAGCGCGCACCTTCAGTACTGGACGACCGCGATCAAGGTCGGCGTGCTTCTGGTGATGAGTGTGGTGCTGCTGTGGCTCGGGGAAGGTTTCAGCAGTGCGCAAGAAAACCTCCAGCCCTTGAGGATCGACACGTCGCTGGCATCGGGCTTCGGTCTGGCGATGCTCGGAGTGTTGTGGGCCTACGAAGGATGGCAGTGGGGAACATTCAGCGCCGGGGAGACGATCGACCCGCAGCGCAACTTTCCGCGGGCGTTTCTCATCGGCGTGTTTGCGCTCATCGGAATCTACCTGCTGGCCAACCTCGCTTATCTGGCGGCTCTGGGACCGGCGGCCATGGCCGGGTCGAAGAGTGCAGCGGCCGCCTCGCTCGCGGCGGTGGTAGGACCGAGGTCGGCGAAATTCATTGCGCTGGCCATCGCTATCTCGATCCTCGGCGCCATCAACGGTACGATCCTGACCGTCTCGCGCGTCTATTACGCCATGGCGCAGGATGGCGTGTTCTTCAAGAAGCTGGCCGAGGTACATCCTCGCTTCCGAACTCCGGCGTTTGCGGTAATTGCAGGATCGCTCTGGGCAGCGGTTCTCACCGCCACCGGAACATTCGAGCAGTTGTTCACGTACACGGTTTTCACGGGATGGATTTTCTACGGCCTCGCTGCGGCGAGCATTTTCGTGTATCGGCGAAAAGAGCGGGATACGCCGCGGCCCTACGACGTTCCGGGATATCCTTTGACACCGCTGCTGTTCATTCTGGCCGCCGCGGCGTTGGTACTGAATACCGTGATCGCGCAGCCGCGCACGGCAGGAATCGGATTGGTCATTGTTCTTCTCGGCGCTCCAGCGTATTTGATCTGGCGCGCGCGAACGCCTGCCCCAACCACATCGAGCTGAAGGAGCTGCCAATGCCACGTATTCGTTACGTTTTCCTGATCGTGATTTTCGTCAGCTCGGCGCTGGCCGCGAGCACAACGCCGGCGGGGCGGTGGGAGGGCTCAGTGGCCCTTCCGGGCGCGAAGCTGGACATGCAGATCGACCTGGCGCGGAAAGACCAGCAGTGGACGGGTGACATCACCATTCCTGCGCAGAATGCCCGTGACCTTCCACTCACCGCCATCAGCTTCGATGGGACGAAGGTTTCGTTTCAGATGGCCGGAGTTCCCGGAACGCCGAGCTTCAGCGGCACGCTCGCCGCGGACGGAATGAAGATCACCGGAGGCTTCACTCAGGGCGGCAAGACCTTGCCGTTCGAGTTGCTGCGCAAGGAGAAGGAGAACTTCGGGGCGAAGCTGGCGGGATTCGACGATTTCGCCGAGGACGCGCTCCGCAAGTGGGAAGTCCCGGGAATGGCGATAGCCGTCGTGGCCGATGGCGAGGTGGTTTTTGCGAAGGGTTACGGTCTGCGGGACATCAAGAATAATCTGCCGATGACCGCCGACACGCTCCTGCCGATCGGATCGGCCACCAAAGCGTTCACCACGTTTTTGATGGGGCAGCTCGTGGATGAAGGCGTGCTCGATTGGGACAAACCGGTGCGTAATTACCTGCCCGAGTTTCGCATGGTCACGAGCTCGCTCGCCGAAGGCCTGACGCCGCGCGACCTCGTGACACACCGCTCCGGGGTGCCGCGGCACGATCTCGTCTGGTACAACAACCAAGATCTGTCGCGGAAGGACCTCGTGGCGCGATTGGGGTCGGTTCCTCCCAATGCCGAACTACGCGAGCGGTATCAATACAACAACCTCATGTTCCTCACCGCGGGATATCTGATCGAGCAACTGACCCGCATGACCTGGGAGGACGCGGTGCGTAAACGGATCTTCGAGCCGCTCAACATGAAACGCAGCAACTTTGCGGACGCCGATTCTCAGAAAGATCCCGACCACGCCAAACCGTACCGCCGGGAAACTGACCTCGAGACGATCCTCGAAGTCCCTTATCGAGAAATCGGCAACATGGGGCCGGCCGGATCGATCAATTCCAGCGTAAATGAGATGAGCCGCTGGATGATGATTCACCTCCAGCGTGGAAAACTCGGCGACCGACAGATCATTGACGCGACTACCGTACGCGAAATGCACACGCCGCAGGTGGCCGTTGCTTTGATTCCCGAGGAGGCAGAGCTTTCGCCCGGCAGTTACGGTCTGGGCTGGTTCGTCGACAGCTATCGCGGCCACTATCGAGTTTCCCACGGCGGGAACATCGACGGCTTCTCTGCGCTGGTCACGCTTTATCCACACGACAACATCGGCATCGTCGCTCTGGCGAACGCCAATGGCTCGCCGTCTAGCGGGCTGGTCAGCCGTCACGCCTTCGATCGTCTGCTCGACCTTCCGCGGAAGGACTGGAGTGGCGAGGCCCTTGTCAAACGGGACCTGGCCCGCAAGTCGGCCAAGGATGCCCGGGCGAAGCGCCAGGCCACGCGCAGATCCGGAACGAAACCCTCCCACGCAATGGATGATTATGTGGGCGAATACGAAAATGAAGGCTACGGCGTATTGAAGATTGGCAAGTCCGGAAAAGAGGGATTGCAGGCCAGTTTCAACTACATCGCCACCCCTCTCGAGCATTGGCACTACGACGTATTCAATGGCGTGAAGAACGAGAAGGATCCGGTGTTCGAGGACATGAAGTACAACTTCCGCACCGACCTCGCCGGGAACATCGCCACGCTTGAGGTGAACTTCGAAACGAGCGTCGCGGCGAGCGTCTTTCGCAAGAAGCCGGACGCGAAGCTCTCCGATCCCGCGCACCTCAAACAATTCACCGGCCAGTACACGCTCGGACCGAACAAGTTGATGCTGGCGTTGCGTGGATCGCAGCTCGTAGCGACCATCGGGAACCAACGGCCGTATGTTCTCGAGCCCGACATCGACGGCTGGTTCAATCTGCGGGGCGTGAGCGGAGTCCGCGCCCGGCTGCTGCCGGACCGGATCGAGCTCAGTCAGCCCAACGGGCTGTTCACCGCGATCAGGGGGGAGTAGGGTCAGGCCACCGAAAGTCAGGAAACCGTTTGTTCCGGCTTTTCACATACCGATCTAATCGCGAGAACTTATGTCTAACTCTAACGGGCCGCGACCCGTCAGATGTGCCTCGGAGCACGTAAAGGATGATTCAAGTCGATGTCTTGACGAGGCGGCTCCGCGCGAGCGTCCCTTGCCGGCAATTCGACGGCTCTTTGGCCGGCAGTTTCGTTCTGTTCTGAATCGGGGCGCAGTGATATCGGCGGGCGGTGATGGGGCGGGTTCCGAGCGGGGAAGAGGAATTGTGACGCCCCTCGCTTCATCCTTCGCGAGCTGCTTCGACCAACTCGCGAAGGTTCACGTCCTCGGCGGGCTCTGTCCGGCATCGCGCCGTTAGATCCGAGATCCCTGACCCCAAGTGAATGCGCTCATCTGCAAGACTTTCGAAGGCCTGAACATCACCGAGCGCGAGTCTTGACAGGCTTTTTGGCGCGATGAAGTTCGCCACCGAAGGATCCCCTGAGATCGGACGTCAAGCCGGCGCCGCAAACTCCCCTCCTCGACGTTTTCGACAGCCTCTTCTCCGAAGCCGCAGCCCTCGGTCTCGGCTCTTTTGATATGGCCGCCGTCCTCCAAGCGGCCCTGAGGCGAGCACCGCCTCGGCGATGATTGGACTGAAGCCAACAACGTGGAATACGTTGTACAGCCATCCTGTACTGAATCACATGACCGCTGAAACAACGTATACACAGGCCCGGGCAAACCTGAAGGCGCTGCTCGATGAAGTCGTTGAGTCGCGTGCACCCGTCATCATCCGTCGGCGCGACGGTGAGGACGTAGCCGTGATCGCGGCAGAAGAACTTCGCGGACTCATCGAAACCGCTCATTTGCTGCG
>DATLXE010000333.1:0-2073 GCA_035575795.1 Gemmatimonadaceae bacterium
TCGAAGAGGAGCTCATCGCTGCACCCTCCCGCTCGCGTCGCCAGCAATGAGGGCTCTCACCTCGGCGACACTGACGCGGTTAAAGTCGCCGGGTATCGAGTGCTTGAGGCACGACGCGGCGGTGGCGAACTCGAGTGCGCCGGCGTCATCGTGCGGAGCGGTGAGTAGCGCGTAGATGAGTCCGGCGGCAAATGAATCACCGGCGCCCACGCGGTCCACGATGTCGGTGATCTCATAGCTGGTGCTCGAGTGGAAGTCGGTTCGGTTGTGAAGTACCGCTCCCCATTGGTTGCGGTCCGCGCTGTGGCTGGAGCGCAGGGTGATGACTTGCTTCCTGAGATTGGGGAACTCGTCGAGGACCCGCTCCGCCAGCGCCCGGTATCTGTGAAGCTCAGGGCCTCCCGCATCGACGTCCACATCGATGCCGAGCGCGAGCTGACAGTCCTCCTCGTTGGCGATGCCGATATCGACCTGACTGACGATCTCCCGCATCACCTCGGGCGCTTTCTTGCCATAACGCCAGAGATTTTTGCGGAAGTTGTAGTCGCATGACACGGTTATTTTTCGCGACCTAGCCGTCGAGATCGCCGCCATGACGAGATCGGCCGCCGACTGGCTTATCGCCGCTGTCACGCCGCTGACGTGAAGCCATTCGGCGCCAACAAGGATCGCGTTCCAGTCGAAGTCGTGAGCCTTCGCGGTCGCGATCGCGGAGCCCGCCCGGTCGTAAGTCACGCGCGACGGACGCTGGTTGGCTCCTGCTTCGAGAAAGTAGAGGCCGATCCGCTCGCCTTGGCGGCGAACGTGGCTCGTATCGACCCCGAATGCGCGGATGGCGGCGACGCACGCGTTGCCGACCGGCCCATCCGGAATTGCGGACACGAAATTCACAGACATGCCGAAGTGCGCGAGTGACACCGCCACGTTCGCCTCAGCGCCACCGAAGGTCGCTTCCAGGATGGGAGACTGAAAAAGTCTTTCCGCCTCCGGCGACTTGAGGCGAAGCATCACTTCACCGAAGGTCACGACTCGCGTCATGCGAGTGGCCTGGCGCGCTGCGCTTGCGCGACCGCGTCGGCGGCCTGGGACCGAACCGCCGCGAAGTTGCCGGCCGACAGGTCGGCGGCGGATGCGATCCAGCTTCCGCCGCACGCGATCACGTGGGGAAGTGCGAGATAGTTCGCCATGTTCGACAGGTTTATTCCCCCGGTGGGAATGAAGCTCACCGCGCCGTAAGGTGCGGAGATGGCTTTGAGACAGGCAACTCCGCCCATTGCCTCGGCGGGGAAGAACTTGAGCTCCCGCACGCCCGCATCAAGGGCGGCCTCGATCTCGGTCGGAGTGCAGACGCCCGGATAGACGGGCACGTCGCGCCCGCGGCACCAGTCCACGACTTTCCGATTGAAGCCGGGAGCGACAACGAATCGTGCGCCTGCGCGCACGGCGTCGTCAGCCTGGGCCTCCGTCAGAACGGTTCCCGCGCCGAGCACGAGATCCGGAGCCGCAACACGCATCCGTTCTATCGACTCGAGCGCGCAGCTCGTACGGAGAGTCACTTCAGCGCACAGCAATCCTCCCTCGCTGAGTGCGCGAGCCAGGCCAGCCGACGCCGACGCGTCCTCGATCGTTATCACGGGAATGACCCCGAAATGGCGAAAGGTGGCGGTGATGTCCGGCAATGCAACGTTCGCTGACATGCGAGCGGAACTAGCTTTTTTGTCCGGCCGCGTCAATACCGTCCAGCCGATAGGAGCGCTTTGGAAGGTCGTACGCGAGTGCGCGCGCCATCTCTATCGCTTCGCCCCTGCTGATCCGATGGCGAGCGGTGAGGCGCGCGAGAAAGTTCGCGTCCACGCGGCGTGACATGTCATGCCGCGCGGGAATGGAACAGAATGCCCGGGTGTCGTCGTTGAAGCCAGCGGTGTTGTAGATCCCCGCCGTTTCAGTCGTCTGCTCGCGATAGCGTGTCATGCCTTCGATGGAGTCATGAAACCACCACGCCGGTCCGAGCCGGAGTGCAGGGTAGTGTCCGGCAAGCGGCGCCAGCTCGCGCGAATATGCCGACTCGTCCAG
>DATLXE010000334.1:0-2934 GCA_035575795.1 Gemmatimonadaceae bacterium
GAGAGAAAGCGACCCGACCCGCGCGCCCACAGGAAGAGCATCACCGCTGGCACGGTCACATGCCTGAGCAGTCCGGCGCTGCGCATTACTCCGAGATACCCACCAACCCGATTCTCCCCATCGAATCCGCTGGCGAAACCCGCGTACCATGCGGCGTAACCAATGACAAAGCACAACACCGCGGCGATCAGGTATAAGTCCGGGCGATCGATGCGCGGTATCATCCACCGCTTCGGCTGCGGAAGAAGCTTCTGCACCGCCGACGCGAGGAAAACCGAGGTGAAACCGATCGCCATTGCCAGCGAGGTTTCCAACGGCGCCTCGAGATTAAGGTCCACCGGCTCGCGTACGAGGATCTTCAGTACCACCGCGAAGAGGAGGAATTTCGCGATTAGGGCCAGGTTGAGAATGCCGAGGAGTGTTCGGGAGCCACCGGCCGCGGTGACGGCGGCGAGCCCCGCGGTCAGCGCGATGCCCAATAGGAGAGCAACCACAGGATCGGTTCCGGTGAGGAACTGCCCCGCGATTGCGACTGCGCCAAAGCCCACCGCGAGGAGGTAGCGATTAGCTCCCCGGAGTGTTCCTCCGAATGCGACAGGTTCCAGACGGGGCATCGTCAATTCTAAGCTATCTCCTCAAAAAGACGGCGCATATTTTCGCCGTAAACCTCCCAGCCACCCATCCCCGCAGCGGTCCGGAGCCCCGCCTCGGACATTCGTACACGGAGCGGCTCATCGCCCGCCAGGGTGTCGAGCGCCCCCGCTATGGCGGCGGAATCCCGGATGGGAAGGATGAAGCCTTCGTGGCCGTGCGTGAAAATATCTTCCGCGCCGGTGTTGGTGGTCGCGATCACCGGGCAACCGCACGCCAACGCCTGGGCCTGAACGAGCGCGAGGCCCTCCTGCACGCTCGGCAGCACCATTACGTGGCTCGCGCTCATGACCCTGGCTAGCTCGTCCGGGGGCAGCGAGCCGGCAAAACGGACGGAGTGCCCCCGCAGCTTTCTCGCCAGGAAATCGCGCAGCTCGGGCGCTACCCTTCCAGCAAGAGTCAGCCGCTTGGCCGGATGATGGAAGTGCACAAACGCATCCACGAGATACGGAATGCCCTTCTGGATGGAGGCGAGGCCGGCGAACAGAATGTCGAAGTGGGCGTCCGACGGCTTCGTGGTTTGCCTGAATCGCTGGAGGTCGACTCCGTATGGAACGACATGAACTTTTTGCGGTGAAATTCCGAGCCCGAGAAACGATGTCGCCGCAAACCTCGACGGAACAGTGATGGCATCGGCGAGCTCGTATTCGCGCTCTTCCAGATCCACTACACGCGGATCGATGCCGCGGAATCTCAGGTTCTGAAGCGCATATTCCTCCCTAAGAATGCGATCCTGAAACCGGATGTGACTCGATCCCCGATCGGCGAAATACCGCATCCCCTTTTCTTTCGCCGCCACGCCACTTTGCAGCGCGGACCCGGAGAGACCGCAGAAAACATCGGCGGAGGGCATTGATCTGGCGACGTAAGCGTCGAAGAAACGCTTACCCCGATACTCCAGCTCTCTCGCTAAAGCTCCTTCGGATATCCCGGCTCGCAGCAGCGCGAGACGTGGGGTTTCGATCCACGGGAAACTTCTTACGAACCGTGCATCAAGTTTTTCCTTTGCCGTCTTGAATCGCGGAAGTCCTGTAAAAAGGGTGTGGAGGTGGCCCATGCGCGCGAGTTGGTAGCCGAGCTGAAAGGAGTGAAACCGGCCTGGCGTAGAGAGCACGACTTTCACAGGTCGCTAGCCGCCTCGATCATGCTCGCCATCAACTTCTCGTTCAGGTGTCCATTCTCCAGTGCGCGCCTCTGCCCGTTGGCGGCAATGCGTGCTCGCTTCGACTCGTCAGCCAGGAGTGACGCGCAGATGTCGGCGCACTCCGATGCGCTGTCCCAGAAGACGGCTTCACGGCCTTCCGCGTAAAGCGCCTGGTGCTCCGACGTCCGCTCAGCGCAGAGAAGACTCCCGATGTAGGGGATTTCGACGGATCGATGAGTGTGGAGATCGCGGTTCCCCTTTGACAACATTCCAATGCAAATCTTCGAGTAGCTGATGGCATCCCGATAATCGAGGTTGGATAGCCCCGCGCCGCACCAGTGCGGCCGGAGGACAGCCCATTCGCGGGCTCGGTCCCACCGGTCGCCGTGAATGCTCAAGGGTATTCCGCGCGCAACGAGCTCGGCGAGAAAGGGTCCTCTCTCCGGCATCCAGGTTCCGATGAATGACACCTCGCTCGCCCACCGCATTTCCCCGCTGCCGGTCGGGGGTCCCGGCGCATGCTCGACCTCGTCGGCGGTACGAACGCGGTGCAACACTCTCCGTGCACCGGCGGCGAGCGCTTCATCGACGTTCTCTTTCCGCACCACCACCACCAGATCGTATTGCGGCAGAGCTTTCCGGTAGAGTCTCCACCGCCTTCCATCCCGCTCTCCGAACGGATCGTCGACGTTATAGTTGATCACAGGGCCGAACTTCTTTCTCAGGTCGGCGATGAGCCCCGGCCCCACCAGCTCGCCGTTGTTCACCACCACGACGTCGGCGCGAACGTCCGTTGCGAGCACGCGCCGGCGCACAATCTCCTCGAGAAAAAGCCCGCCGCTGTGCCACGACCATTTGTCGAGCATCGGAATAGCCGGCAACAGGCGTTCTGGCCACACCAGTGTGACCGCATGACCGAGTCGACGCAGGGCGTTCGCCCGATGGAGGGATGTTCCCCGGTCTTCCCCGAGGTAGAGGACGTGTCTCTTGCTGTCAGACACGCTCAGTCCAGCGCGGCTCCAGGCAGGGCGGGCTCCGCCTCGGGTTGACGCGGAGAAGGAAGTCCCCCGTTGGCGGCAGCGCGGAGCGAGTCGGCGATCGGCCCATACACCTCGCGGCGTGAGAAGTGTTTTACGGCG
>DATLXE010000335.1:0-6331 GCA_035575795.1 Gemmatimonadaceae bacterium
GACCTGAAAACCCAAGTGTTTCGACTCTGGGGCCGTGTGGATCGGCTCGCATGTCACTACGAGGACCGAGTTCGAGACATCCCTGAGAACCGTTGGCTCTTACGCGGGCTGCGCGTGGCGCTCCGCGGGGTTCAGAGTGAACGCATTGTTTCGTTCGTGCAGCGCATATCGTCTACATGGGAGGAGCTGTGTCAGGACGATCCGACGGAGCAGCTGGACAGCCCTGTTCTGACGCGAGTAAATGCGCACTACCGCCACGCTCTCGAGCTTGCATATCTGCTTGTCAAGGGGGTTTCAGCCTCCGATGTGTTGCGCCACGGGTCGAGTCGCGGGTTCTCGTTTTTTCTGAATATGCCGCGGTTGTTCGAGGAGTTCATCTCAATGGCAGTCGAGCAAGTCGTTTCTAATGAGGACCTGCAAGTTCGGAGGCAGTCGTCCCACGGATCGATTCTTTGGGATGCTGAGGAGCATCGTTCATTTGGTCACGTCCGCCCCGACCTCTTGCTCGACTCTGCGGTCGGAATCCTGCGCCTGCCAATGGATGCAAAGTACAAGAACTACGACGTGGACAAGTTGGGCGCCGCGGACGTTTATCAAGCCGCTATTTACGCGTTGACACTATCGAGGGGAATGCGACGGCCCAGATGTCTTCTAATTTACCCAGCGGCGCCGGCTCGGCGCCAGCAGCGGGTGCATGTGAAGGTGGATCAGGAGACACTTGCCGAGATTGCGGCATTTGGCGTCGCGGTTCCAGACCTCTTAGATGAACTCGCAATCAATACTCGTGGCTCTGAGAGCCGATCCCTTCTCAGCGCGATCAGGGTGGTCGAATCGCCCTCGTATCTGTAACCATCCATGTTCCATGCAATTCTGCACCGTAAGATGGACCCCTTGACGCCGGAGCCGCTGACGTCCCCCCGATTCTGAGTAGCGTTTTGGTTTAGAGTCCGGCCCAGCGAAAGGGTCGGACGATGAAGAAGCGATTCACCGAGACGCAGATTGTGGGCTTCCTCCGGGAGGCCGATGCGGGGTTGCCCGTGAAGGACCTGTGCCGCACGCACGGCTTCTCGGAGGCGAGTTATTACCTCTGGCGGAGCAAGTTCGGCGGCATGAGCGTGTCGGACGCGAAGCGGCTGAAGGAGCTCGAGACCGAAAACCATCGGCTGAAGAAGTTGCTCGCGGAGTCCCTCTTGGAAAACGAGGTGACCCGTGAGGTGCTGCGAAAAAAGTGGTGACCGCACCGGCTCGACGCGAGGTGGTGCGGCACATGGTCACGCGGGGCCTGAGCGAGCGGCGCGCGCTCACCGTCGTGCACATGAGCGCGGCGGCGCTGCGCTACCAGCCACAGCCCGATCAGAACGGCGACGTCCGCGACCGCATCCTGGCGTTGGCGCATCGCCACCGGCGGGATCGTGATGTTGGTCGGGCGGAGGATCTGTGAACCGGCGGCTAAGGAATCAAGTTCTTGCGGCGAGAGCGGGCCGTCTAGCCAGACCATCGCGTCGAAGCCGCTCGGGGCGATGACGATGGCGGCGTATGGACGCTTACCCAGCCGCCACCACATATGCGGAACGGTCTCGGACAATCCAATGAGGTCGCTCCGAGAGAAGGCGGCATTCCACGCGCAACGACGGTCTCGAGAGCCCGATCACACTAGAGATCTCCGAAGGGGAGGCGTTGCAGCGTCTCGGCAGCGACCTCGGGAACTGCATCAAGGCCCTGGAAGCGCTCAACGGCAGCCTTGTCCAGCACTCGCAGGCGAGCGGCACGGCATTGTGGCGTTTCAAGCACCCGACCATCGGCGACGCGTACGCGTCAACCCTTGTCGAAAGCCCGGAGCTCCTCGGCGTCTATATCCAAGGCAGCGCTCCCGAGAAGCTCGTCGAACAGGTAACCTGCGGCGACGTCGGAATTGAGCGCGCCGTCATTGTTCCGAACGCGCTTTTCCACTGGTGCTGGCGCGGCTGCGGGAATTCCCGAAGAGTAAGGCCTACAAGTTACGATCACTTGCCACCTGGGGCGGTAAGTGGGCGCTCGACGGGTTTCTAGCACGCCGATGCTCGAGAGAATTCCTCAAGCTCTATGTCGAGGACAGTCCCGGTTTCTTGGATCGCATCTCGAGGCCCGGCCTCATGCTGAGCGCGATGTCCGAGGTGGGCGTCGTCGTGCGCCTTAACAATCTTGGCCTCTTGCCGGAGAAGAACCGACAGACGTTCGTCCAGACTGTCAGTGAGTACTCTGTCGAGGGAGACGATCTGTCCGCGATGAGCAGCAAGACCATCCGGAGCGTCTTCGAAGATAACGAGTTCGAGGAACTGAAACAGCGGGTGCGCACGGAACTCCTGCCACGCCTGGATGACGTGCGGCGGAACGTGGAATCGGACCACAACTCGGAGGAACCGCCTGAAGAGCACATGTCGTCGCTCATGGAATCCTTCGACACGTTGAAGGAGCATTTCGGCGACGACGATGACGCCGCACGCATCATCGACCGCGAGACGCGTCGCGCCAACGAATGGTTGGTGAGAACACACCCGAGGACGCGAAGCGGAAACCGAGAAAACTAGGGAAAGTCGAGACGGCCGATCGACCGCAGGGAGGCCGGAGCATTTTCGATGACATTGATGCGGACGGGGATTCCGATGAAGCCTGACGTCCGCCTCCAACATCTGGTCAGGTTCTATTCGATTCTCGACCGGCTCGAAGAGAGCGTTGGGGGACAGCGCTGTCTTGCCGGCTGCTCGGGCCGAATGGATTCGCCGCGTCGCGGCGTGTACTTCTTCCGCGAGCCCCTCGAGATGCGCTCGGAGACGGGAGCCGGGCCGAGAATCGTGCGCGTCGGGACGCACGCGCTGAAGGCGGGTTCCGGGACAAAGCTCTGGACGCGGCTGTCGCAGCACAAAGGTCAGCTCAGCACCGGCGGCGGCAACCATCGCGGCTTCATCTTCAGGCTCATCGTCGGCGCGGCGCTCGCCGCACGCCGCGGGTACGATTTCCCAACGTGGGGTGCCGGCAACACCGCGACAGGCGACGTCCGGAAAAACGAGCTCGCCCTCGAGCGGGAGGTCAGCCAGTTTATCGGCTGCATGCCGTTCCTCTGGCTTCCCATCAATGACGGCGCCGGGCCGGCCAGTCGGCGCGGCTACATCGAGCGCAATTCAATCGCGCTTCTCAGTAACTACGAAAAACCATTGCTCGACGCGCCCTCGTCAGAGTGGCTCGGCCACAAGTCAGATCGCGGGCGCGTCCGCGCCTCCGGGTTGTGGAACCAGAATTACGTCGGCGAGAGCTACGCGCCGCAGTTCCTCGACAAACTCGAGCAGATGGTTGCGGACTGCGCCACATGATCGTCGTCATTCAGTGCGCCGCCAGCAAGCAACCGGACGCTGGACACCTCGAGACGGCAGCAGGCACGTCTGTGTGCTTCGTCGCCGACCCGTCCGGCGCTCCGACCGACAGCGATGTGGTCTACGCGCGGCCAGATGACCCGTCGGACACGGGACCGCTCTGGCGTGACCTCCTGCTTCAGTACAACCACAAGAGCCGCCACAATCCCCTCAAGCTCCTGCCGGCCTGGCGGCTCTATAACAACCGTACTTACGGAAGGCTCGTGGAGGGGATGGGTATCGATAATGTCTACATTCTGTCGGCCGGTTGGGGATTGATCAGCGCAGCCTTTCTGACGCCCTATTACGACATCACGTTCAGCCAGGCCGCCGACGCGTATAAGCGCCGCCGGCATTCGGACAGGTATCGAGATTTGCAGATGCTGCCGAGGGAGACCAGCGTATCGTGTTCTTCGGCGGCAAGGACTACCTACCGCGGTTCGCTAGGCTGACGTCTGCTATCAGCACTCAGAAAACCGTCTTCTACAATTCCGCCCAGGTGCCACAGATGCCAGGATATGTGCTGCGCCGCTTCGAGACGAGGACCCGCACGAACTGGCAGTACGAGTGCGCCAATGCTTTTGTCGATGGAATACTCGATGCTGGCGCGTAGAGCCGTCATTTGCACTCCTCGCCGGTGAATCCTCCAACTGCGGGCACTCCTAGAGAGTAAGCGGCGGCTTCGAACGCTCACGTCAACATCGCTTGACTCTAGCCTCAAGTAGCCGGACAACGCGTTGAGGGTCCCAGGTTCGGGCGTTGTTGAACGGATAGCCCTCGTCCTTCTTCGCTCACCAGGGCACTTGGATGCCGCATAAGTGTGGTGAATAGAATCGAGGCTCATGCGACCGAGCTGAATCGTACCGGGAATCTCGGAGGGCGAATTAATTGAGTCAGGCCACTGCGGCCTGCTCATAGTAACGCGCTTCGAATTCGGCCGGCGGCACGTAGCCGATCGGCTCCAGCAACCGTCGCATATTGAACCAGTCGATCCACGTCAGGGTGGCAAACTCCACCGCTTCCAGCTGCCGCCACGGTCCCAGTCGTCGAATCACCTCCGTCTTGAAAAGACCAATCACCGATTCGGCGAGCGCGTTGTCGTACGCGTCACCACGGCTGCCCACGGACGGCGCGATGCCGGCATCCGCCAGGCGGTCTGTGTACCGCATCGAGAGATACTGCGTGCCTTGATCGCTGTGATGCACGAGGCCGGCGGGCATGGCGCCGCCGCGCGCCTGGATCGCTTGCTCGAGCGCGTCCAAGACGAAGTCGGTCCGGAGCGACGACGACACCCGCCAGCCGACAATCCGGCGAGCGAAGACGTCGATCACGAACGCCACGTACACGAAGCCGGCCCACGTCGCGACATACGTGAAGTCCGACACCCAGAGCTGATTCGGTCGCGTCGCCGTGAACGTGCGGTCGACCAGATCGGCGGGACGATCACGAGCGGGCTGCGACTGCGTGGTCGTCACCCACGCGCGGCCCCGTACCGCACCAGCCAATCCCATGTCCCGCATCAGGCGACCGACCGTACACCGGGCGACGTTCACCTACTCGCGCTGCAGTTCGTGCCAGACCTTCCGCGGGCCATAGACCTGGAAGTTGGCGTCCCAGACTCGCTGAATCTCGCCCCGCAGCTCATCATCGCGTTGGGTGCGCGCCGACCGCTGTGTGACATCGAGCTGTTGCGCGTGATGGCGAAAATACGTCGACGGGGCGATCGGCAGCACGGCGCAGATCGGCTCGACCCCATACGTGGCCCGGTGATCGTTGATGAAGCGGATCATCACGTCGGTCGGCGGTCGAGCTCCGCCTGAGCGAAATACGCGGACGCCTTGCGCAAGATCTCATTCGTGCGTTTGAGCTCGCGATTGTCGCGCTCCAGCTCCTTTAGCCGATGCCGCTCGTCGGTCGTGAGCCCGCCACGCTGACCGCTGTCGCGCTCAGCTTGGCGCACCCAATTGCGCAACGTCTCAGCCGTGCACCCGAACTTGCTGGCGATCGACGTGATCGCCGCCCACTGCGACGGGTGCTCGGGGCCATGCTCACGAACCATGCGCGTGGCTCGCTCTCGGACTTCGGGGGAATACTTTCTCGGTCTTGCCATGGGCTACATCCTCTCAAGAAATGAGCCCTCCGACGAACCCGGTACGGTTCAGAGCAATCAGGATCAGGTGTGCGCGTTCGTGCGGCAGATCGTGGCGGCCCGAATCAGCGAGACGGTAGCTCTGACCGGCCGTCCCGATCGGGACCATCGTGACATCAAGGCAGTCGAAGAGTTATGGGAGTCGACGCACCGTCGTTTCGCCGTCGAACACACCGTTATCGAATCGTTCGACGGACAACTAGCGAACATTGCGAGGATCGAGCGGCTTCTCGTTCCTGTCAAGGACATGCTGGCCGGGCGATTACCGGGAAGATTCTCACTCGCTGTTCGCGCGACCGAAACGTCCGCTGCGCGAATAGAATTTGCAATCGCGCACCGGGAGGTGGCGCGACTGGTACTCGATGCCGCGAATCGCTTGACTGTCGGCGAAACCATCACATTGTCTTCTACGGTGCTGCCGTTCGAGTTGCGGCTGCACCTGCGCTTCAAGGAGGACTCGCGGCTCATTCTGCACACCGATATCGAGGGGGATCCCGAGGAGCTTCGTCTTGAGCGCGTTCGCCGTGCACTAGACGCGAAATGCTCGAAGCTTGCGACTTGGGCACGCGAAGGACGGTCTTCTATCTTGATAATCGAAGCCGACGACAATCAACACTCGAACGTGTTCGTTGTGTATCAGGCCGTCGCGCGGGCGCCGGATCAGCTCGCCGATGGTCGCCGCTTCCGGACGCTCACGGTGCTGGATCTGTACACCCGGCAGTGTCTCGACATCGCGGTCGGCCGCGGCCTGACGGGCCAGGACGTCGCCGCCACGCTCGAGCGACTGCGGTTCGAT
>DATLXE010000336.1:0-3795 GCA_035575795.1 Gemmatimonadaceae bacterium
AAGTTAAGACACAACGTTAGACCGAACGCCGTAACTGTAGAACTGCCTTAAGGTTGGGTGACCCAACCTGATCGGACGTTAGGCGGCCGGGTTGAGACTTGGCGAAAGGGCGACGGGCGGTTTCCGCTCTCGCTGGACGACCTCCCACAACCCCCGCGAACGCTGTACGCAGTGGGTCGCGCCGACCTGCTGAACGCCCCTCTCGTTGCCATCGTCGGCACGCGTGATTCGACCGCGTACGGTGAGCGGACAGCTCGTTCTTTGGCGCGAGATCTTGTCCGCGCCGGCGTCTGCGTGGTGAGCGGAATGGCGCGCGGAATCGACGCGGTGGCGCACCGGAGTGCGCTCGACGAAGGCGGCGGCACCGTGGCGGTATTGGGAACCGGGATCGACGTTCCATATCCGGCCGGTCACCAGGCCCTGCATCGGAGGATTGCGGCGGAGGGTCTGGTGCTTTCCGAGAACGGCCCGGGCGCATCTGCGCACAAGGGCGCCTTCCCGAAACGAAACAGGATCATCGCCGGCCTGGCGCGGCTGACCATCGTCGTCGAGGCGGGGCGCAAGAGCGGCGCGCTCAACACCGCGACCCATGCGCTGGACCTCGGCCGGACCGTCGCCGCGGTGCCCGGCCCGGTGGATTCGCCGCAGAGCGTTGGGTCCAACGAGCTTTTGCGGGACGGCGCGGCCGTGATTACCGGTGCGGACGATGCCCTCGCCCTGCTTGGAATTTCTCCCGCGGCGCGCGCGACCGATCCGATTCTCCCTGAGCCCGAGCGGAGCATGTGGGCGCTGCTCGGAGACGGCTACCGTGAGCCCGATTGGCTCGCAGGCCGCACCGGCCTGTCGATCGCGCAGTGCCTGGCGGCGATCACCTCGCTGGAGATCCGGGGTCTCATCGAGACTTCCAACTCCGGGGAAGTCCGGCGGCGGTAGAGAAGACCGGAAGGGAGGCGGCCTATATTGAAGGCATGCCGGCCCACCACCTCTATGTCCATGTTCCGTTCTGCGCCCGGCGGTGCTCGTACTGTGATTTTTCGATCGCGGTCAGGGCGGAGACTCCCGTTGACGAATACCTCGGAGCCCTCAGGTCCGAGCTTGCTCTGGCGAGTCACGGAGGGGTGCTGGGCGAGCTGCAGACGGTATATGTCGGCGGTGGCACCCCGTCGCGGCTCGGTGGAGAGGGGATCGCGCGTCTGCTCAGCCTCATCCGGGAGCACGTTGGAATTGTCGATGGTGCCGAGGTAACGATTGAGGCAAACCCGGACGACGTGACGCCATCCAACGCCCAAGCCTGGGCGAGATCCGGGGTCAACCGCGTCTCGGTCGGGGTTCAAAGCTTCAACGACAGGGTCCTGGCGTGGATGCACCGCACCCACGACTCCACGCAGCCGGAGCGTGCGGTGCAGGCGCTGCGTGCCGCTGGCCTTGTCAATTACTCACTCGATGTCATCTTTGCGCTCCCTGCCCATTTGCAGCGTGATTTGCGCGTTGACCTCGCGCAGCTGCTCGCCCTCGAGCCGGCACACGTTTCGATCTACGGCCTGACGGTCGAGTCGCACACGCCGCTGGCGCACTGGGCATCGCGCGGGGATTCGGTGGAAGGAAGCGAGGAGACATACGAGCAGGATTTTCTCCTCGCCCACGAGCAGGTCACCGCCGCCGGTTTCGAGCACTACGAGGTTTCCAACTTCGCGCTGCCTGGAAAGCGGTCCCGTCATAACTCGATCTACTGGTCCGGGCAGCCATACGCGGCGCTTGGTCCGGCGGCACACTCGTACGACGGAAACGTCCGCCGCTGGAATGTGCGCGGCTACGCACAGTGGGTACGCACCCTCGCCGAGGGAAAGTCGCCAATCGAAGCCGAAGAGGAGCTGACCGCGGAGAACAGGATTTCTGAGGAGGTCTACCTTGGCCTGCGCACGAACCGGGGACTCGAGACGAGCGCTGCGGAGCTCGAGCGCGCGCGGCCGTGGATCGCCGCTGGATGGGCGCGCTCCGATGGTACCACTCTCGTCCTCACTCCAACCGGCTGGCTCCGGCTCGACAGCCTCGCCGCGGACCTTGCGGCCCATCGATCGGCGGAAGGGAGCGAGACGCTGAGAAACGACCGTAGTCGTTGCTATATTTGAAGTTATGACTCATGCCGAGCTGAACGAGCGCGAGCGGCGGGTGCTGGAGGCCGTGATCCAGACGTATGTCGAGACGGCCCAACCGGCCGGCTCGCGGAGCCTTGCCCAGAAGTTCGGGCTCGGTGTCTCAGCGGCGACGATCAGAAACACGATGAGCGACCTCGAGGAAAAGGGCTACTTGTATCACCCCCATGCCTCGGCGGGGCGGGTACCGACGGATGTCGCCTACCGCGTTTACGTGGATTCGCTCATTCCGGTCAGGCCACCGGGGGTAACCGAGGCGCGGCGTTTGACGGCGCAGATCACCACCGGCGGCTCGGCAGTGGAAGCGATCCTGCGGCGCGCGGCGCAGAGTCTGGGCGTGATCACCCAGGAGCTTGGGATCGCGCTCGGACCCCGGCTCGACAACGCCGTGCTCGAGCGCGTCGAGCTGATTCGGCTGTCGTCGGAACGGCTTCTCCTCGCCCTCACGCTGTCGGCCGGCGCAGTGCGTACGATCTTCGTCGACGTGCGCGGTGAGATCGCCGACGCCGCAATCTCCGAAGTGACGCGCGTTCTCAACGAGCGGCTCTCGGGTCTCACGATGCGCCAGATCCGCGCTTCGCTCGGCGAGCGGCTGCGCGATGTCGGTCCAACGCGTGAGGCGACAGAACTGCTCAACATCTTCGTCGAAGAGGGTGACCAGCTGTTCGAGGCCGCGCTCGAGCCCGACATGGACGCGGTGCTGCTCGGCCAGGCATCGGTGCTCGCCGAGCAGCCTGAGTTTGCAAGCGTGGATAACATGCGCAAGCTCGTTGCGCTGACCGAGACGCGGGAAAAGCTCGGCGAGCTCCTGCGGCGGAGGAGCGACGCGGGCGGCGTGTCCATCACCATCGGCAACGAGCACAACGATCCCAAGCTCGCGACCTTCACCGTCGTCACGGCGTCCTATCACGCTGGTCCTTTGAGTGGTGTGATCGGCGTCATCGGGCCGACGAGAATGCCGTATGACAAGGTCATCTCGCTCGTGACGCACACCTCAGAGCTGGTGACTGACCTCCTAAAGGACACTTCACGTACACATGGCTGATTTTTACCAAACCCTCGGCGTCGAGCGTAACGCCGGCGCCGAGGAGATAAAGAAGGCGTACCGCAAGCTGGCGATGACTTACCACCCCGACCGCAACAGCGGCTCGCGCGAGGCGGAAGAGAAGTTCAAGTCCATCACCGAGGCGTACGACGTCCTGCGCGATCCTGACAAGCGCTCGATGTACGACCGTTACGGTGAGGCGGGTCTGCGGGGCGGTGGCGGTTTCCAGCACGTCGATCTTTCCGAGGCGCTCAACATCTTCATGCGCGACCTGGGCGGGCTCGGCGGTTTCGGCGACCTGTTCGGCGGCGGATCACGTGAGAGCGGTCCGCGCAGCGGCTCCGACGTGAAGCTGGCGATGTCGCTCAAGCTCGAGGAAGTCGCGACCGGCGTCGAGCGCAGCGTCACCGTGCGACTGCTGGAGCCGTGTGACCGCTGCGAGGGACGAGGCGCGGAAGCCGGCAGCACGGTGACGACGTGCGGGACGTGCGCCGGCAGTGGAGAAGTGCGTCGTGCACAGCGGTCGTTCTTCGGGCAGGTGGTGAGCGTCGCCCCGTGCGCGACGTGTTCAGGCGAGGGCACGATCATCGCCTCACC
>DATLXE010000337.1:0-47771 GCA_035575795.1 Gemmatimonadaceae bacterium
CTTCGCGCGAACGTTTGCGTGATCGGCGCCGGCATCGCCGGAATGACCACCGCATATCTCCTCGCGCGGGCAGGCCGCGCCGTGGTGGTGATCGATGACGGGCCGGTCGGCGGCGGCGAGACCAGCCGCACCACCGCCCACCTCACTGCCGCCCTCGACGACAGATATCACGCGATCGAGAAGATGCATGGCCGCGACGGCGCTCGAATCGCCGCCGAAAGTCACACGGCCGCGATCGCCCAGATCGAATCGATCGCATCCACGGAAGACATCCACTGTGACTTCGAGCGCGTTGACGGTTATCTCTTCCTCGGCGGCGACACCAAACGGGAAGTTCTCGAAGCTGAGCTGGCTGCAACACAGCGCGCCGGCCTCGATACCGAGCTGGTGGAACGCGCGCCGCTCGATTTCTGGGACACCGGGGTCGCTCTCCGCTTCCCGCGGCAGGCGACTTTCCATCCGCTCAAGTACCTGAAGGGGCTGGCGCGCGGAATTCTTCGTGACGGCGGGAAGATCTACACCGGCGTGCACGCCGAGACGGTCGAGGACGGCGAGCCGGCTCGCATCACGACCTCCGCCGGTCACGTCATCACAGCCAACAACATTGTCGTCTGCACCAACACTCCGGTGAACGACTGGCTGATCATTCACAGCAAGCAGGCCGCTTACCGCACCTACGCGATCGGGGCGCGGATTCCGCGTGGATCAGTCCCGCACGGCCTCTACTGGGACACACCCGATCCGTACCACTACGTTCGCGTGCACCGTCCCGAAGGCGCGGACCACGAAATCCTGATCGTCGGCGGGGAAGACCACAAGACGGGTCAGGGTGATGACAAAGCTGATCCGTTCCGCTCGCTCGAGGAATGGACGCGCAAGCGGTTCCCGATGATCGAGGATGTCGAGTACACGTGGTCGGGTCAGGTGATCGAGCCCGTTGACTACATGGGCTACGTCGGGAAGAACCCGGGCGGTGACGAGCACATCTACATCGCCACTGGCGACTCCGGGAACGGGATGACCAACGGCACTCTCGCCGGCGTAATCCTCAACGAGCTCGTGCAGGGACGCCCGCACCCGTGGACAAGCCTCTACGATCCTTCAAGATTGAAGTTGCGCTCGGCCGCAACCTACCTGAAGGAAAATGCGAACATGGGGCTGCAGATGAAGGATCACTTCACCAGCGGCGACGTCGCGACGTTCGAGCAGATTCCGCCCGGTACGGGAGCGGTGATCAGGCGTGGCCCGAGCAAGATCGCGGTGTACCGCGACGAGAGTGGGATCGTCAGCCAGTGCTCCGCCGTCTGCCCGCACCTCTACTGCATCGTCGACTGGAACAACATCGAGAAAACGTGGGACTGCCCATGTCACGGCTCGCGGTTCGACCCCTTCGGTAAGGTTGTCAACGGACCGGCAATCGCTGACTTGCGACCTATTGGCCGCCGGAGCGAAGCAAAGCCCTGACCTCGTGGCGGGCGCCGTCGTCGAGGAGCGCGATCGGGCCCGTCACCGCTTTTCCGTCAACGACGATATCGACAGTTCCTTTTTGAAGCCCGTCCGGGTTCTCGACCGAAATACTGTACACCGATGTCTTGTGGCGGTACTCGATGGTGTACTGCGTCCATGCAGCGGGGATGCACGGCTCGATCGACAACGCCCCTCCCCGCTTTCTGAATCCCAGTATCGCCTCGAGCGCGATGCGGTACATCCAGCTCGACGAGCCTGTGTACCAGGTCCAGCCGCCGCGCCCCAGATGTCCCTCGGCCGTATACACGTCGGCGGCGACGACATACGGCTCAACCTTGTAGATATCGATCGCCGCCGCGCTGTCGCCATGCGTGATGGGATTGATCATCTGGAAAAGTTCGAACGCCCGATCGCCGTCGCCCTGGAGCGCGGTGGCAAGCACAGCCCATAGCGCGGCGTGCGTATACTGCGCTCCATTCTCGCGCACGCCCGGCAGATATCCCTGGATGTAGCCGGGATCGTGCGTGGTCTTGTCGAACGGAGGCGTGAGCAGCATCAGCAGCCGCGCATCCTCCTTGACGAGGTGACTGTTGAGCGACTGCATCGCGATCTTCCTGCGTTCCGGATCGCCGGCTCCCGAGATGACGCTCCAGCTTTGCGCGATCGAGTCGATCCTGCACTCGTCACTCGTGCTCGATCCAAGCGGTGAGCCGTCGTCGAAGTACGCGCGGCGGTACCATTCCCCATCCCAGGCGGATGCCTCCACCGCGATACGGTACTCCTCAGCTCGGGCGCGCAGCTCGTCCCCCAGAGCCTTGTCGCCGCGCGCATCAGCGTGGACGCAGAATTTTTGCAGCGTCGTGATCAGGAACCACGCGAGCCAGACGCTCTCGCCCTTCCCCTCGATGCCGACCCTGTTCATGCCGTCGTTCCAGTCACCGCTGCCGATCAGCGGGAGCCCGTGCACGCCCTTTGTGCACGCGCGGCGGAGCGCGCGGGTGCAATGGTCGTGGATGTTGCCGGACTCCTCCGACACCTGAGGCAGGTCGTAGATCTCATGCTCGTCCGGCGCGAGCGGCCTCATTGTCAGGTAGGGCAGCTCCTCATCGAGGATGCCCGTATCGGAGGTGACGCTCACATAGTGAGCGAGCACGTATGGCAGCCAGACGAGGTCATCCGAGAATCGCGTCCGCACTCCCCGCCCGCTCTGCGGGTGCCACCAGTGCTGCACATCTCCCTCCACGAATTGCCGCGCAGCGGCGCGCACGATCTGCTCGCGCGCGATGTGCGGGTCGGTGTACACGAGCGCCATTGCGTCCTGAAGCTGGTCACGGAAACCGAACGCGCCGCTCGACTGGTATAGCGCCGACCGTCCCCACATCCGGCAGGAAAGAGTCTGGTAGAGCGACCACCGGTTGAGCATCAGGTCGAACTTTCGTTCCGGGGTGCGCACCGCGATGGTTGATAGTCTCCTGTTCCAGCTCTGGACCGCCACGCCGAGCGCGATATTCGCATTGCCGGGGCCACGGTGACGCATGATCAGCTCCCGCACCGCGCTCTCGCCCGGGGCCGCGCCGAGCAGCATCGAGATTTCCCGTGTCTCGCCAGGCTCGAGCGTCACCGTTACCTGAAGCGCGCAGCACGGATCGATCGTCGCACCCACCGCACCCGACAGCCCGGCGCGCTGGAGCGCCGCCGGGCTGGAGTTCGATCCGTTGCGGCCGAGAAACTCCCTTCGGTCGGCGGTATAGTAGGCGACTCTCTCGCTGATCGATGCGAATGCGACGGTGTCGGCGAATTGCGTGTCGAAGTAGTTGCGCGCGAACATCGACTGAGTCGTCTCGTCGAAGCTTGTTCGCACATGGTGCTGAGTCTGGTCGCGCGACACACCGAGAACCCACTCCAGGTACCATGTGAGCGTCAGCTTTCTCCGCGCTGGCCCATCGTTGCGAAGGGTGAGAACGCTGACCTTCACCGGATCTTTTTCCGCCATTCCCATCCGTAGTGTGCTATGAAGCCCGGAATGCACGTGCTCGAACGATGAATAACCAGCGCCATGGCGAACGGTATACGGAGTCGCCTCGCGAATCGGGGCGGGCGTGGCTGTCCACAGGTCGCCGTTCCCATCGTCACGGAGGTACACGCAGTCGCTCGACGGGTCGCGCACCGGATCGTTGTGCCACGGAGTGAGGCGGTAGAAGAAGCTGTTTCCCGCCCACGACATCCCGCTGCCCGTCTCGCTGACAAAGAATCCACCGGCGGGATTTCCGACAACGTTGATCCACGGCGCCGGTGGCAGGTCGGAACCGGTGAGACGTATCTCGTACTCGCTGGATGTGTTGAATCCGCCGAGACCGTTGAACGCCTCCAGGCCACGTCCCGATTCGGCTGCATCGGCGTGAATCGGCACGGTCCCGAGCGGGACAATGTCGCGATTCATCACGGCGAGCCTGGGTGGGTATCGGTCCTCGACACCGGGGAACTCGAGGAAATTCCCGAGGCCGAGGCCGTCGCAGTCTATCTGCACCCGCGCCATCGCCCTGAGGAGCGTGATGTCCTCGGGCTTGAGTATGTCGGAGCGGCGAATGAAGATGCCGCCCGGCCTGTCGAGTAGTCCCGCCTCGCTCGATGCCATCGTCGTTTGCACCAGCTGATCGCTCAACTCCTGCATGTAGGTGGCGGGATGCATGTTGAGGATCACCAGATCGCATGTGATTCCCTTTAACCGCCAGTAGTGGTGCGTGCGTAACAATTGCCTCACGCTCGGCAACCCGACTGACGTCTCGATTGTCGCCAGCAGTATCGGCCAGTCGCCGGATATCCCAAGGCCCCATAGTGCCTGCTGCCCGAGGCGGTTCTCCTCGACGGCGCTCTGCGGCGGGCGGAATCCGGGATGGGGGAAGAGCAGATGGCCGGCGAGATCCTGATACAGCGCGGCGTCAGCAGGCGCGATGCCGAGATCGCGGAGCTCCGCCTGCGCCTGCGCCCACGAGAGGTCGAGCGCACGACGCGCGCTGTACGGATCGTGGTAAAGATCAGCGAGCTCGATCGCCCGTTCGCGGCCCTCGGTCACGAAGGTGGTGAACGCGACCTGAGCGCTCGATCCGGGAGGCACGCGCACTCGTACCCGGAGCGAAAAAATCGGATCGAGCACGGCGCCGACCGTTCCTGAAAGCACGGCATCCTCATCGAGCGCAATCGCGTTTCTCACCGACCTGCCTCGGCCCACGAACTTCGAACGGTCCGTTTCGCATGTGACCTGGCCGATGAGCTCGGGTCCGGCGGACGCGACGTGCGCGCACCAGATAGCCGCTTCGGTCGCCGACCGGGGCCGGCGTGTCGCAAGCAGCGCCGCATTGGCCTGAAGCCACTCGGTCTGCACGAAGAGGTTTCCAAATGCCGGGTGCGCGCGGTCCGCATCAGGAGGCGAGAGCACCACCTCCGTGTAGCTGGTGAGCTCGATGTCGCGGGGCTGCAGGGAATGGTTGATCAGCGTCACGCGCCTGACTTCTGCCGCGTCGTCGGACGCAATCGCGATTTCCGTGTACGTCTCGATGTCGCCATCGCGGCGCGAGAACGTCACGCGATCGCTGGCGAAGAGCACCTTGTACCACAGGGGTTCGGTGGCCGTCGGCTGGTGTGCCGTTGACCAGACCTTGCCCGAGCGGAGGTCCTTTACATAGCACCACTGCCCGTAGTTGTCCCTGGTGCTGTCGTGCCGCCAGCGCGTGATCGCGAGGTTGCCGTATCGACTGAAGCCGCCGCCGGCGTTCGTCACCATTACCGTGTAAGGAACGTTGCCGAGCACGGCAACGACCGGCTGCGGCGTAAACGGCGTGTCGATCTCGCGAACAGCCGGCTTTTCCATCTCGGTTGGGACGCGCGCGACGTCGTCGCCCTGGACATCCTGCACCGTCAGTCGACGCGGGATGCGCTCCTGAAGCATGAGCTCGGCGGAGCGCACAAGCGGATCGGTATGGAACCGTCGCGGCCAGACCTGGCGGTCGAGCGCATTCGTGAGCGCGACGATGCTCATCCCGATGTGGTGAGCCATGTATGTGCAGACCAGCGTCTTCTTCGATCCCGGAGCTGGACGCGTGTAGTCGAGCGCGTCGCGGAACCCGAACGGGCCGAGCGCGCCCTCCGCTTCGAGAACGGCGAGGTTCTTGAGCGACTGATGGGGCTCGACGAGCATTGCCAGCACCGTTGCGTACGGAGCGATTACGAGCTCCTTGCTGAGTCCGCGCTTGAGGGCGAGATCGGGAACGCCGAAGCCGCGATACTGGTAGGTCTGTGCGCGGTCGCGCACCGCATACGCCGACTCCGACACTCCCCACGGCACGCCGCGCTCGTTGCCATACGCGATCTGTCGCTTCACGCACCCCTTGTGTGTCTGGTCGAGGAGCGTGAACGGAAAAGTCTGCATAACGAGCGCCGGCATCAGGTACTCGAACATGCTGCCGCTCCAGGACAGAAGCGTCCTCGTGCCGGCTGTCGCGGTGAGCGCCCGCCCAAGCCGGAACCAGTGGTCTACCGAGACATCGTCCTTTGCGACAGCGACGAACGACGCCAGCCGCGATTCGGACGCGAGTAGATCGTAGTACGAGTTGTCTACCGTGTTGCTGGCGACGTGGTAGCCGATCGTGAACAGCTTCCTGCGCTCGTCGAAGAGAAACCTGAAATCCATCTCTACTGCGTAGGCGTGCGCCCGCTCGGCGATCGCCCTCAGGCGAGTCACTTCTTCCCTCGTCGCGTCGGGTGCCTTCAGCATCTCGAGGCACCCCTGCTTGAGCGCAATCAGGTGCCCGGCGAAGTTGCCGCTGTCGACGGTTGATACGTATGCCGGCTCGAGAATGTGCAGGTCGGCGAGATCGTACCAGTTGAAGAAGTGCCCGCGATAGCGGCGCATGCGCTCGAGCGAGCGAAAAACGCGCTCCACGCGATCGATCATGTCGGACCGCGTGATGAGGCCGAGGTCGACCGCGCTCACGGTCGACAGGAGCTGGAGGCCGATGTTCGTCGGGGAAGTCCTCATCGCGACGATCGGCGTCGGATCTTCCTGGTAGTTGTCGGGGGCGAGCCACTGCGTCTCTTCGGTGACGAATTTCTCGAAGTACGTCCAGTGCAGCTTCGCGTAGCGGAGCGACGCCTGCCGCTCCGCGACGGTGAGATAGATCTCACCGAGAATTGCCGGGCGACTGAGCGCGAAGGCGATGCTCGGGCTCGCGAACCAGAGCAGCAGCACAGGCAGGATGCCGATCACGAACACGAAGCGCTCGTCGGGGCGTGCGACCGCGCCGATTCCGATCTCGTGGACGGCAACGAGAGCGAGAACAACGAGTGAGAGCGCAGTCACCGGCCACATCTTCCGCCACGTCTCGAGCTGCGAGCCCGATCCCATCGTGCGCTCGACCTGGGATGCCGTCTGCCACTCGAGGAGCGTTCGCCTGCTGATGAACAGCCGGTACAACGTTCTGATGATCGCATCGGCCGATACCACCGCCTGGTGCGGCAGGAATACGATGGCAAGCGCGAACTGCTGGGCGTTGGTTATCGCATCGCGACCGACCGCGACATAGTAGGCGAGCCACGACTGGTCGCGCGGCGGCCGCAGCAGCGAGACGAACAACGAAAACAGCCATGGGGCCCCGATCGCCAGCAGCACGACGGCCGTCCATCTGAGCGCCGTTCCGGGGAGGATGAACCAGCCGGCGATGAGCAGCGCCATCTGTGAGATCTCCACGAGGCTGCGGCGGAGATTGTCGAAGATTTTCCACCGGGAGATCGCCGACAGGCGATTCTGGACCGGGCCGTCCGCACCGTGTACGCTGCCGCGGAGCCAGCCGACCAGCTGCCAGTCGCCGCGAATCCAGCGATGCTTTCGCCGCGTGAACGTGAGGTAGCGTGCCGGGTAGTCGTCGTAGACCTCGATGTCGGTTGCGAGGCCGGCGCGAGTGTAGGTCCCTTCGATCAGGTCGTGACTGAGGAGCGTATTCTCGGGGAATTTTCCGTGCGTCGCTTCTTCAAAAGCGTCGACGTCGTAGATGCCCTTGCCGGTAAAGCTTCCCTCGCCGTAAAGATCCTGATAGACGTCGGAGACGGCAGTCGTATAGGGATCGACGCCCGGATGTCCGGAGTGTACCGCGGCGAAGTACGACCGGTGCGCGCTGGTGAGAGAAACCCCGACACGCGGCTGCAGAATTCCATACCCGCGCGTGATGCGGCCAACCCTCGCATCGTATTCGGCGCGGTTGAGTGGGTGGGCGATGCTGCCCACCAGCATCTGCGCCGCGTCGCGCGGGAGGACCGTGTCCGAGTCGAGCGTGATGACGTAGCGGATTGCAGCGAAACGGCGCGTGTCGCCGACGATGGTCGTGAACGCGTTGCGTGCGCCGCCGCGCAGGTACTGGTTGAACTGCGCAAGCTTCCCGCGCTTTCGCTCCCATCCCATCCAGACGTCCTGCTTTGCGTTCCAGAGCCGGGGGCGATGGAAGAGGAAGAAGACATCAGTGCCCGCAGCCGCGTACTTGGCGTTGAGCGCGTGGATTCCCGCTTTCCCGGCACCGACGATTGCGTCGTCCCCGTCGCGATGCTCGGTCGGGGAGTCGGTGAAGTCGCTCAGTATCGCGAACTGGAGATTCGGATCGCGGTTGGCGAGATACTGCACCTCGATGTGCTCGAGCGCCTCCTCGACCGCGTGCACGTTGCCGAAGAGGGTTGGCACGACGACGGCTGTCATGTACTCTCGCGGTATTCCGTTCTCCCGCATTTCGAGCTTCGAGAGGAGGCGCGGCGGCATCAACAGCGTGACGAGCTGATTGACGACGCTGATCCCGATCTCGTTCGCCGGGAGCAATGCGAGCAGTGTCACCGTGAGCTGCCACCCTGCCGTGTACGCCCCGACAGCCTGCAGTATCAGTCCGAGAGCGGCCATCGTGAACGTGGTGATGCCGCCGAAGTAGAGAGAGTTCGGGTGTCGCTGCGTCCAGCGATAGAACTTTTCACCCGCGGGCGGCGTGTAGCCGATCTGCTCCTCGAGCGCAGTGCGCCCCTTGTCCACGAGATAGAAGCCGACGTGGGACCGTCGCGTGTTCTGCCTGTCCGCCGCGTTTGCAAGCGCGAGCGCCTCCGCGGCGACCTCTTCCTCCGGCCGCTTTACACGCTTGGCGAGGTGCTCGACGACGTGACGGTAGTGATCGCGCGTGCCGAACGTCATGAAGCCGTAATGCCCGCTCGGATCACCGCGCAACAACCGCTCGGTGATGCTCTGCGACTCGATGAAGTCCTTCCAGTCGAGCCGCGCGATCGTACGCAGGCTGGTGATGCTGTTCGCGACCGTGACCTGCGTCAGCGCGACGCGACGGTTCGAGCGAGTCGCTGCTTCTTCAGCGCTCGGCCCATCCTCGGCGATCCACTGCTCGAGCCAGATGAGGGGCGTGAAGTTCGTCTGGTACGAGCGCACCTGCTGGAGAAAACGGGCGACCCAGGTCGGGGTGAATGTCGGATGATCGTCGACGAAAGTGGCGAGGGCCACGGCGAGTGCCTGTGTTGACTGCTCGCTCGCCTCGCGCAGTACCCGCGCCGCGTCGTCCGCCGATTCCACTTCCTTCAGGCGCGCCGCGACGCGCAGCGCCATGCGGCGGATGTTCTCTACCAGTCCGAGCCGCAGCATCGTCGGCACCGCCCACAGCTCGCCCATCCGCAGTGGTGTGACGCTCTGGTACTCGCGCACGAACAGCGTGATGTTGTCGAGGTCGAGGTGACCTTCCGTGTGCGCGATCAGCTCGATTGCGACCTCATAAGCGCGCGGATATCCGGCCAGTGCCCCGGTCGCGAGCTTGGGCAGCTCTTCGTAATACCCCTTCGGGAGATTGGTGCGGATCTCCCGGATGTGCTCCTGCACGATGTAGAAATTGTCGAGCAGCCAGTCGCCCGCGGGACTGATGTCCAGTCCGCGCTCGGCGCCGTCGTTCAGCTCGTGATAGACACGGTCGAGAACGCCGCGCGTATCTTCGAGGCGGAGCAGCAGCGGTCCGACACCGCGCTGTTTCTGCGCGGGGAGCAGGTGGTGAGCGCGCGCGACGGCACGGGCCCGTTCGCCCAGTCGGTCGAGGCCGAGGACTTCACCGCGGATTGGCCCGACGAGCTCTTCGCCGCCCTTGTCGGGTGAGCGGTTGAAGATGCGGTGCAGGATTGTCGGTGGTGCCTTGGGCGGAGTTGCTGTTGCCACGTCAGAAGCTCAACGCCAAGGATATGCCGCTCTAGAGTCGTTCCGCGCGCGCCTTTGAAACCCTACTCGTCGTAGTACGCCTGAATGCAGAGCGTGACGAGACGCTGCCGGATCTTCTCGTACTGATCCGGGTCCTGGGGGCGAAGCGTTTCGGCGAGTGAGTTCCACAGCTGCTTGAAGATAACGATCAGCTGCTCGGGACGAACCTGATTCGTGCGCGCTTCGCGCCCGATCTCCTTGAGAAGAGCGGCCAGCTCCTGCGAAGGACTGCCGGGGTGCTCCAGCTGCGCGGTCAGCGCCGATTGCAATCGCTGCATTGTACTTTCCGAGAGGGCGCTCACGCTGCTCCTGGAACGGTCTATCGCCTCCTGTCACCAGACGGCGGAAGCCGGGGTGCATCGGAGTATTCATCTGTTCATTAATAAACCGACCCGGCCGGCAATCCGCCAGAGAAAGCGACGCGGGGTCCACAAGTTGCCTCCTGATCCATTATGGCAGTCAGTGGGCGGCAGGTCGACAAGGTGCTGATTCTCGCGCGCGAAGATGTCGTGGCGGCGCTGCTCGGCCTGCTCGTGGAACTGCGTGGGCTCGAGCCCAGATTTGTGGATGGGGACGAGCCCGTCCGGGACACGATTGCCCGCGAGCATCCCAGCTTTGTCGTGCTCGACTGCGACTATCAGGATTGCAGCGAACTCCTGCTCGGCCTGATCCGTAAGTCGGGAGCGACGGCTGTCCTGTTCAGCCCATCGCGACTCCCTGCCGAACTCGACGTTTTCGCGCGCCGTCACGGGATCAGGTCGTTCAGCCTTCCAACGGATGGAGACACGTTCGGAAGGATGCTGACAGCCTAGGGTTCCTTCTTGGGCCTCGTCGTGCCGCCCTTTTTGGGTATGAACCCTTCCTGTTTTTCGCTCTTCTTCAGGTGTTGCTTGTCCTCTTCGTGAAGATGAGGATCGTCCGTCAGATTTTTCTGATCGGTAGTTATCCCCTCGTTCTTTCGTTTCCAGTCAGCTTTCACTGCGTCTCCGTCGGGTTGGTAACCGCGTTTAATACACGAAGTGTGCCGATTGGGCTGTCTACTTGACTCGCACGCGGCGCCTACGCGCTAAAGCTGAGTGCATCGTGCGAATTAGACAAGAATCTAATCCGCTTGGACAGCTGCTGATCCTACCGTGCCCCTGACTTCCCCGAGGTCGACCGATAGTGGCCCGACTTGGATAGTGTATCAGCTCATACCGATGACTCAGCGGAAACACCGTCCGATCCCCAGCGCGACCCCCCCCCCGGCTTTCAAGAGCATGAATATTAGGTCAGTCCGAAATCGCCTCGATTGAGGTGACCGTGGCGCTGAACGTCAATTCGTTCCGCGCCCCCAAAGGCTTTTTCACGTCCCTCGAAGTTGACCTCGAGGTTCCTTCGCGCGTCGCGCTCCTGATCGTGCGGTCACCGGTTCGGCTGGAAACTGGTGGGAATTTCTTGCTTCGGATGCCCGAGTTTTGTGATCCTGGAAAGGTCGTGGCATCAGGAAAATCGCATGACCTGGGGCGGGTATCACGGCCCTCGGCTCTGGTGTCAATGGCCCCTGCCTAGGGCCCGGGTTTGACTGGGAATTTCCGGGATTCTCCTTATCCGCCTGATTCGTTCCCGCAGCCCGGAGATCCGCTAATCCGCCTTGAGAATCATCAGATTCTGACCAAAAATTCCACATTTGAGTGGGATGAATCCACTTTTCAGGTTGTACGGACTTTGGTCCCGGTAGCCGGCCCGAATAGGGCAGGGTGCTCCCCCTCCTTGTGAAAGGTTGTTAGCGCCCGCGTGAGGCCCATAACCGCGCTGAACCTACACAAGTATCAGCACATATACTTTAGTAAGTTACTTGTACAACACGTAGATCCAGCTATATTAGCGGACAATGCAAGATTCCAAGGCACCCTCGCTGTGCGCACGCTTCCACCACGCGGTTGAGCTGATCGGTAGTCGGTGGACAGGAGCGATTCTGCAAACTCTTCTTCAGGGAAGAGCTCGCTACGCGGCACTCCGCATGGCAATTCCGGACATCACTGACCGCATGCTTTCGGAGCGCCTCAAGTCACTCGAAATTGAAGGTCTTCTGCGTCGGATCGTAATCCCCGAAAGCCCCGTCAGGGTCGAGTACGAGCTGACCAAAAAGGGACGGTCCTTGGAGCCGGCACTCAAGGCCCTCGGGTTGTGGGCGGAAGAGTGGATACCGGAAGGAGGGTCTGGAGCAGCACCCGGCGAGGCGGGCAACGACTCGCCTGGAGTTATGGTTTTTGGACGTTCCCGAAAGACTGGCCGGATTTAACCGCCTGGGGAGTTACCGGATCGCCAAGAGCCTTCCCGAGATCGGTTAGATATCCTTCCATCGTCGAGGTATGGCCGAGGAAGAATCTGGAGACAAAGCGGTAAACCGGGTTATAGACTTCACCGTGTTCAGTGATGGTGAGCCGGGATCCCTTCCCCTCGGGTTGAAGGTTGAACTCCCACCCGCCGCCAAACGGTAGTCCCTCGTCGGTAATCAGGGTCACCAGCCGCGTGCCTTCGGTCCTCTGGGTGAACCGGTAGCTGATCTTGCCGTCCTTTCCAGTCTCCCGCCAGGCAACCCGTCCGTGTGGGTCCGGAAGTAGTTCGACAACTGTCAAACCATTCCGCCAGGACGGGTACCGCTCAGGCTGAGATATCCACGACCAGATGTCAGCGGGAGCAGCGGAATACGCGGCGGTCACAGTGGCGACATGCGCCTGAGGGAGGGAGTAGCCGATGAGGACAACAGCTAGCACGGCGGAAATTAGGGCGCCGGCAACGACCGATAACCACTTCAACAATGAACACCTCCGCGAGTTAGTTTGATATTAACCTAACCTGAGGGTTGCCGCGTCCCGGACCGCGTTGACCCACTATAATGTAGCTTTCCGGAAATGTTACCCCCCAACGAAACCGAAGCAGCCGTACGCAAGCTCGTGCTGGCTGTCTTTCTCCTCGGGAGCGCTGGGATGGCCCTCGAGCTCTTCTTTCTCGACCACACCGAGTCCCTCTGGCAGTGGCTTCCGCTCATCGCGCTTGGCATCGGCATTGTGAGCGGGCTCGTCGTTGCGATCAGTCCGCGCCGCTCGACGATCGGACTCTTCCGGCTGCTCATGCTCGCCTTCCTCGTACTCGGTGTGCTGGGCGTGTTCCTCCATTACCAGGGCAACGTCGAGTTCGCCCTCGAACGTGATCCTTCCCTCGGCGGACTGCCGCTCGTCTGGAAAGTCCTCCGTGGGGCCACGCCCGCGCTCGCCCCGGGAACGCTCGCGCAGCTCGGGCTCCTCGGTCTTGTTTTTTCGTGGCGCCATCCCGCCCTGCGTGAGGATTCCTAGCACCGGCCTGGTCGCCGGGCCCAGGGCCGATGCAACATATTCTACAGTGAGCTTCAGCTTTTTCTCACGCCCAAGGGGATCAACGATGTTTCGTCTCGCACGGAATCTTGCTTTCGTAATTTCCGCGGCCACGCTGACTGCATGCACCAGCAAGTCAGCCGATGCGCCAGACAGCGCTTCGGTCGCGATCCCGCCCGCCGACGCGGTCGCTCCCGTCGACACATCCTTGCCGACGGTTTCCCCACCGACTGCCGGTGTCCCCAGCGTGAAAGGCATGCTCGATCCCAACCTGGCGAGTGCTGATCAGCTCGTACCTCTTGGCTTGAAGCGCCCCGTCGCCGATGCGCTCATCGCCGGACGGCCCTACAAGAGCATGACAGCCGTGGACCGCGTGCTCGCCAAAACGCTCAACGAGAAACAGCGCGATTCCGTTTACGCGCGGCTCTGGGTGCCGATCGATCTCAACACCGCCAGTGGCGAGGAAATTCTGCTCATTCCGGGAATCGGCCCCCGCATGCGGCACGAGTTCGAAGAGTACCGTCCCTACAAGTCGATGGACCAGTTCCGGCGCGAAATGGGGAAGTACGTCGACAAACAGGAAGTTGCCCGGCTTGAGCGTTACGTGACTATTCGCTGATCAGGGATGGGGCGGAACACCTGCTCCGCTCCATTTCCCGTTATGCCGGAGCTCTTCCCGCCTGAGACCGTTCGAACAAAGCCAGCCCGGCCGCGTCCAGTGATGTTCCTGCCGCCTCCAGTGCGACGGCCGCATGATAGATCACGTCCGCCGCTTCTTCCGCAGCACGCCGCGCATCGCCATCGGCGCATGCGGTGACGAGCTCCGCCATTTCTTCGCCCAGCTTTTTCAGGCGCAGATTGCGATCGCTCAGGAGCCTGCTGGTGTAGCTCCGACTCTCCCCGCCGATTTCCCCCTGCCCCGTTCGCCTCGCCCGGATGACACTCGACAGCGCGCTCCATGCGCTCGAATCGATCGAATCGGCGAAACAGGATACCTGGCCGGTGTGACACGCAGGCCCGGCTGAGACAACGCGCGCCAGCAGCGTGTCGCCATCACAGTCCAGATCGAGCGAGATCACCTTCTGAGTATTCCCACTCGTCGCGCCCTTGTGCCACGGTCCGCGGCGGCGCGACAGGTAATGCATCTCCCCTGTTTCCATCGTGCGCACGAGCGCTTCGCGGTCCGCGTGTGCGACCATCAGAACCATTCCGGTTACGGCGTCCTGTGTGACCACCACAATTGTGCCGGTAGCATCGTCGAAGCGGACGGAATCCAGGTTAAGGCGCGCGGTCATCGTTCCTGCCCGTTCGAATATTGTGCCTCGGGCACGATGAGAATGTCCCGAACAACGCCTGCCAGCCGTGCATTCGTCGCGATTGCGTCACCGCCGAAAGCAGTGGTACTTCCTCTCCAGTCCGTGAACATCCCGCCAGCCTCGGTAATTATCGGCAGCAGTGCGGCGCCATCCCAGAAGGAGATCACATCGTCCACCATGATATCCGCGCGTCCGGTCGCGACAAGCAGGTAACCGAAACAATCTCCCCACGTCCGTGATGCCAGCACCCCGTTCTGCAGCTCCAGCCAACGATCGCGGCGCGACGCATCGCGGTTGAATCGGGAGTCTGTCGTAACGAGCCGGGCGGTCGCGAGCTCGGAAACGGCCGACACGGCGGCGCGGCAACCGTTCCACCAGCAGCCCTCCCCCGGAGCCGCGAAAATTGTTTCCTCGAGCGCCGGGAAGTACGCCGCGCCCGCGATCACGCTCTCTCCTTCCGCCACCGCGACGAGCGTCCCCCAAAGCGGAACTCCCTGCAGGAACGTATACGTGCCATCGATCGGATCCAGAATCCATCGCCGCTGCGCCGACGCGCGCGTTGCCTCGAGCTCCTCGCCAACGATTCCATCCGCCGGGAACTTCCTTTCAATCCAGTCCCGCGCCGCACGCTCGGCCGCATAATCGGCGATGCTGACAGGCGACCGATCGCTCTTGTAGCTGACCTCCGGATTTTTCCCGTAGTGCGACAGCGCGACGTTCCCGGCGATCGTGGCGACTTCGCCGACAGCCTGCATGTAGCTCTCGGACGGCGTCATGCAGCAATTCTCACGCGAATGCCACCTGCTTGGAGAGCCGACTTGAGACTTTGGATGTCGGTAACTCCCGAATGAAGGATGCCCGCCAGCAGCGCGGCATCCGCTCCGCCCATCGTGAAGGCTTCCTGAACGTGAGCGGCCGAACCAGCGCCCCCGGACGCGATCACCGGAATGCTCACGGCTTCCGTGACTCGTGACAGAAGCTCGAGGTCATAACCCGACCGGGCGCCATCGCGATCGATGCTGGTCAGCAGGAGCTCGCCCGCGCCGAGCTCGGCACACCGAACCGACCATTCGACCGCATCCAGTCCGGTGGCCTCTCTTCCGCCATTCACGTAGACCTCCCAGCTGTCGTGATTTTTCCGCGCATCGATGCTGGCCACCACGCACTGCGAGCCAAATCGTTCAGCGGCCTCTGTCAGCAGGCCAGGCCTGCGTACACCGGCTGAATTGACCGCGATCTTGTCCGCGCCCGCACGGAGGGCACCGGCGATGTCTTCAATTGACCGTATCCCTCCGCCGACCGTGAGCGGAATGAACAATCTCTCCGCGGTCCGTCTCACGAGGTCGAGAAAAACGGAACGCTTCTCATTCGTCGCCGAGATGTCGAGGTAAACGATTTCGTCGGCACCTTGCGCTTCGTAACGCTCGGCAAGCACGACCGGATCACCTTCGTCGCGAAGATTCACGAACCCGATTCCCTTCACCACCCGGCCATCCTTCACATCGAGACACGCGATCACCCTGTTCGTAAGGGTCATTCCGTACTCACCGACACGCTACCCTTGGTGCTGAATGTCGCACCGGTATCGATGAGCGCGTCGCGAAGCGCCAGGCCAAGGGCCTTGAACGCGGCTTCGATGATGTGATGACGGTCGGTGCCCCGCAGGACCACGATGTGGATGGTTGACCGGGACTCGTCGCTGAACGATCGCATCCAGTGGTCGTACAAACCACTTGGAAGCGGTCCCTCGTAGTAGGGACGCCCTCCGATGTCCACGCTTGCCTGGACGAGCGCGTCGTCCATTGGCACGATGCGCGAACCGTAGCGCGCCGCGCCAGCAGGGACATTCTCCCTGAACGCCCGTCCAAGTGTAAGCGCCACATCCTCGATCAGGTGGTGCCGGAGATCACCGCGCGCCGAGACATCGATGTCGAGCCCGGAGTAGCGCGACAACGCCGTTAGCATGTGGTCCAGAAACGCGATGCCTGTATTCGCTTTCGCCGTCCCGGTTCCGGCGCTCAACTGAACGCGGACGGAAGTCTCGCTTGTCTCCCTGTTGATCACTGCCATTGCGGAAATTCCTCCATGATTGCGCGTGCCTCGATGGCACCTGTGTAGAGAGCCATCCCGACGATTGCGCCAGTGGCTCCGGCGCTGGCCAGGTCGTGAAGATCTGCCAGCGACCTGACTCCCCCTGAGGCCTGAAGCGGTAGGCGCGAAACAGCCGCGATTTCGCCGATGAGGGCAGCGTCCGGACCTTCCAGTTTTCCTTCGAATTCGACCGCGGTCACGAGAATCGCCGCGAGTGGCAGTGCGACCAGCTCATGGACGAATGTCGCAACGTCCATCGGCACAGTCTCCGACCAGCCTCGTGTCGTGATGTTGCGCCCTCTCGCGTCGGCGGCGACGATGAGCCTGCCCGGGTACAGTCCGGCCGCTTGCTCGAGCCATTCGCGGTCCTCGATCGCCTTCGTGCCGAGCACGACCTCGGACGCGCCGGCCGCGAGCAGATCTTCGATCGAATCGAGATCGCGCACCCCGCCGCCGCACTGTACGCTGATCTGATTTTCGGCGAGAAGCTCCCTTACCGTTTCACGGTTCGATCCGCGCCCTGTTGCCGCGTCGAGGTCGACAACGTGTATGCGTCGGAATCCCGCGTCCGCCCAGCGGGCGGCGATGCCAACCGGGTCCGACAGGCGAACGCGCTCATCGGCGTATGAGCCGCCGACGAGCTGTACGCAGCAGCCGTCGCGAAGGTCGATCGCCGGAATTACCTGCACCGGGCGAGCTCGTCGATGACATCGTTGACGAACGCCAGGCCGGCGGCGGAGCTCTTTTCCGGATGAAACTGCACGCCAACGGTGTTCGCGACTCTGACAACGGATGGAAAACGCGAGTTCTGGTGGGTCGTCCACGCGAGTACGGGCGATGGGTCGTTCGGCTCGCACACATACGCGTTGGCGAAATAGGCGGTGCTCATGTTCGCGCCAGCAAGGTCTCCCGCTTGAGCCCACTCGATCTCATTCCATCCGATGTGCGGCACCTTCGTGGTACGAAGCCGTCGCACACTGCCCGGGATCAATCCCAGTCCCAGCCCGGGTGCTTCCTCACTGTCGTCAAACAGCAGTTGCATGCCGAGACAGACGCCAAGGCACGGTTTTCCCTCCGCGAGTGCAGTGCGAACCCGCTCCTGCTCGCCGTGCATCGCGCTGGTCGCCGTACCGAAGGCACCGACACCGGGGAGAACGAGAATGTCGGCAGTCAGTGCATGGCGAATATCACTCTCAACGGATACGCTCCGCCCGCCGGTCGCGATCGCCTTGCGCAGCGAATGGAGATTTCCCGCACCGTAGTCGAAGATCGAGACCTGCGTCATGCTGCGAGCGCCAGCGCATCGAGGCAGCGCTGCATGAGGTGCCAGGGTCCAATTCCAATACGCAGTGCATCGCCGATGCCGGGCAGTGCACGCAGCTCACGAACTCCGATACCGGCATCGTGAAGCTTCGCGTACAGCGCCGTGCTGTTTTCCACCGGGACAAGCACGAAGTTCGCCGCCGACGGAAGAGGGCTGAAGCCTGCCTGCGCCAGTTCGCGGCTGAAGCGCGCGCGATTCGCAATGACTTCGGTGACGCGCTCTGTCACCCACGATTGATCGTTGCCGAGAGCGGCAATCGCGGCGGCTTCGGCGGGCGCGCTGATCTTGTACGGACCGCGAGCCTTGAGGATCTCGTCGATCACGGCT
Source organism: Gemmatimonadaceae bacterium (assembly GCA_035575795.1). Lineage (GTDB taxonomy): Bacteria > Gemmatimonadota > Gemmatimonadetes > Gemmatimonadales > Gemmatimonadaceae > UBA4720. Next base: position 18,151 of record DATLXE010000337.1, read on the forward strand.
GGCGATCCGATTCCGTATCCAACGCGAAGGCCAGCAAGGCCGAATGCTTTGGACATCGTGCGAGTAACGAGAACCGGCCGTCCGCTCAGGACGAGGCGCGTAAACGATTCGCCGCCGAATTCGGCGTACGCCTGGTCGATGATGACGAGCCCTGCCGCGCCGTCGACGATTCGCTCTACCGCCTGACGCGAGAATGCTTCGCCGGTTGGATTGTTGGGAGAGCAGATATAGGTGATCCGTGCCCGTGTCTCGAGCATGCGCTCGGCGTCGGCGTCGAGCTGCGAGGTAAGCGGAACCGCGACGGGAACGAGGCCGTTTACACGGGCAAAGACGGGAATCATGCTGAACGACGGAGCCGGCAGGCATACGGTGTCCCCCGGCTCGGCGAACGCACGCATTGCCGAATCCAGGACATCGTCCGAGCCGCAGCCCGCGACGATCATTTCCGGCGCCACTCCCGTATGTCGCGCCAGCGCAGTGCGCAACGCGGGCTCGTATGCCACCGGATAGCGCGACACGCTCTCCTCGATTGTCGTCCGCACCGCGACCAGCGCGCTCGGCGGCGCTCCCCACAAATTGACGTTGTCACTGAGGTCAATTGCGCAGCGCTGTCGCGGCGCCGAATAGAGCGCAATGTCGTCGTATCCGGCACGCTTCACGTGGGCGATCCCGTCCATCCGTTCGTCGAGCGTCGCCGCAGTGGCGGTTCTCGCGGGCATTATTGCCGACTCCAGGCAAGTGCCGCGCGCGCGTGAGCGGGCAGACCTTCAGCGCTGGCAAGAATCGCCGTGTCCGCGGAGAGCCGGCAGGCTGCATCACGGTCGACCTTCTGATAGTATGTCCAGCGCACGAAATCCAACGGTCCGAGCCCGGAGTAGCTTCGCGCGAGCCCGCGGGTCGGGAGCACGTGGTTCCCTCCGGTGATATAGTCGCCGAAGGTCACTGAGGACGGCCCACCAATGAATACACAGCCGGCATTGCGGACTTGCGGCAGAAGATCTTCCGCGTCGCGCACGCAAAGCATCAGATGCTCCGGAGCAAATTCAGCGGCGAAAGCGATCGCTTCCGTCCTTGAGACGGCACCGAGTATGGCGCCGTTCTGCTCGAGCGCCGCACGTGCAACTGTGGGTTCAGGAACGCCGGCAAGCTCCTTGGAAATCGCGTCGGTCACCCGCGCCGTTACGCCTTCCCCAATGCAGATCACCACAACACACGCGTCGACATCGTGCTCCGCCTGAGCAACGGCTTCCAGTGCGATCGTTTCGGAGTCGCAGCTCTCGTCGCAGATGATCAGCAGCTCGCTTGGCCCGGCGGGCGAATCGATTCCGACATCTCTGGCGACCTGAAGCTTCGCCTCGGCGACATACGCGTTACCGGGACCGACGATCCTGTCTACTCTCGGTACGGTCTCAGTACCGTAGGCAAGCGCGCCGACCGCGCCTGCCCCTCCCAGAGCGAACACCCGGTCGACACCGGCGATCTCGCAGGCCGCGAGCACTACCGCTGCCGGCATTCCGTCGGCAAGCGGTGGAGAGCAAAGAACGATTTCCTCCACCCCAGCCACCCGTGCGGGCACAGCGGCCATCAACACACTGCTTGCATAGGAAGCGCGGCCGCCCGGAGCGTAGATGCCGACACGCTGAAGTGGGTCAGGTCTGCGGCCCACGACAACGCCGGGCTCCGTCTCGGTCTCGACCTGGCGCGGGGCCGTCGCCGAGTGCACGGCCGCAATGTTTCGGGCGGCTCGCTGGAGTGCTGCTCTCAAGCCCGGCTCCAGCAACGCGAGCGCGCGACTTCTCGCCTCCCTGGGAACTTCGATGGCCCCGAGTACAGCCCGATCATACTCGAGCGCCATTTCGCGCAGGGCGCGGTCACCCTCGAGCCGGACGCGGCGCAAGATGGACGTGGTTTTTTGCTGCACGTCGTCATCGCCCTGTTTCGCTCTTCGCAGGAGCGCCTCGCGATCACGCTCCGGCAAATCGCTGAGCGTGGATGCGTGTCTGACCAACACCTTCTCGGCGGCGACGGTCAAGGCATCAGGCGTTCCACGCGGGTAACGAGAATGCCACTGGCGTCGATCGCCTTGAGGGCGGAGATGGTTTTGTAAACGGTGCCCGCATCTACTACGGCGTGTACCGCGACGCGATCACCGCCATTCAGGATGTCGATTACCGTTGGACCATTGATGCCGGGGATGATTCTTTTCACCGCATCGAGCGCGTTGCGCGGCACGTTTGCCATCAGGTATCGGGTGCCGCGCGCCCTTATTACTGATTCCAGGGCCATGACGAGAGAGTCGACCGCGGCGTTCTTTTCCGTCCCGAACGAGGCGTCCCGCCTGGTGACGAGCTGCGCGCGCGAGGTGAGCAGCGTACCGACTTCGCGAAGTCCGTTCACCTTGAGCGTTGACCCTGTTGAGGTGATGTCGACGATCATCTCCGCGATGCCGAGCAGCGGCGCGATCTCGGCGGCGCCTGATATGGGGACCACATCCACGTTCTGGCCCCGCCCCTCAAAGAACTCGCGTGTGATGTTGGGGAAGGAAGTGGCGATACGGAGCCCCGAGCTGATGTCGTCAAGCGACATGACGGCGCTGTCCTCGCGCGCGGCCGCGACCAGCCGGCATTCGCCGAAGCCGAGGTCGAGGCGGCGGTCGAGGGGACGTCGGGCTTCACATACGAGATCCCAGCCCGTCACACCGACATCGGCCACGCCGTCGGCGACGAATTCCGGGATGTCCTGCGCGCGGACGAACAGCGCTTCGAACTCGCCACCGAGCGAGGCAGAGAGCGCGCGATCGCCCCTCGAGAGGACGGGCAGCCCGGCGTCTCCGAATAGCTCGCGCGTGTCGTCGGCGAGTCGTCCCTTGTTTGGCAGTGCAATCTTGAGCATGAGTTGGGTGGCGGAAAGAAAAAAGCCCGTCCTTGGAGAGACGGGCTGCGGGAGGCTTGTAGCGTGGTCGGACTTACTGCCTATAGTCTGACATGCACGCGCAACAGCGCCCCGCGGCCCGTGAGGCCGTGGTGGCTATGCGCATGGCGAAAGGAAGTAAGCATGTCATCGCATTATAATGCCACGTGTCTGGCTGGCGCAACGGCCCCCGCGGATGCCGGACAGCTCATCTGCTTGCCAAACGTCGTTAAACCATTTCAGCGTACTGGGCGTCTAATCGACACTAAAGGCCGGCCATCTTCGTATTGAGCAGATCGGTCACCCCAACTCCCGCCCATGCGTATTTCTTCATTATTTGCCGCACGAACGTGTTTCCTGCTACTCGCTCTTTCCGCCCCGCTCCTCGGCGCGCAACAGACGACGCTTTCCCAGAACGATCCCCGGCCGGTCGCCCAGGCTTCCGAGCGTCGCGGAGAGATTGTGATTGATGGTGGCCTCGGCGATGCCGCCTGGAGTGGCGCGACCCCCATCACGAAATTCGTGCAGCAGAGACCCGACGAGGGAAAGGACGCGAGCCAGCGCACCGAGGTCCGCATTCTCTATGACGAGACGGCGATTTACATCGGCGCGCGCATGTACGATTCGCTTGGCGCAAAGGGCGTTCGCGCGGTACTCACTCGCCGCGACCAGCTCGTCGGTGGCGGCAACTCCCTGACATCGGACCGCTTTTCCGTTGTATTCGACACATTCCGCGACAAGAACGGACGCACCTGGTTCGACCTCAATCCGCTTGGCGTGAAGGGCGACCACCAGAACGGCGACACTTCATACGACCCGGTATGGGAGGGATCGTCGAAGATCGATTCGCTGGGCTGGACCGCCGAGATGCGTATTCCGTTTTCCCAGCTGCGCTTTTCGCGCGACAGCGCGCAGGTCTGGGGAATGCAGATCTCGCGCAATATCGATCGCCGCGCCGAGCTCGACATGTGGGCGTTCTGGCGCAACAATGAGTTCGGCGGCCCCGCTTATTTCGGCACGCTCACCGGCATTACCGTGAGGTCGCAGCCGCGACAGCTGGAGATTGTCCCCTATCTCACATCTCGCGCAAAGTCGGAGCGGGCACGGTTGGGCGATCCTTTTCACAGTAACACCGAGATGACTTACCGCGCCGGAGGTGACCTGAAGGTGAACCTGACCTCCAACCTGACGCTCGATGCAACGGTAAATCCGGACTTCGGGCAGGTGGAAGTAGATCCCGCCGTAGTCAATCTTTCCGTCTTCGAGACGACGTTCTCCGAGAAGCGCCCCTTCTTCGTGTCGAACTCGCAGTACTTCTCGTTCGGTAGCTTCAACTGTTACTTCTGCAGCAATGTCTCCAGTCTGAACCTGGTTTACACACGCCGTATCGGCCGCTCGCCACAGCTCGCCGGCCTCGTCGGTGGCCGCGCCAACTTCATTGACGCTGCCGATGCGACGTCGATTCTTGGCGCCGCCAAGATCACTGGTCGGACGAAGAGCGGAATCACGGTCGGGCTTCTCAACGCATTCACCGACAGGGAGACGGCGCGCTTCAGGCTTCCCGGCGAACGCGCGGATGCGACCCAGGAGATCGAGCCGCGCGCCAACTATTTCATCGGGCGCGTCCGCAAGGACCTGCGCGGCGGTGCCACCCGGGTCGGCGGCATCACCACTCTTACCAACCGATTCCTGAATCACCCCGACCAAATCGCGCGCCTTCGCTCCAATGCGCAGAGCGTCGGTCTGGATCTTGACCACCGGTGGAGCAATCGGACCTATTCGCTCGCGCTGCAGACTGCTCTCACCAACATCGGCGGCGACAGCGCCGCAATCCGCCGAGCCCAGCAGTCGAGCGCGCGCTATTACCAGCGCAGTGGCAGGACGGAGACCTCGGACGGATTGTTTGCCACCGACTACGACCCTACGCGCAACCGGCTCAACGGTTATGGACTTTACGGGCGCGTCGCCAAGGAAACCGGCAACTGGCTCTGGGAGACGACGCAGAACTGGCGCAGTCCCGGGTTCGAAGCAAACGACCTGGGCGTGCTCAACCGCTCAGACTACAAGTGGATGCTCGCCAACGTTGCCCGCCAGTGGACGACGCCGGGTAGCTGGTACCGATCCCTGGTGACGGGTCTCGGCGTACAGCAGGAGCTGAACTACGAGGGCGATCGGACCGGCAGCGACTACCACGGGGCCGCCGAAGCGACGTTCAAGAACTATCACACCCTTGGCTTCTTTGCGATCAGCAATCCGACCTTCTATGACGATCGCCTCACGCGCGGTGGACCTACTGTAATGAAGTACGGCTACAAATTGTACTCCGGTAATTACAGCACGGATTCGCGCAAGAGTCTCGTCTGGAGAATGAATCTTCAGGTCAGCCGGCCTGTCGATAACAATGAAGGTGGGCGTGTGGCCTACTATCCCTCCGTCACGATCAAGCCTTCTTCGAGTGTGTTGGTAAGCGTGGCTCCCTCCTACGATCACGATCTCACTGCGCAGCAATACGTCTCGGCAGTAGGCGATGCCACCGCACCGGCGTCGTTCTTCGGCAGGCGCTACGTGTTCGGCCGGCTCGACCAGAAAACCTTTGCGGTCAACACGCGCGTGAACGCCACGTTCACTCCGAACCTCACTCTGGAGGTATTCGCGCAGCCGTTTCTCTCGAGCGGCACCTACACCAGCTTCAAGGAATTCGCGGAGCCGAGGTCGCGGCGCATGAACTACTTCGGGCGTGACAATGGCAGCACGGTTGCACCGGTCACGAATTCCGAGGGGGAAAAGACGGGCTATACCATCGATCCGGATGGCAGTGGTGCCGCGCCCGCGTTCACCATCGGAAATCCGGACTTCAACATCCGCTCACTGCGCGGCACGGGCGTGCTGCGCTGGGAATATCGTCCGGGGTCCACTCTGTTTTTCGTGTGGACACAGCAGCGATCGGGCTTCGATCGGTTCGGCGACTTCGACTTCGGCCGCGACCGCTCGCTCCTGTTCGGCGACCGGCCGACCAATGTCTTTCAAATCAAGGGCACGTACTGGATCGGACGGTAGGAAGCTCGGAGCTCCGGCAGGAATAAACAAGAAGCCCGGGATCTTCCCCGGGCTTCTTGTTTGGCCGTCCCAGCGTTAGCTGCCGAGCGAGACCTTGAGATCCTGTGCAGCCTTGAGATGGGAGACAACTGCTGGGCGAGTCTGATCGAGCAACGCCCTTAGCTCGGCGTTCTGTACGCTCGGAAGGAGAAGCTTGTCGATCGCATCAAGCAGTCCTTCGTGATACGTGACCTCATGGGCGATGTAAGCCCGGTCGAATTCAGCCCCGGTCTTCCCCTTGAGGCTCTGCCGGCTCTCCTCGCCGCTGGTCTTCTGCTGCCGGCTGGCATCGGTTTCCTCAGGGGTGACACCCAGTTTCGTCACGAGCGCCTTCGCTGCCTTGTTGACTCCACCATGATCGGTAATCATGCGCTGCGCGAACGCCTTGACCCCCGCGTTCTTCGACTTTGACGCAGCCTGTCGCCCTCCTTCAATGTCGGCATCATTGGCCGCGACGACGATCGCCGCGATCTGCGGGTCCGTCACCGCCGGCGCCGCGGGAGCCGGCGCAGGTGCGGGCTCAGCCATCGCCGCCGTGGTGTCGGCCATCTTATCGTCCTTTGGGCCACATGCGCCCAGTAAGACTACAGCCGAAAAGGCCAGCAGAATTTTGTGCGTTTTCTCCATGTTAATCTCTCGGTTGGGGGAGCGAGCCGCTCCGGTTATGAGCTTGTGCTAAAAGTTTATGCTGGTCTCGTGCCAGTGCGGCCTGGTTCAACGAACTTCAATTGTTCCCACCATCGCTGGATGGAACGCGCACTTGTAGGAGTAGCTTCCTTTCGTCACGGCAACGTAGCGCCAGACCTTCCCGGTGTCCATTGATCCCGAGTCCAGTCCAGGTGATTCGCCAGTGGCGGTGTGGGGCACAATGTCCTGGTTCGTCCAGCTAACTGTGTCGCCTGTCCGTACGCTCAACGTGGATGGCGAATACTGAAATCCCCTTATTGCGACCTCGTGCGATTCCGCCTTCCGGGGTGCGCAGCCGAACTGGGTCAATATTCCGGACGCGGGCAGCGCGGCAAACATTGCGAGCGTACGCGCTCGCCAGACCTGTTTCATTAGCCCGGTCAGCGACCGCGGTACCGACGCCCACGAGCCGCCGGTGAGGTGGTTTCCGATCTCGGCGGTCCGCCGCGGGATCCTCCTCCCGATCCGCGCCGTCCTTCCTTCGCCTTCGCACGCGCTCGATCGCCGGAACGCTGACTGCGCATTTTCGCGAGCCGCTCGGTGAGCGGTATTTCCAGCTGTCCCGCGACTTTTGCCGAGTAGTCGAAATCCGGGAGCGTGACCCGCGGCAGTCTCTTTCCCACGGCGCGCTCGATCACACGCACGTCATTCTCTTCCGATGGCGCGACGAACGTGAACGCGTCTCCCGTCGTCTCCGCGCGCGCGGTGCGGCCGACGCGGTGGATGTAGTCCTCAGCCACAAGAGGCACATCGAAGTTGACGACGTGACCCAGCGCCGTGACATCTATGCCGCGCGCGGCAATGTCGGTGGCGACGAGGACACGGTAGGTGCCTGACTTGAACCCGGCGAGCGCTTCGGTGCGTTGCCCCTGCGAGCGGTTGCCGTGGATGCGGGCGGCCGCGATGCCGCGCTTGTCGAGAAATTCCCAAAGGCGATTTGCGCGGTGCTTGGTGCGCGTGAAGACCAGCGCCTCTCGCACCAGGTTGCGCTCGAGGAGCGCCAGCAGCAGCACTGACTTGAGCTCCTGCGGAACGGGATATACCGCTTGCGTGATTCCGACGGCGGGCGCCGCCTTCCGCTCGAGGTTGATCGTGACGGGGTTTTGCAGCATGCTGCGCGTCAGATCTAGAATCGGCGCGGGCATCGTTGCGCTGAAGAAAAGCGTCTGCCGCCGCTTTGGGACGAAGCCGAGGATGCGCTTGATGTCGGGAAGAAAACCCATGTCAAGCATGCGGTCTGCTTCATCGAGTACAAGGTGCTCGATGCGGTCCAGCTTCGCGTACGGCTGGCGCAAATGGTCGAGCAGTCGGCCGGGCGTGGCGATCAGGACATCAGCACCGGTGCGGAAGGCATGCTCCTGCGGTCCCATGCCGACACCGCCAAAAATCGCCGCACCTGTGATCGCGGTGTGAACCGACAGATCGTTGAGATCCTCGAGGATCTGCGCTGCGAGCTCACGCGTGGGAGTGATGACGAGAGCGCGCGTCGTCCCGCGCGGACGCTTGAGCAGCTGCTGGAGGATGGGCAGAAGGAATGCGGCGGTCTTGCCGCTGCCCGTCATCGCGCACGCCAGCACATCCCGTCCTTCCATCGCGGGCGGGATTGCGTCGGACTGAATTGGGGTCGGCCGGGCGAAGCCAAGCTCCTTGATGGCCTTCTTGAGATCGGGGTGGAGATTTAGTGAACCGAAGGGCACGTTGCTTTGGTTTAGGGGATTGCTGCTCTCTCGAAAGTTAACGAAACCGGGAATGCCCTCACTTACAGTCAGCCACATTGCTCCCGCAACCGCGCCTGCTATCCGCGCCGTTGCTGCTGCACATCGGCGCTGGGGAGCCGGAGAGTAAAGATGGACCCGGCGCCGACGACGCTTTCCGCCGTCAGGTCCCCGCCCATCGCGCGGGCGAGCTCCCGGCTGATCGCCAAGCCGAGCCCGGTTCCTTCGTGCGGTGTGTTGAGGCGCCGCTCAATTTGTACGAACGGCTCGAACACCTGGTCGAGACGGTCTGCGAGAATTCCAATCCCCGTGTCCTCGACCGCGATTGCCACCACGGTGTCTTCAGCGTGACAACGGACCCTTATTGAACCGCCGGCGGGTGTGAACTTGATTGCGTTCGAAAGCAGGTTGATGAGGATCTGCTCGAGCTTCTCCCCGTCGGCACGAACAGTTGGCTCGTCAGGGCATTCCTCGCGGGTGAAGCTGAGATTCTTCGCACGGAGCTGCGGAGCGACCAGTGGCTCGATCTCATCAATGGTCTGGCGAACTGACACATCACCGAGATTGTACTCAACCTTTCCTGCTTCGAGTTTGGCGAAGTTGAGTACATCGTTGATGAGTGAGAGCAGGTGGCGCTGGCTGCGTTGAATGCGGCTGAGCGCTTCGCGCTGTTCGGGCGTCACCTCGCCATGAATGCCGATCTCCATCAGCTGTGCGTATCCGGCGATGGCGTTGAGAGGTGTTCGCAGCTCGTGACTCATCGTTGCCAGGAAATCGCTCTTCGCCCGGTTGGCTCGCTCGGCGGCCTCGCGCGCGGCGTGCTCTCCCTCGACGTCGGTGTTGGTGCCGAACCAGCGTACCACGTTGCCTTCCGTATCGACAACCGGTGAGATGCGGGTCAGGAAGGGGCGAAATCGCCCGTCCGCGCCGAGGAGAGGAAAAGTCATCTCGAACGATTTCCCGGTTGCAATCGAAGCCTGCCAGCGCTCGAGCACGCTGGGAAGAAGTGACGGATCGTGCACCGACTGCCATCCCCATCCCTCCATGTCGGTGGGGCTCTTTCCGGTGTACTCGTACCAGCGCGAGTTGTACCAGTCGATATAGCCGTCGGCTTTTGCCGTCCACGCGAGGGTCGGGATGGCATCGAGCATGGTGCGCCACTGCCGCTCGCTCTCTCCGAGTGCCGCTGCGGAACGCTCAGCTTCTTCGGTACGCTGTGACAGCACGGCCGTGGCGGAGTTCAGCTCGTCAGCCTGCATCTCCAGCTCCGCCGTCTGGTCCTGCAGCTGCTGGTTCGAAATCTCCAGCTCCGCCTGCTGCTCCTCGAGGCGTGCGTTGGCGTCGTCGGCTTCGGCGAGCAGCTCCTCGAGCGTTCGTCTCGCGAGAACCCGCTCGGTAACCTCCGAGCCGTGGACAACAACACCGGTGCGCGTGCCGTCGGGCTCCACGAATGGCTGAAAGATGAAATCGACAAACGCCTGCTCCATGGAGCCTCCCGGACCGCGGGCAAGCATGGCCGGCGTTTCTCTGCCGACGAATGGCGTGCCTGTCGCCAGAACGTCATCAAGCAGCTCGACAAACCCCTGGCCCAACACCTCCGGTAGCGCAACGGCGAGTGTCTTACCGATCAGATCGCGTCTGCCGATAAGCTCGATGTATGCGTCGTTTGCGTGCTCGAATACATGCTCCGGTCCGCGAAGCACGGCCATGAAGGACGGAGCCTGCCGAAAAACTTCACCCAGACGCGCGCGTTCGACCTCGAGCGCGTGCGCGAGTCCGGCATTTTGTTCCGCGGGGGGCCTTTTCTTCCCTTCGGGCTCCGGGGAATTATTCATCTATGTCGGTGCGCAGATCGACCGGGCAATCCAGTTTCGCGTATGTGGTGGAAAGGTAAGGGACGTTAAAAAAGGCCCCTCCGCGCAGCCTTGAAGGGTCAACGCGACAGAAGTCACGTCCCTGCAAGGTGCAAGAAACACGCTATCCGCGCCCTGCCCCCAGGTGCCTTGCAAAAGGGCGTTGAGGCGCTCGAAGCTGGGCAGGTTGCCTGTCACCGCCCAGGCCGAACCGACATATAACTTTCTGATTGGGTATTGTTGAGGAAGAAGTGAGGTACTTGCTGCTTTTCGTTCCCCCGAACCGAATATGACCTCCTCGTCCCCATCCGAGACGATCACCCCCGCAGCTTCCCCTCTCGCATCGCTCATTGCCGAACGGTTGCGCGCCGCGCGGAACGATCTGGTTCGCAGATGGCTCGATCGCATCTCGGCTCGCGTAGCGCTCAACCCTAACCGCGTCTTCCCGACAGACGATCTGTTGAATCATGTGCCGTTGCTGATCGATGGAATTGCGGCATACCTCGAAGGCCCGGCAAAGGACCTCGATGCGGACATTCCTGTCGTCGCCAAGGCGATGGAACTGGGAGCGCTTCGGCACGCCCAGGGATTCGACGCCTATGAGATCCTGAAGGAGCATGAGATTCTCGGGTCGATCATTGTGTCTTTCCTCGGAGACATGATCGAGGACCTTGGTACGACGGTCCCGCCCCAGGAATTGTTCGAGTCCTGGCGGCGCATCTCGCACGCCACCGAGCAGATCCGGCAGGCGACGATGACGCATTTTCTTCGTTTGTCGAACGAGCAGGTCAAGGAGCGGGAGAATCGCCTTCGGCGATTCAACCGAATGGTCTCGCACGAGCTCAAGAATCGCGTTGGCGCGATCCGGGGAGCAGCAAGCCTGTTACCCGAGACCTGGCTGAAACCGGAGGAGCGAGAGCGGTTTCACAGCATCGTGCTTGAGAATGCCACAGGGCTTCAGCATGTTATCGAGAATCTTGAAGCCCTTTCGCGGGTCGAGAGCGAAGCGCGCCAGAACCGGAACGTGCTGCTTCCGCAGGCGGCTGCCGAATCGGCGCGCCAGCTCCGTGATGCAGCGCGGGCTCGGAACGTTACTGTCCGGATCGCTGAAGATCTGCCAGCAGTCGAGGTGGATGCGGCAACCGTTGAACTTTCCCTGGCGAACTACATTTCGAATGCAATCAAGTACTCGGATCCGGCCAAGCTCGAACGATGGGTTGAAGTGAGCGGCGAGCTGAGTTTCGGCGGACCTCCACCGCATTCCGGTGAACTGATTGTCCGGGTCCGCGACAACGGCCTCGGTATTCCCCTGGCTGCGCGGGAGCGGCTCTTTGAGCAGTTCTACCGCGCGCACGGCGAAACCATCACCGGGGTCGAGGGAAGCGGACTTGGACTGAGTCTCGTGCGAGAAACCATTGCGGCCCTGGGGGGAAAGGCCTGGGCCGAGTTTCCTGAAGAAGGCGGTAGCGTGTTCGCCTTCTCTCTTCCTTCACGTCGCGTGGAGGACGCAGCTGCCGCCGGCACGAAAAGGCCGGATTCGCCCCCGGATCCGGGTTGGTAACGCGGTACTTCCGTCGACGCGGCTCAACGGAGCGATGCCGTTCGAGCGTTGATGCTGAGTCTTTATCCCGGTCAAGTGGCTAGGGAGGGAATTGAACCCCCGACACGCGGATTTTCAGTCCGCTGCTCTACCAACTGAGCTACCTAGCCGCCACTACACCTGCAGAACTGGACAATTAACTCAAACGCGCCGGTCTAATCAACGCTTCGGCTCCTTGCCGTGCATGGCGGTAATGACCGACTTCACTCCTCCGCGCACGTTAAAGTCTCCCACGACGCGCAGCCACTTCGGCTTGGCGCTCTTCACTAGGTCATCGAGGATACGGTTGACCGCGCGCTCGTAAAAGATTCCGTCGTTGCGGAAGCTCCACAGATAGAGCTTGAGACTTTTCAGCTCGATGCAGCGCTTGCCCGGCACGTAGGTAATGCGGATGATCCCGAAGTCCGGCGCTCCACCCTTGAGCAGCGCCAGCTCTTCCGCATCGCTCTCGATCCCGCCCAACGGGCAGAGGGAAGTGAACTCCGTGCAGTCCATGTGGATCTCGTAGTCACGGTCTGCGTACGGATTGTCGAACGTCTCGAGGAGCTCTGGCCTGGGCATCCCGAACGATGCACCGCGCGAGGGCGTGGATCAATGCGCCAGGCGTCAGCGAGCGTGCAACCAGTGGGCTCAGGCCGTGGGCAGCGTCAGGATGAACGTCGAGCCCTCGCCCTCAGTACTGCGCAGGGAGATATCGCCACCCATGCCGCGTGCGAGGTCACGGCTGATTGCGAGACCCAGTCCCGCTCCTTCGTGTGGGCGCGTCAGATCGCGGTGAACCTGCACGAAAGGATCGAAGACCGATTCCTGTTTGTCGGGAGGAATGCCGCAGCCGGTATCCGAGACACGAAGCAGGGCAACCGTCCGCGCCGGCCCAATCTCCGTGGTGGCATCCACGCTCACCCGACCGCCGCTCTCGGTGAACTTGACCGCATTCGAGAGAAGGTTGAGCATGACCTGCCGAAGCTTGTCACCATCCGCGCAAACCGTGATTTCAGGTGCGATGCTCGTTTCGAATGTCAGCCCCTTTGCCGTGAACTGGGGCTCGATCATCGGCGCCACATCCGCCACGACATCCGTGAGCCGCAGTTTGTCGGACTTGTACTCGACGCGCCCAGCTTCGATCTTCGCGAAGTTGAGCACATCGTTGATCAGTGAAAGCAGGTGCTGCTGATTTCGCCGAACGCGTTCGAGAGCCTCGAGTTGCGGTGGTGTGACGGGCCCGTGCACACCGAGCTCGATGAGCTGCACGTACCCCCCGATTGCGTTGAGGGGCGTTCGCAGCTCGTGGCTCATGGAGGCAAGGAACTCGCTCTTGGAACGATTCGCCTCCTCAGCGGCACCACGCGCGCGCTCCGCATCGGTTCGCGCCGCTTCCATTGCCTGAGTTGCTGTTTCCGCGACACCGATCTGCCGTACCAACTCGTCCGCCTGCTGCTCCAGCTCCTCGTTGATCACCTGCAGCTCCTCCGACTGCGCCTCAAGCTCCTCGTTCGCCGACTGCAGCGCTTCTTCGGCCCGCTTGCGGTCGGTCAGGTCGATCATTGCGCCGAGCATCCGGAGGGCCTTGCCCTGCTCGTCGCGCGCAACGTGGCCGCGGTCGAAAACCGTCGCGTACTCGCCGGTGCCCAGTTGGAACTGATATTCGTCCGACCAGGTGTCACCCCCGTCATCGATCACTTTGTGAATTCCAGCCACGACGCGTTCCTGGTCACCCGGGTGGATGTGGTCGTACCAGAATTTGATCGTGTGCGCTACCGCTCCCGGCGCAAAATGAAAACCGGTGTAGATCGCGTCGTTCCAGAGCAACTCATCAGTCAGGATGTCCCAGTCCCAGATTACATCGTTCGTCGCCCGTGAGACCAGATAGTAGCGCTCGAGCGCGACACGTTCGCGGTCGAGGAGTTCCTCTTTCTCACGTAATGACTGTTCCAGCCGCGTCGCCTGTTCGAGGGAGGTCGCCTCATGTACATCGAGCAACTGTTCGAGCGCAGCCACCTGAGCGAGGGTGCGCTCGAGTTCTCCCGGTCCTTTGGCACGCCTCACCTCACTCAAGCGAAGATTTTTCCGCCAACAAACGGCAGGATCGCCACCTTGGCGTTGAGGGCAAGAGGCTTGAACCGATCGGCCGTCTCGCGCCCGATTGGACACTTCGAGAAGAGAACCGCCGCAAACAGCTCGCCCGAGGGCAATAACCCGCCGAATCCGAGCACGGAGCGGATGCCATGCGGCGTCACGAACTCATCCTGCGCGGGAATGTAGGGACTGCCCTTGGCTTCGGGGACGTGAAACACATTGAACGAATGCTGCTCGGCATCGACCAGGAAATTCTTTTCAGGCGTGATCAAAGATGCAACTTCGACACCGAGTTGACTGATGAGCTGTGCGATCATCGGCGAGCGCGCAACGCTCTCAGCGCTGGCGAGTGGAAGTGCGCCGTGGCCTGACGACGTCCGCCGCGAGTTCCATGCGGGCATCTCACCAACGGTGGCCATGAGCGTGAGACACTTCATGGTTGGAGGCGCCACTTCAGCACCGATGAGGCCGCGAACGAATCGTTGCTGCTCCGGCTCGAGATCCGAGTACGGCATCGTGAGAAAAAACCGTACGAGCCCGCATGCGCGGGATCCGTCAGAGACACGCAACGAGTCGTGAAGAAAGCGTACCGTTCGATCCGCGACTTGCTCGAGACTGGACGCGTCGGCCCCAAGCTTTCGAAGCTCCCGCCCACATCGTGTCATGTCGCTTAGTGCGAAGTGCGCAAGGTCGTACATCATTCCTGGATCAGCGCCATTGTCTCGAACAGCTACTTCGCAAAACGCAAGAAACAGGCTATGAGAATGACGTGGTCAAACGCAGGTCAGAGGTCGCGCAGCTTCTTCGACATGTCCTCGAGCAGCCGCAACTCATCGCTGGTGAGGCTGGCGATCCCCTGCCTTGAAATTTTGTCGAGCACGAGATTCACGCGGGCGGCGTGTTCCTTCGCCGTCTCCTTTCGCGGAAGGTGCTGCACCGCCCTCGTCTCCCGCAGCACGACGGCGTTGCTCCGTGCCACGACTTCATCCATTTCGCGCGGACGCTCGCGGACCGGCGCTCTTCCTCGCGGGACAGCGCGCGGCATCTCCTCGGACTCTTCCGGAAGCGGAGACACCAGTCCGCGCACGCGCGCCAGTCCGCCGAGCGAGCTTGCCTGGAGGAACAGCCAGCCGAAGGCGATGCCACCAAGGTGAGCGACCCACCCGATGCGCGTCGATTCCGACATGCCGATAGCGAGGTTGATCACGATCATCCAGACGATGAGCCACCGGGACTTCATGGGTATGACGCCGAAAAGAAAAACCTGCTCGTCGGGCCACCGTAACGCGTAAGCGAGCAGTACGCCGCTTACCGCACCTGAGGCGCCGACCAGCCCCGCTCCGCCGCCGAACATCAGGTGCGCGATCGCGCCGCCCAGACCGCACCAGAGGTAGAAATTCGTGAAGCTCCTCGTGCTCCACGCATTCTCCACTCTCGGCCCGAACATCCACAACGTGAGCATGTTCATCGACAGGTGCCAGAGCCCCGCGTGCACGAACATGTAGGTTGCCAGGGTCCACAGCCGGCCCGGAAAAGCGCCGGGATCCAGGGCAAGGGCGCCGAACAGTACCTCGGGCGTAAAGAGCGTGAGCTGCAGGAAAACAACGCCGATATTCAGGGCCAGAAGCCACTGAACCGCCGGGGTCATTCTTGGGTTTTCCTGGGTGCCCGAAAGCTCGCTCGCCATGCTGACCTGGGACGTGGAAGACTATCTATTAAGACCCATCCGGCGCCGCGGTGTTCCTCTGGAACCCCTCAGTCAAGGGCGAGCTTCGCGATCCGCTCGCAGAGCTCGGGAAAGTCGATTCCCATCGCCGCGGCACCCTGCGGAACAAGACTCAGTTCTGTCATTCCAGGCAACGTGTTGGCCTCGAGGCAGTAGAACTTGCCCTCGGTGGTCAGTCTGAAGTCGATGCGCGCACAACCCTTGAGCTTGAGCGACCGAAACGCCGCGAGTGCCTGCTCCTGCATCCGCACCGCGACATCTTCAGGAAGGTCGGCCGGAAAAACTTCGGTCGCCATTCCCGGCGTGTATTTACACTCGTAATCATAGATCTCGTGCTTGGAGATGATCTCACCCACCGGGAACGCGATCTCGCCCAGCACTCCAACCGTGAACTCGCGCCCCGGCACGAAACGCTCGATCATGACCTCGTCGTCGTACTTGAGCGCCTCCTCGATGGCGGACGCGAAATCCTCCCGTTTCTTTACGAGCGTCAGCCCTACCGTCGATCCCTGCTTCGATGGCTTTACAATGACTGGGAGTCCAAGGTATTCCTCGACCTGCTCGACCGTCGCCGGCTGCATCAGCCAATCCGCCGTTTTTACATTCGCGGCACGAAACAGCTTCTTCGACAGGTCCTTGTCCATGGCAAGGGCGCTCGACAGGTGACCGCTCCCCGAATACTTGACGCGCGCCATGTCGAGCAACGCCTGCAGCGTGCCATCCTCTCCCTGCCCACCGTGCAGCGCGAGCAGCACGACATCGGCGCCGGTGATCTCCTTCATCGTCGTCAGATTCGGCAGGAACGCGCCCATTGCGACTTTGGAGAGAGACTCGAGCGACGGTGGCTCCACGCCGACTGTTCCTTCGCCGAGCTTTTTCTCCTCGGCCTCGCTCAGCAGTCCGCGCGCAGGATCGAGCGCGATCACCTTGTGGCCCTTCGACCGAAGCGCCTGCACGATGCGAATTCCGGATGCCAGCGAGACATTACGTTCGGAGGAAGTTCCGCCCATCAGGACCGTGATGTTCATCAGGTGTTACTCCATTATAATTTCGACTGCTACTGCAGTTGCAGTGCAGGTCCTCATCGCGACATCATGAAGTGCAGCATATCCGACCTGGTGACTATCCCCTGCACCAGCCCCCGTTCCTGCACCAGCACCGCTGGATTGGATTTCGACAGCAGCTTCACCACGCTGTCCACAGGCTGGTCGGACGACACCATCGGGAACGGCGAATCCATAATGTCGCTGACCGTGCTGTCGAGCAGCTTCGGATTCTCCAGGCTTTTCTGCGAGAGCGACCAGTCGCTCACCGAGCCGACGCAGTTCGCCCCGTCCATGACCGGCAGCTGTGATACATCGTGCAGACTCATGAGGCCGATCGCCTGCCTCACCGTCGCGCCCGGCGCGACGCTCACGACCGCCGGCGCAACGCCATCCTTTCTGCCGAGCACCTGGTGGAGAGCGACACGGGGACTGTCGAGCATCTGGTTCTCGCGCATCCACTCGTCGCTGTAAAGCTTGGACAGGTAGCGCTCCCCGGTATCGCAGAGGAAAGTCACGACGCAGGCCTTCGGGTCATCGGCTTCGCGCGCCACCTTGAGCGCAATCGAGGTGATGAGCCCCGACGAGCCGCCCACGAACAGGCCCTCCTCGCGCGTGAGCCGTCTCGCCATCGCGAATGAATCCTTGTCGCTCACGGTGTGATACTCGTCGACAACGCTCATGTCGAGCGTGCCCGGCACTTTGTCCTGTCCGATGCCTTCGATCTTGTATGGCGTTCCCTCGATCTTGTTCTTGCCCTTGCTCCGCCAGTATTCGGCGAGGATGGAACCTGCCGGATCTCCGGCAATGAGTCGGATCTTCGGGTTCTTTTCCTTCAGGTAGCGTCCGGCGCCGGTAAGTGTCCCGCCGGTACCCGCCGCGGCGACGAAGTGCGTGATTCGGCCCTCGGTCTGCTCCCACAGCTCGGGTCCCGTGGTCGCGTAATGGGCTTCGGGATTTGCATCGTTGTAAAACTGGTCGGCGTGAATCGCGTTCGGCGTTTCGCTCGCGATCCGCTTCGCCATCATTACGTAATTGTCGGGATGATCCGGCGGAACGGCCGTCGGAGTGACGATCACTTCCGCGCCGAACGCCCGCAGCAGGCGCACCTTTTCCTGGGACATCTTGTCAGGCATCGTGAAGATGCACTTGTATCCGCGAAGCGCCGCGGCGATGGCGAGCCCGATGCCGGTGTTGCCGCTCGTCCCCTCGACGATCGTGCCGCCGGGCTTGAGCCGTCCCTCTCTTTCCGCGCGCTCGATGATCGGCAGACCGATTCGGTCCTTTACCGAGCCACCGGGATTGAAGAACTCCGCTTTCGCGTAAACCGGCGTCCTGATTCCGCGCGTGACGTTGTTGAGTCGTATCAACGGCGTCCAGCCGACGGTTTCGAGTACGCTGTCGTAGGGACGGCGATTCCTTTCAGGTGTCATCTAGCGCGTCGTCGGGCGCCTGGTAGTCGTGCGCCGGGGTGTGGTCCGGCGGGTCGGCGTTTTCTTCTTCGCCGTTGTCGCCCGTTTCCTCGTCGTAGCAGTGGGCTTCTTCGTCGTCGCCGCAGGCATCGGGCTCATTGCGACGCTGTCCTTTTTTACGGTATCCTTTTTCGCGGTGTCCGAAACGGCAGCCGGCTTCACTACCGGGACAATCTTTGGAGCGGAGTCAGTCGCTGGACGGGCGATGACCGAATCACCGGCAAGAGCAGGCGCGTCGGGGTGGCGGAAAAAGACTGGCAGGAGGATCGAAACGGGCACCGCCGCACCTCGCGTTCTCGCCGGCTCGAACTGCAGATCGCGCGAACCCTTGATCGCCGCCGAATCGAGCGCGCTGAAGCCGGAGGTTTCCGCAATCTGCGTCGAGTCATCAACGAGCTGTCCGGCGTTGTCGATATATATCCGTAACGTGACGTTGCCCTGGACCTTCTGTGCGTAGAGCGCCGGCGGGTATCGAAAGGGGAGCACCGGGTTGAGCATCACCGGCGCGACGTCCGGCTGCCTCCCGATAGTCCGGAAGGGAAGACTCGATCCTTCCCCTTTCTTGCAGGCCGCCGCGATCAGCGCGACCAGCGCCAGCACCAGCAGTCGCGTTGCACTCATGCGCGCCTCTCTCCCTTCGTGCCATTCAGGTCGTCGACAATCCGCGCGAGAAGCGCGAGTGCCTGCATTGGTGTCATGGTATCTGGCTCCACCTTTCTGAGTTCACCGACGATCGGGTGCTCCGCAATCGCGAACAGCGGCAGCTGGTCCACGGGGATCTGTCGCGTGCCAGTGCGACCGGTGCGAGGCACGATTTGTTCCGCTTCCAGGTGCCGGAGCAGCTCCCTTGCCCGTTCCAGTACCGAAGCCGGGAGACCGGCGAGGCGTCCGACCTCGATGCCGTATGACCTGTCAGCTCCGCCCGGCTGCAGCTTGTGCAGGAAAAGCACCCGGTCGCCTGCCTCGCGCACCTGCACGTTATAGTTCCGAACTGCTACTAAACGCTCGCTGAGCTGGGTCAGCTCGTGGTAGTGCGTTGCGAAGATGGTCTTGCACCCGACAACATCGTGAAGGTGCTCGCTCACCGACCAGGCAATCGATATTCCGTCGTACGTCGAGGTGCCGCGTCCGATCTCGTCGAGCAGCACGAGGCTGCGCGCCGTGGCAGTGTGGAGAATCGCACTCGTCTCCGACATTTCAACCATGAAGGTGGACTGGCCGCGCACGAGGTTGTCGCTCGCGCCGACGCGCGTGAAGAGCCGGTCGACAATACCGATCGTCGCGCTCGATGCGGGCACGAAGCTCCCCATCTGCGCCATCAGCACGATGAGTCCAACCTGCCTGAGGACCGTGGACTTGCCGGCCATGTTCGGTCCGGTAAGGATGATCATCCGCGCCGGTTGCGCCAGCGACACATCGTTCGGGATGAATTTCTCGCGCGGCATCATCCGCTCCACGACGGGATGCCTGCCCGCGGTAATCTCGAAATCGAACCCAGTCGTCACTGCCGGCCTCACATATCCCTCCCGGCTCGCCACCTCGGCGAGCGAGGCCAGCACATCGAGCTCGGCAACTATCCGCGCAACTGCCTGCAGTCTGGCGATCTCCCGTCCTGTTCTCCACCGAAGTGCCTCGAACAGCTCCCGCTCCCGCGCCTCGACTCGCTCCGCCGCGGTGAGTACTCTCTCCTCGAATTCCTTCAGCGCGGGCGTCACGAAACGTTCGGCGCCCGTAAGTGTCTGGCGCCGCTGATAGTCGGCCGGTACCAGGTGTGAGTTGCTGTTCGAGATCTCGATGAAGTAACCGAACACCCGGTTATAGCCGACCTTGAGGGAGCCGATACCGGTGCGCTCCCGCTCCACCGCCTGGATTCGCGCGATGGCATCCTTGCCGCCATCCCTCAGCGCACGCCATTCGTCGAGGGCAGAGTCGACGCCGGCACAAATGCTCGCCTCATCGCCGATCATTACCGGCGGGCGGTCGACGAGAACCCGGCGCACCTCGACACAGAGATCGTCGCACCCGTCCCACGGCGAGCTGTAGCTATCGAGCGCCGCCAGACCTCCTGCCACGGCAGCTTCCTTCGCCTTCGCCAGCGCTTTCTCGACTGCGGGCAGCCGGTAAAGTGAATCACCGAGCGCGCGCAGCTCTCGCGGCGATGCCCGTCCGGCAGCGGTTTTTCCCGCCAGCCTTTCCATGTCGCGAACGCCGTCGAGTGCTTCCCGCAACGCTTCACGGACGAGCGGGTCGCCAAAGGCTTCCACCGCGTCGAGCCTTTGCTCGATCGCAGTCAGGTCGACCAGCGGGGCAAGTATCCATTCGCGGAGGCGCCGCGCGCCCATCGGTGTCAGCGTTCTGTCAAGCACGTCGAGAAGCGTGCCCGATGCTTCGCCACCGCGCATTGATTCGACGAGCTCGAGGTTCCGGCGCGTCATCTCGTCGAGCGGCATCACGCCGCCCGGCCTCTCCATTCGCGGGCGCGCTAGATGTGGAATACCCGCTGGCTGGAGCTCATCCAGGTAGCGCAGCAAAGCGCCGGCGGCGCCCACCGCAACGCTGTCGCTCTCATCGATGCCGAACGCGGCGAGCGAGCTCACGCCGAACCGCGCGGCGAGAAGATCTGTTCCCAGTCCCGAGTCAAACTCCCACGGCTCACGCTCGGTGAGAAGCGGTCCCTCGCCCGCGCCCGGCGTTCTCACGATGTTGTCCAGCGTTCCGCCGCGCGCGATGATCACCTCGCGGGGCGAGAGTCGTGACAACACCGAGTCCGCGTCGATGAGGCGCGCGACCGTGAGCCGAAACTCCCCCGTTGAAAGATCCACGGCCGCCGCTCCGACACTGTCGGCAAGCCGGCTCAGCGCGCACAAATAGTTGTTTCGGCCGCCGTCGAGCAGGTCATCCGAGAAAGCCGCGCCGGGAGTAACCGTCTCGACGACTTCCCGCTTCACTATTCCGCGCGCGAGCTTCGGATCTTCAGTCTGCTCGCAGATCGAGACACGAAATCCCTGCTGGATGAGGCGGCGCAGGTAATCACCGGCCGCCTTTACCGGGACACCGGCAAGCGGCACCTCACTCGCGCTGCCATTGTTCCGCGAGGTGAGAGTGAGGCCGAGTGCTCTCGACGCGACCTCGGCATCCTCGTAAAACATCTCGTAGAACTCTCCCATCCTGAAGAACAGAATCGCGTCCTGGTGACGCGACTTGATCTCCCGGTACTGCTGCATCAACGGCGTTGATGCGACGCGGCTCACCGCTATTGCGCCCTCGTTACGAAGCCATCCATCCGCTTCGCCTTTATTTTCGCCAACGCGGCACTGGCTTCTGCGGCCGTGGAATATCGTCCAATCTTCACCCGGAACGGCTTGACCGTACCATCCACTCTTGCATCGTAGCCTCTTGCTTCGAGAATGGTCGCGAACTTCTCACCTTCCGCCCTCGTGTTGTACGCAGCCACCTGCACCGACCAGCCGCCGTTCGTCGACGCAGCGGGGCGTTCGGCCGGGATCCGCGGCGGGGCAGGTTTGTCGACCTTTGCAACAGGTTGTTCGACCTTCACGACCGGCGTCTCGACCCTGACCGGCGGCGGCACGGCGGGAGCAGTCTTTCCCGGAGACGCGGATGGAATGATGGGAGAAGGCAGGACCGTCGGCTTTGAATCGCTGGCGGTTGGAGCCGGTCTGAGCGTAGGCTGAACGGCCGGCAGTGTCGTCACCGCCTGGGTCGGGCACCGCTGATTGAGATATTGAATCTGATTGCGAAGCTCGATCTCGGCGGGGCTGGCGAGGACGAGCGCACGGGCGTTCGCGACACAGCCGGCGACGATGTCGTTCTTCTCAAATAGAACGCGAGCCGTCCAGTAGCCGGCCCTCGCCTGCGCCCTGCCACCGGGATAGTCACTTCCGATACGACGCAGATGCGCGAGTGCGCCATCTCTGTCGCCACGGGACAGCTGCAGCTGCGCGAGCCTGAGCAGTGCTTCTTCGGCACGGGGAGCGAGCGGGAAATCCACCACAATGTGTCTGTAATCGCGCTCCGCATCGGAAGCATTTGCCGCCAGCGACGCTCTCCAGAAAAGAGCTTCCGGGTAGCGCGGCGACGTGAGCGTCGTTGCGTTCACGATCGAATCGACGATGGCTCGCCCCGCGGCGGCGTTACCGTCGCTCACCATTTCCTGCGCCCTCAGGAATACCGGCTCGGCAGAAGCGGGCGACTGCGCGTGGGACAGCGTTGTCACCACGGTGGCTGCCAGTACGGATATTACGAACAATCTCAACATTCTCTCTCTCTTACCAAAGTTAAGCGGCAAGATTCCGCTCCTCCCCGGCACACAGGATAAGCACCACCGTCGCAAGCAGCTGTTCTTCGGATGATACCTTGCTCTCCTTCAACGCGATGTCGGCGTCGAGCAGTGCATCGAGGGCTGCTTCGAGTGCGCTAATGCTCCACCGTTCGGCTGCGCGCGCCCAGATGCTCGCCGCGGACCCCCATGAGCGTCCGGTGAATGCACCGGTCTGCCTGAGGAGATCGAAATATTCCTGCGCCAGCCTTCCGCTGGAGATTCCCTCGTCCAGCTTCGCGCGTCCCCATGCGATTCCCAGCATTTGCGTGGAGAGCGCCATGACCACCGACACCGCTGTGGTCTTCGGCTGTGAGAGAATGTGCGGGATGAGCTCGAGAGCCCGCGGCACATTTCGCTCGGCGACCGCATCGAGAAAGTCGGCTTGTGTTTCGCCGCGCCGTACTCCGACAACGGCAGTAACGGCCTCTTCGTCAATGTCGGCGCCAAGGGTGTAGCTGGCCAGCTTGTCGAGTTCGGCCGCAAGCTGGTGCAGGTCGCTGCCGACAGCCGCCTGCAGAAGGTCGACCGCGTCGCTCGTAATTCCGACGCCCGCTTCCTTCTTCGCCTGGTGCGCGATCCACTTGGGAATGCGGTCACCCGTCAACGGCTCGAAGTTGAGCTGGGTGGTGGAGCCGGAAAGGATCGTATCGGTCTTGGCTGCGGGCGCGGCTGTGAGAATGAGAAGGAGATCTCCGGCCGGCTTCTTCAGGTATGCATCGAGTGCCTTCCGCGCATCCTTCCTGAGCCCGCCGGCGTCACGCACCACCAGAACCCGCCTATCCGCCATCATCGGCGGCGTGCTCAACAGCACGCTCAGCGATTCGGCATCGAGGTCGGCCGCCCGCCGAGTGTCGAAGTTGAAGTCTCTTGTCTGGGGATCCAGGGCGCCGTTCACCAGCTGCCGAACGGCGTCTTCCTTCTGAAATTCGTCCTCACCCGAGATGTAGTACGCCGCATCGAAGGAGCCGCGCTTGACGGCATCACGCAGAGTTTTCAGGGAGGACGCGGACATCCTCGGTAATATAGACTCTGCCGGGGTGGCCGAGCGTGCTACCGGGTGTAGTTGAAGGGCTCCGGTCGCGAATGCGCGAAATGCACCGGCGCCTGCTCGGCAAAGAGCGCCGCGGGCCAGATGGCAAAGCCCGCGGATACCGAGGCCACGATTGCCGGAGTCGGTGTCGTGATCGGCGTCAGATCGTAGTCTGGGGTGGTCGCGACAACGGGAGCCATCAGGACGGGGCTCATGCGATCGGCATCATAAAGACCGGTTCCGATGTAGCCGATCATCACGGCGCTGACGATCGCTGCGCCAATGGCGCCGCGCCGGAATCCCTGCGCAGGCAGGGCGGCGAGATCGCTCCGGCGGGTTTCCTCCAGGCGGGCGTCGAGACGAGCCGCGAATCCGGGCGAAAGCTCGATCGAGGGGAGATTCCTGAAAAGGAGAAGAGCGCGGCGAACCTTTGCATCCTGGCTCGCGCAACACTCGCATTCAGCGATATGGCACTGCATGCCGACGAGCTCGATACCGGCAAGGGTATCGTCTACGAAAGCAACGTGCTTCTCACGAAAATCGCGACAGTCCATGGAGGGGGGTTGAGGGTCCGGGTAGAGGTACCCAAGAGGTTGCCTCTGGTTCCCGGACCGCCAGCCTTAATCTACGAACGGTGCAATGATCTCCGCGAATGAGTTCCTCGCCCGGTTAAGGCGGGATTTCACCGTACCGAGGTTGCACTCGGTGATCTCGGCGATCTCCTCGTACGACTTGCCCTCGAGTTCCCGGAGGACGAACACGTGCCGGTGGTGCTCCGGAAGCTTGGCGACGGTCTCCTCAACGATTTCCCGCAGGTGCCGCTTGCGGTACATGTCGTCCGGGCGCGAAGTCGGGTCCTCGAACTGGAGCGGACGATCCTCATCCTCCCAGTTCTTCTGCACCTGCTGGAACAAGACCAGCGGGTTGCGCGAGCGGTTTCTCAGTTCGTTCTTCGCCAGGTTCGACGCAATCGTATAGACCCAGGTCGAGAACTTTTTGGATCTGTCGAAACGATGAAGGTGGCGATAGACGCGGATAAAGACTTCCTGTACCAGGTCTTCCGCCTTCTCACGATCGCCGATGGTGCGGTACACGAAGTTGAGAAGTCTCGTCTGGTAGCGGGTGACGAGCTCAGCAAAGGCGCGCTCTTCTCCACCCAGAAAGGCCGTCACAACCCCGGAATCGTCCAGCGCCTGCAACCTCTCCCTGACGGAAGGCAGAATCACCGGAATCATTTGCTTACGAGCCTGGTCAGACATTGAAGCTCCTCTGAGTGTAGACGTCTGCACCCAAACCGGTGCAGGTGGAACTTTCGCATTACCTCTAGTACGCACAGGACATGCCGAGTTGGAAACAGATGTATGTCGTTATGCTGTAAGGGCTTACGGAAATCAGGCTACGCTTGAGCTTGTCCTGATTCCAGCTCTGTGTCCTTTTTACATGACACGTCAGGCGTCGTGGAGATTAGACGCCGAAAGCCCCGAAAGGGTTAACGCCCGGCTCGAAATCCCGCAGCGTAGAGGAGCCCCAGGGCTGTCTTGGCGTCCTGGATCTCTCCGGCCTCAACCATCTCCAGTGCCTTCGATAACGGAACGGGGGTGAGTGTGAGGAATTCGTCCGACTCGCGGGCCGCCTCACCGCGCTTGAGCCCCGCCGCCAGAAAGAGATGGATTTTTTCGTCGGTGAAGCCCGGAGTCGTGTACATCGTGAACATGTGCTCGAAGTGAGCAGCCGAGCACCCGGTTTCTTCCTTCAGCTCCCGCGCGGCACACTGGATGGGGTCCTCGCCATCGTCGAGACGCCCGGCCGGGATTTCGTAGAGATAGTCCTCGGCAGCGTACCGATACTGACGGATGAGCAGAATTTGCGGATCGTCACCCGCCGGATCGCTCAGGAATGGAACCACCGCGCTGGCGCCGGGGTGTCGTATCATCTCGAGCTCGCCGACCGACCCGTCGGGGAATCGAACGGTGTCGACGTCGAGCGAGATGATGCGCCCGGTGTACGCGCGCCGGGTTTTCACCCGCCCGACTTCCACGTCCGATTGTTCCTCGCGCGCCACGCTCACTATTTCGCCGGAGCGACAG
Organism: Gemmatimonadaceae bacterium; assembly: GCA_035575795.1. Taxonomy (GTDB): domain Bacteria; phylum Gemmatimonadota; class Gemmatimonadetes; order Gemmatimonadales; family Gemmatimonadaceae; genus UBA4720. The sequence continues at coordinate 43,785 of DATLXE010000337.1, forward strand.
AGACGTTGCCGGCACCGACCGACGTGAGCCCCTCCCTGATCTGGTCGGTGTCGCCGACGATCACTGTCTGCAGCTCTTCGGGATGAATGTGATCCCGAGCCGCTTTCAGAACTGTCGCCGCGGTGACACGCGAAATCTCCTTTCTGTACTCGTCGTAGTAGCTGCGTGGTAAATCGTAGATGATCAGGTTGGCAAGCGCTGAAGCAATCGCCGAGGTGGTCTCGAAACGGATCGGAAACACCCCTTCGAGGTAGCTCGTGGCCAGCGAGAGCTCCTCCGGTGTCACCTCTTCCGAGCGCATGCGCTCAACCTCGGCGAATATTTCCCGCAGTGCAGCGGCAGTGACATCGCTCTGCACGGCGGTCGATATCTCGAACGGTCCGGCACCGCGGCGCCAGTCATACGACGATGAAGCACCATACGTATATCCGTGCTTCTCGCGCAGGTTGAGGTTGATGCGCGACCCGAACAGTCCGCCGAGTATCGCGTTCATCACCAGGACGGAAAAGAAATCCGGATGCTTGCGCGGAAGGCCCGCGTGCCCGACGCGAATCTCGGACTGGGGCGCGCCGTCTTTCGTGATCAGATGAATGGCGCGACCAGCCGGTGCGGGAATATCGGCCGCGTCCAGCCGTGCGACGCTTGCGCGCGGAAGCGCTGCTGCTAACGGAGCAACGAGGGCTCGTACATCCGCCTTTTTCACGTCTCCGGCAACGATCACCGTTGTTCTGCTCGCGGTATAGTGGGAACGATGGAATGCATCGATCTCGCTCCTGGTGAGGGAGCGCACCGACTCGGCGCTTCCTCCCTGCGACCGCGCGTAGCGAGAGCCTTCCTTGTACAGGAATGCCGGGAATCTCTCGTCGGCCAAGCCGCGCGGTTCAGTCTCGAGCTGCAGCAGCTCGGCGATACGCTCGGCCTTGAGGCGCTCGACCTCGCGCTCGGGGAAAGCAGGATCGGCCAGCACCTCTCCGAGAAGTGTGAGCGCAGCGGCAAGATTTCCCGGGAGGACGGTTAGTCTCGCAATGGCGCTGTCCCAATCCGCGCCCGTATCCAGCGAAGTTCCCATCTGCTCGAACTTTTCCGCGAGCTCGGCACCATCCCATTTCGATGTACCCTCGCTCAACGCGCGCGCGGTGAGCTGGGCGATTCCTTCTTTTCCGGCGGGATCTTCTACCGCGCCGGCGTCGAACACTACGAGGATTGTTACGATCGGCAGCTTCGGCGCGGCAGCAACGACGAGACGCGTCCCACCAGGAAGAGTCTCTTCATCAAACGAAGGGAAATGGTATTCCCTGCTCGGCCCCGGGGCCGGCTTCGTGATGACATCCATCATGCCTCACTCGCCGCTTCGACGAGAACGCCTTCGGTGCCTTGACCCGCGCGTGGCACGTACAGCAGCGTCGCGCGATTGTCTTCTCCCATCCGCTCGGCGATGAAGTCGTTCACGCGGTGCGATGTGACGGCGTGGTAATGATCTGCCTGGACGTTGACGAGCTCTGGCTCGCGGAAGAACGTCGCGAACATCGACAATCGGTCGGCTCTCTCGCCCGATGACTGCAACGCGTTCACGAGATCCGTTTCAATGAGGGCGAGCGCGCGTTTCACCTCGAGCTCCGAGACTCCGTCGCGGTAAAGCTCGTCGATCTCGCGCTCAACCTCGTCTTCGAGCCGGGTGACACCGGTTTCCGGGCGCGCCGTCACGTCCACGACGAAAAGATCAGTTCCCTTGGCGAGGTCAAATGTGAATGCCGCTGCATCAGCGGCGACCTGCCGCTCTCGTATCAACGACCGATGCAGGCGGCTCCCGCGCCGCATGCCGAGTATCGCGCTGCACACGCTGGCCGCGTAGTACGCATCGCTGCCGAAGACGGGCGACCTGAACGTGAGGAAGATGCGCGGGAGACTGACTTCGTCCTCGACGACGTCGCGCCTGCGCGCGCCGAATACAGGGGCCAGCGCCATCGGAGCGAGTGGGGGTTTTCCCTTTCCTCGCGGTATCGAACCGAAGTATCCCTCGACCAGGCGGCGCGCTTCAGCCCTGTCGACGTCGCCAGCAATCGAGAGTACGGCGTTGTCCGGCGTGTAGTAGGTGGCGAAGAATCCCGCGACATCATCGAGCGACGCCGCCGAGAGATCTTCCATCGACCCGATGAGCGAATGCTGGAATGGATGATCGGCCGGGAAGACGAGCTCCTGGAGCTTCTCCAGCATCGTCCCGTAGGGCTGGTTGTCCACCGACCAGCGCCGCTCGTTCTTCACCACATCGCGCTGGGTGTCGAGCTTCTCCTGGGTCATCGCAGGAAGCAGCCGGCCCATGCGGTCGGCCTCGAGCCAGAGCGCTAACGCAAGCTGGTTCGACGGCAGAGTCTCGTAGTAGTTCGTTCGCTCGAGCCATGTCGAGCCATTCATCGTGCCGCCCGCCCGCTGGATCAACTCCATGTGCTCGTTTGCAGTCACGTTTGCCGATCCCTGAAAGAGCATGTGCTCGAACAGGTGGGCAAAGCCCGTTCGTCCAGGGCGCTCGTTCGCGGAACCAACGTGGTACCAGAGGTTCACGGCGACGATGGGTGCCGTCCTGTCTTCCGATAGCGTGACGAGCAGGCCGTTGTCGAGGTGGAAGGTTTCTATCGGAATTCTCATTGTCGTAAATTGCCCGCCATGCATTGGTGCTGGAACCCCCCGTGCGCTGGGTCGTGACCGCCGCGGTCGCCATTGTCGCGTTTGTTGCGGCGTTCATGGGACTTCTCTGGTGGGGCCAGGAGAAGATTCTTTTCCAGCCGCCGCCATTCACCGGGGATGCGAACGTCGAGGGGCGGGTCGAGTACTCAGCGTCCGATGGACAGAAGCTCGCCGGTTATGTCGTTGGCGATCCGCGCAGCTCACCAGGTCTGCTGATCTGCTTCCACGGCAACGCTGACCTTTCAGTATGGCAGCGAGACTGGGCCGCGGAAGTTGTCCGACAAACCGGTTACGCCGTTTTTCTTGCTGAGTACCGGGGTTATCTCTCGCTTGGAGGAACGCCGAGCTACGCCAGTACGAGGCTCGATTCGGAAGCCGCGTACATCCACGCGGTCTCATCCCTTGGTGCCAACCCTCAGGCGATCGCGCTATTCGGACACTCCCTCGGTAGCGGCGTGGCCACCGAGCTGGCGGAGCGGCACCCGCCACGCGTGCTGCTGCTCCAGTCTCCCTTCAGTTCGGCGCGCGCGATGGCCCGGGTGATAGTTTCGCGACCCACCGAGCTAGCCTGGAACGCCGTGACGCGAATTCACTTCGACACGCGCACGGCTGTATCGAAGCTGGACACGCCGGTCTTCGTCATACACGGCACGAGAGACCGCATCGTTCCGGTTAGGCTGGGACGCGAGGTGTTCGACGCCGCGAAGAACAAGGGCAATCTTCTGATCGTCGAGGGTGCGGGGCACAACGATCTTTCCCAGGTCGGTGGGGATGCTTACTGGAGCTGGGTGCGCGCCGCCCTCAGATTCTCGGAGTAAGGGCTGTCTCGCTCTCTGGCTAACTGGAGGACCGAAGCAGGGAGCTTCAAGCTTGTCAGCTGGAGGGCTGTTAAGCTTTCATACTGGCGGAAAAAGCCCCGGCTTCTCGGAGTGTGATGCCGTCCCATATCCCTTCCAGGGAGAAACTGGTTTAGGTCGGTCGCAGTTCCTCCCCACTAAAAGTTTTTCACTGGTTCGCCAGTATGAAAGCTAAAGAGCTCAAGCGTTTGTCAGCTTGGAGCTCCCTGCTTCGGTCCTCCAGTTAGCCAGAGAGCGAGACAGCGCTTTACTCCGCAAAACCGCGGAAACGAGCATATCCCTCAGCTACGGTACTGGCTGCCCCGAGATGTTGCGCAGCACGATCGGACCGAAGTTTCCAGCCTTGAGCCCCTGCTCGATGCTCTTCCTGTCGCCTACGATCACTACGGCAAGAGTCCCTGGAGCGATGTACTGCTGGGCGACACGACGCACATCGGCCTGCGTGATT
>DATLXE010000338.1:0-6167 GCA_035575795.1 Gemmatimonadaceae bacterium
GCCGTCTTGTATGCGAGGGCGATACCGAAGCCGGTGAAGATGGTGCGCGCGCTGGTCCCGGCACCGAGCTTCTCCTGCTCGCGCCTTGCCGCGGCGGACGCGGCCGCCCGCGACTCGGGCGACGCACCGGCCTTGAGCACCTCCGCGCACGCCGTGCCTTCCGGATAGTTGAGAATCCCGTGCTGGGCGACGATGAGCGCGCGGCGGAGCGGAATCATCATCAGGATGCCGAGCAAGCCGCCCAGCACCGCGACGAGCATCACGCGCGTGATCTCGAGGTCGAAGCCGAGAATGAGGATGGCGGGCATCGTGACGCCGACACCGAAAGCGATCGATTCACCAGCCGAGCCCGCGGTCTGCACGATGTTGTGCTCATGAATCGTGGCGTCGCGCGCGCCGAACTTTCGGAACAGCCGGAACAGCGTGATCGAGATCACCGCAACGGGAATGGACGCGCTGACGGTGAGCCCGACCTTGAGTACGAGGTACAGCGATGAAGCGCCGAAGATGAGTCCGAGAATCGCCCCGACGAGAATCGTGCGGACGGTGAGCTCGGGGAGGATCGTATCCGCCGCTATGTACGGCGTGAACGGCACCGGGCCGTCAGGCTGGAATCCGACTCGGTCGGGATAATCCTTGGCGGGAGCAGTCATTCCAGTCTCACCTGTTGGTGATTGGCGCGCGCGGGACCGTCGCGCACGTGCGGCGCCCGCTCGTCGTAATGGGCGATAATGTACAGTCCGTCATGGGACGCTGCGACGGCGACTGGCGGCGTGGGCGCAACGTGCCGACATTCCAGCCCTGCGAAATAAACGAATTCACTCGGAGGCCCGATGAAATATCTCGTACCCGTCCTTTCACTGTTGTGCGCAGCTCAGGCATCAGCACAGCAGGCGCGCGCCGCATCGGACATGGCGGTCGGCACGTCCCGCAACGCATGGCAGCAGGTGACCGCCTACATCACGCAAGCCGCCGAGCAGATGCCGGAGAAGGACTACGCATTCAGACCGACGCACGATGTGAGAACCTTTGGCCAGCTCATCGGCCATCTTGCCGGCGCGCAGAATCTCATTTGTGCGAGCGCAATGGGTGTCCAGGGCCGCGCCGAAGACGAGATCGAGAAGAGCGTGACGACGAAGGCCGGGCTGATCGTGGCGCTGCGCGCATCGACGGAGTACTGCGCGCGCGCATACGCGCAGACGGATGCATTGAGCGCGGGAGAGATCACTCTGTTCGGCAGCAAGACCACCCGCCTTGCGGCACTGACGCTCAACACAACGCACAACGCCGAGCACTACGGAAACCTCGTGACCTATCTGCGCATCAGAGGAATGGTGCCGCCGTCGAGTCAACCGCCGCCGCCGCGCAGCTAGCAGTGTTCCGCGGCTTTGACGCAGCTTTCACGCGGCTCAGCCATCCACTTTCAGCAAGGCACTGAAGGGAGCAAACCCGTGCAGCGGCAGCAGGAGATGGTCGTATTGAAAGGGGTTTCCGGGACTGACCAGGCCCAACCCTTCCGCCCTCGCCTGCTGGAGAAGTTCCACCGCGCGCTCCCGCTCTCCAAGGTGGGCGGCGATGCGTGCGCGTGTCACCTTCGCGTGGCCGCGGTCGTGGCGTCCGGTGGGAACGACGCGCAGCTCGATCTGTTTCGCCAGTGCGGTGTCACCCACATGCACAGCGACGACGCCCGCATAATTGAGAAGATCTCTCTGCAGGTGTTTGTCCCGGTCCTGACGGGAGCTGAGCTCGGCGATAGCGGCTTGCGCTTCAGTCCACCGCTGTCCGGCAACGAGCAGGCCGATTCGCGCCATCTTCAATCGCGGTGATGCTTTAAGCGAGGGCCCGAGTCGAGACTGCCATCTGCCCGCCAGCTGGGCTGCCTCGACGCTCCGCCCCCTGGAGTTCAGGACCGTCGCAAGAAAGATCGCCAGCCGTGCCTTCAATACTGTCCGGGAGGCGGGTGCGCTCTCGATCAGGTCATCAAGCTCTCCCAGCCGTCCCTTCGCGACCAACGCCTCACCCTTTATGAAGATGAGGGACACTTCGTCGGGAAAACGTCGCAATCCTTTCTCGGCTATTTCCAGGCCCTCGTCGTACCTGCCGAGGTCCACAAGTGCGCCGGCCTTGTAATTCCAGTAGAAGGCACCGGCGAGATTGAGACCGCGATCGGGATCGACCTGCTCCAGAATAGCCAGCACACGCCGCGGCTTACCGGTGGAACTCGCCGTACTGGCCGCCAGCAACGGACTCTCCGCTGACCCGGGAGTAGCACGGCGGAACGCCTCCGCCGTTCGCAGCGCTGCGTCTTCATCGGCGCGGAGCAGTGCATCGAGGTGATCGAGCATCGCTCTGTCGGCGGGCGCCATTCGCTCACGAAGCTTCTCCGCGCGCGCAATCAGCGAGTCAGCGGCCTCGTAGTGGCCGCGGTAGATGCGGCTGAATGCGAGCAGCACCACCGGGGTGGGGTAAGTGGAGTCGAGGGCCATCGCGCGCGCCAGGTGGGCGTAGCCGATGGTATCGCCGCGGAAATACGCTTCGATCCCCTTATGGGTCGCCTCGTACGCCTCGAGCGACGGCGGCTCGGAAAAGGTGCCGAGGGAGGTAGCAACGGTATCCATGGCCTGGGCGACATTGGCCACCGCGCGCCTGTTAAGCAGATCCAGCACCTTCGTGGGTGCGTCGGCCGGCCCGCTGACGGTTGTCAGCGCGCGCAACAGTTTCCCGGTCGCGGCGTCGTTCATCTTGGCCTGAATCCGGAGCGTATCTCCGTCACGGTATATCCGCCCCGAAAGCACGATACCAGCGCCCGTTTCCTCCGCAACCGCGCGACTGCGATTCCTTGATTTGAAAGGCCACGGGATTTTATCGACCACGTCGCCGGTGACCAGCGCGGTGCGCGCATCGACGATCTCGACGCCTCCGACACTGGTGAGCCCCTGAGCGAGCCAGTCCGCTGCCATCTGTCCAAGCGACGCCAGCCGCGGATCCCCTGTCTCGTTCTCGAACGGAACCACGATGATGCGATTCGGGTGCAGCAGCGCTTCCTTCCTCCGCATCAGCGCCAAAGCCGTCTCGACCTGATCGCGAGGAGCGAAGGCCAATCCGCCACCGACAAGCAGCAATATGGCGCCAGCCGCGAGCGCACCGGCAAGCTTCCATCGCGAGCGGCGGCGCGCTTCAGGCGTTGAAGGAACTGCGCCGAGCGGAGTGACTGCGCTGTCGAGCTGATGCAGCATGTCGTCCGCGGACTGCGGACGCCTTGCAGGATCCTTTTCCAGACAGCGCATGATCAGCCGTGTGAGCTCCAGCGGAAAATCCGCAGTCCTTGCCTTGAGTGGTGGCGGAGATTCGATGACGTGAGCGGCCATCATCTGTTGCGGAGTCCGGCCGGAGAACGGATGTGAACCGGCAACCATTTCATACGCAACGACGCCGAGCGAATAGATGTCGGCGCGGTGGTCGATTGCGGGGTCGCCGGCACACTGCTCCGGTGACATATACGCCGGCGTGCCCACTGAAATGCCGGCCGTCGTCAGCCCCTGGCTGAGACCTGCCGCTGCGCTGACAGCCTTCGCGACTCCGAAATCCGCGATCAGCGCGTTGTCGTCGTTGATGAGAATGTTTTCGGGCTTGATGTCCCGGTGAACAACTCCATGCCGGTGCGCGTAAGAGAGAGCGCGGATCGAGTCCCGCAGGATGGTGCAGGTGACACCAGCCGAACAGGCTCCCTCACGAGAGATCCGCCCTCGAAGTGACTCTCCATCGACGAAGGGCATCGTGTAGTAGAGCACATCGCCTGCGCTCCCGGCGGTGAGCACAGGAACGATGTGGGGATGTTGAAGCCGCGCAGCAATCTGAATCTCCCGCTTGAACCGTTCGGCGCTGACGGCTTCCGTCAGGTCGGGCAACAGCACCTTGATGACGATCTTCCGGTCGAGGCTCGTGTCGTGCGCGACGAACACACGAGACATTCCACCCCCGCCGAGCTCGCGCTCGATGACGCAACCCGGGCCGACGATTTTCTGCAAGCGTTCGCGCAGATCGGCACTCATGACTATTCGTCCGCCCGGGAAAATTCAGCGCGCATCGATGCGCTGTCGCAGCCGTGATGTAATCTTCGCTGCGATGACCGATTCGATGACCAGCTCGTAGCTCCCCGGCTGTAGATCCGTGAGCTGGAAATCGAAAGTTTCTCCGACGACCACGTTCTGTGTCGCGCGACGAGTGACGGTTTGCGGCAATGGCAGGTCCGCACCGTCCTTCGCAAGCGGCTTCCATTGAACGACAGAGCTGTCACGGAGAATGGAGAAGCGCACCGTCCCTGCGACGCCGATATTGATGAACCTGAATCGATGGTTCTTTCCTGCCTCGATTGCCAGCGGCCTGAGAATGGAATCGCCATTTACAAACATCTGTGGGGTACTTCTTTCCTCTCCGTCCCATCCGGCAACGTAGAGATGATCGGTGAGCGGATCGAACCGCGTCCCCGGATCGAGCACCACGAGCGCGCCGTATAGTCCCGAGGTCAACTGCTCGAGGTCGTTGAGATGCGTGTGGTAGATGAACGTGCCAGAACGGGGGAGGGTCAAACGCGCCGTGAAAGAATCACGCGGGGCGATGAGCGGGGCAATCCGTTTACCGATGCCACTCCACCCCACGACGCCGTCCGAGTAGCTCTCCAGCTCGATTCCGTGCCAGTGAACTCCGGTCGGCTCGGGAAGTCTGTTCAGCACTGTGATGTCTGTCAGTTCGCCGCGAGTAAGAAAGAGCGTTGAACTCGGCAATTCCACCGAATCCGCGGCGGGCGGATTTTCCCCGCGCTGCAACACAAACGCCATCGACCGGGGAGCACGCGCACGCTTCCACCCTTCCTGGACGAACAATCGCAACTGTCTCGAGGATCGTTCCGTTGGGGCGCGCCATCCTCTTGGAGGCTTGACCCTGATCCCCATCACCAACCCCGCCATGTGATTGTCGGCGTTGTGCGCGTAGTTGGATGAGTGCCGTGCCGGAGGAGAGTCGAACCTCGCTTCAGGCAGGACGTGGAAGGAGAGGTGGCAGTGGAAGAGCCAATTCCCCGGCCGGTCGGGGGTCCAGGCCATCGAGATCGTGCTCCCCGCGGGCATGGGCTCGGTCACGACCAGCCGTCGCTGCTGTTCCGTATAGAGCGAATCGCGCAGCACATTGCCGCGAGCCTCAACGCGGAAGTAAAAGCCGTGAAGGTGCATCGGATGTGCGCGGGCGCTGGCGTTGATGACGCGCCAGCGAAGGGTGTCACCAACACCGGAGGCAAGTCGTTCGGTAAACGGCCACGATTTTCCGTTGATGGTGAGCGCGTTCTGGTGACCCGTGGAGTGACGTGGGTCTCTCCAGATATTGATCACGAATACCCGATCGTTCGGAACCTGCCCCGCCGAATCGACGACGAATGCCCCGGCAAGCTGTTCCCGCTCGCGCGTATCCGGGCGGGTGGGCGGCGCCGGTGCGCGGTAGTTGCCGAGGGTTGCCCTGTAGAGATACGTCCCTGGTTCTCCAGCAGCAAAGCGCAGGGTACGCATTTCGCCCGGCGCGAGTCGCACACTGTCCGAAACCGTTGCAGGCCGGGTCTGCAGCCCGGTGAATGTTATAGTTGAATCGGTGAGCGCATTTCGCAGCGTCGCTTCGATGATCGTTCCGGTTTTCACCCGAATGAGCGGACCGGGAATGCTCGGACGACGCCCTCTCTCCGCGAGGACGGCGACGTCGGTGTACGGTCCGTTGTCAGCCTCGGGATACCAGCGCGCCATTCGCACCTCAAGATCGAGGCGCAGAACATTTCCGCGCATTCGGCCGGCTGCGTCCCGGTTCTCGTTAGCCCGTACCACAGAGAGCTCCGGCTTCCGGGCTCCGCCCGAGATACCGAGCAGTACAGCCCCGAGCGGAAGTAGCAGCAATCGTGACCCGGGCCGGCGGAGGAAAACGCGCATCGCGTCCTTTGAGGAAGAGACGACAAAGATAGGAAATTTCGGCTGTCCAGGCGCCCGGGCGGGTTAATTTTGTCCCATGCCTCCGCAATTCATCTATGTAATGAAGGATCTGCGCAAAGTCGTCCCGCCCTCCCGGGAGATACTGCGCGGTATCTGGCTCTCCTTCTATCCCGGCGCAAAGATCGGCGTCCTCGGCGCCAA
>DATLXE010000339.1:0-4820 GCA_035575795.1 Gemmatimonadaceae bacterium
TCCCGCCCGCTTCGCGGAATCGGTTGGCTCCGGCCCGGGCCTGATATCGGTCAGCTGACGCAATCCGGCGCCCGCCAGGTCCATCGCATACACATTGTTCTCGCGAACAAAGAAAATCTCGCGGTCGCCGGAGCCGAACTGCGGATTTCTTTCCGCGGCGACCGTCTGCGTGAGGCGCCGGGTCGTGCCGCTCGTTAGATCGTTGACGAAGATGTCCCCATTGGATTCGACGACTGTGTGACGTCCGCTGAACGAGCGGCGCGGCCGCGCAAAGGTGGGGGCGGCAGTGTCGGCCTGCGAAATGGAGACGAGCTCCGGCCTCGCGCCAGCGACGGCGCGCACGCGGTATTGTTTTCTCGCCTCGCGCCAGTCGGTGCCCGGCTCGACCCAGGTGAAGTAGATCCACCGGTTGTCCGCGCTCCAGCGGACACTCTCGGGCGGTCGGCCGTATAGCTCCGGCCCGCGCATGATGTTCGCGATCGAGAAATCGAATGGAGGGCGACTCTGCGCCGTGAGTGGAGAAGAAGCGATCAGAGAGAGGAGCAGGGCGGCCTTGCGCATGCGAATGTCCAGTGTGGGAATTGCCGTGGGCGGGGTCACGGTCCGGGAAAAGTCATGTTTTCAGTTGCTCAGTATGGCGGAAGACTCGGGAGTGAACTCTACCTCGGTGGTACGCCGCTGCTTCCTGCCCGTCAGCACACTGTACCACTCGTGGGCCGAGGCAGCCAGAATGATGACCACGGACAGCAGAAAGAAAGCTGCCACGCCGGCATCGACGCGGTCGTTGACGATCATCCTTCCGGCATCGGCGACCGACTTCACTCCCGGCGGAAGATCGCCCGACGCGACGCGCTGGCCGAGCATCTCCGCATGGGCGAGGAAGCCAAGCCGGGGATCAGCGGAAAAAATCTTCTGCCATCCCGCCGTCATGGTCACCGTCGTGAGCCACGCGAGCGGTACGAGCGTCACCCAGGCGTATCGCGCCTTGCCCATCTTGATGATCACCGTTGTCCCGACGCAGAGCGCGACCGCGGCCAGCAGCTGATTCGAGATTCCGAACAGCGGCCACAACGAGTTGATTCCGCCGAGCGGGTCCATCACTCCCTGATACAGGAAGTATCCCCACATCGCGACAAAGATTCCGCTCGACAGGACGACGGCTGGATACCACGACACGCGGCCGATCGGCGCCCAGATGTGCTTGGCGAGATCCTGCAGCATGAAGCGGCCGACACGTGTGCCGGCGTCAACCGTGGTGAGGATGAAGAGCGCCTCGAACATGATTGCGAAGTGGTACCAGAGCGCCATCGCGGTCGGCCCGCCAAGAACGTTGGAGAAGAGGTGCGCCATCCCGACAGCAAGGCTGGGCGCGCCACCTGTCCGCGAAAGCAGCGATCCTTCGCCGACCTGCGCGGCAAGGACCTCCATCTGTGAAGGGTCGAGCGTGAATCCCCAGTTCTGTACGGCGGCGGCGGCGCTGGCCGCGGTAGATCCGATTGCGGCAACGGGTGCGTTGATGGCGAAGTACACGCCGGGCGTGAGCACGCATGCGGCGATGAGCGCCATGATCGCGACGAGCGATTCCATCAGCATCGCGCCGTAGCCGACCATACGCGCGTCACCCTCGCTGGCGAGCAGCTTCGGCGTCGTCCCGGATGCGATGAGCGAATGGAAGCCGCTGATTGCCCCGCACGCGATCGTAATGAATGCGAAGGGAAAGATCCTGCCCGCGAACACCGGTCCGGACCCGTCGGTGAACTGCGTGAGCGCGGGCATCTGCAGTGGCGGCAGCGTGATGACGATACCGAGCGCGAGCGCGATCACGACGCCGATCTTCACGAACGCCGACAGGTAATCACGTGGAGCGAGCAGCAGCCACACCGGGAGCACCGAGGCGAGGAAGCTGTACGCCATGATCAGGAGCGCGAGCGTGCGCCCGCTCAGCGTGAAAGCCGGCGCCAGCGCAGGGTTTTCCGCCACCCACCGTCCCGCGTAGACCGCCAGCACGAGCAACACGAGGCCGATCGCACTCGCCTCGAGCACGCGATGCGGGCGGACCCAGCGGAGGTATACGCCCATCAGTAGCGCGGTGGGAATGGTGAGTCCGATCGTCACGACTCCCCACGGACTGTCCTTGAGCGCGTTCACGACCCCGAGTGCCAGCACGGCAATGAGCACGATCATGATGCCGAGCACAGCCACGAGCGCGGTGTAGCCGGCAACGGGCCCGATCTCTTCTTTCGCCATCTGCCCGAGCGATTTCCCATCGCGTCGCACCGAGGCGCAGAGAATCACGAGATCCTGGACTGCTCCGCCGAGCGCGACGCCGATTATTATCCAGAGGGCGCCCGGAAGAAATCCGAATTGCGCGGCGAGAGTCGGACCGACGAGCGGACCGGGTCCCGCGATCGCCGCGAAGTGGTGGCCGAAGACGATCCACTTGTTGGTCGGTGTGTAGTCGCGGCCATCGTTCAGGCGCACCGCGGGTGTGGGACGAGCAGGATTCATCGCGAAAATCCCGCTTGCGATTATGCGGCTGTAGAAACGGTACGCCACCGCGTACGTGGAGATGGCGGCGACGAGGAGCCACGCGGCGTTGATCGTCTCGCCGCGCGAGAGCGCGAGCCGACCGAAGCTCGCCGCGCCGAGCAGGGCGACGAGGGACCAAAGAACGATTGCTCCCGGCTTCAGCCTCACTAAAGCGGCGCGGTTCGCGCAACGTGCTCCGCGCGGCTGATCGCGGACTGGACCGCCTCGGCCTCGTCGGGGTCGTTCCCCAGTCCGGCGAACGCGAAGCCCGCCCGCTCGAGGACGCTGATCGACGGCGTGAGAGTCGTCAGTGTGTGCGCGAGCACGCGCTCGACCGCTCCGTGTGTAAAAGCCCACCGCGTCCACTCCTCGACGGCCTCGAGCGCAAATCCCTGGCGCCGTACTTCGGGTGCGATCTCATATCCAAGTTCTACGGCACCATCTGTCGGGCTTCCCTTGAAGCCCCCAACGCCAATGAGCAATGGCCGCCGCCCGTCTTCAGCTTTGCGCGTGATGTAATAGCTGCCCCAGTCCGGGGTGAAGCGGCCACTCTCGAGTGAGTCGAGCGTCCAGCTTATTGCGGCGGCATTGAACAGGTCCGGCGGCCACGCCGCCGGCAGGTTCACCTTGAGGATCGCCGCGAGCGCCTGCGGCGATTGAAGATCGGCCCGTAGCGCGGTGGCGGTTGCAGGGACGAGGAGCAGGCGGGCCGTGGCAAGGAGCGGCATCGGGGAAATCTGTCTGCCGGGCGCGCGAGTTCGTCAGGGGATACGGTGGGGATACGGCGGGGGGTGAGGGATCGTGCGCGACTTTAACTATCTGGAGGACCGCAGCAGGGAGCCTTGAGCTTTGTCAGCTGGGAGCTTTTTAGCTCTCATACTGGCCAAAAAAGCCGCTGCATACCGAGTGAGCGGCGGGCAACGGTAACGTGCTCAGTACGAATTCTTTTGCTCGAATTTGACGCCAGGTGGAGCACTCGTCTGGGAATACTGGGGTTTTTCCGGCCAGTATGAAAGCTAAAAAGCTCCCAGCGGACAAAGCTTTCGGCTCCCTGCTTTGGTCCTCCAGATAGCCAGCCAAGCGAAGAAGTCCTTACTCCGAATCACCTGCCCTAGTAAGGATGGCTATACGGACTATCATCCGCGGGCAGCACCGTATCCTCGCGGGCGAAATCGATGAACCCGCGCGCCGGATCAGCCTCGAGCAGTACGACGCCGAGCTCGTCTCCGGGTTTCAGTCCCTGGCGACCTCTCACCAGCCTGCCCTCGATTCCATCGGGCTTCGTCTTGATCCACGTTGCCTTGCGCGATGACCCGGAGACGATGGCGCGGAACCAGTCCCCGATGTTCTCGACGAGCGTTACGGCAGCGGCACGCTTCCTTTCCAGCCGGTCGTCTTTCGCCACGTCTGCTTTCTTCGCGAACTCGAAGTCGATGAAACCGTGCACGCTGTCGGTGTTGATCAGCTTTACGGGCACGTTCTGGCCAACGCTCAGCCCCTTGTATCCGCGCACCACCCGCCCCTCGGCCGTCCCATCGAGCAGGCGGACATAGGTGCCGCTATCCGACACGCCCGACACCTGAGCCTCGAAAGTCTCGCCGATCCGCGATCTCAGTCGGTCGGCTGCCGCCTTCTTGCGGCGACTGCGCTCGAGTTTGCGCGATGCGTCCTGCGACGCGTGCTCGAAATCAATAAATCCGCGCGTTGCATCCGCGACGGTGAGCTTGAGGCGCACCGTATCTCCAACGTCGAGCCCGCGCCCACCGCGTACGATGCGGCCTTCGACAGGAGGATTCAGCACGCGCGCGTAAATGCCCTTTGGCGAAGACGCGGTCACGATCGCCGTAAAATCTTCGCCGACACGCTCGGCGAGCATCGATGCGCCGGCGACTTTACGCATTGTCCTTTCGACTTTGCGCGCCGCTTCGCCACGCTCGGTGCAGCGGGTGGCGATGTCGGTAAGCTCGGCGTCGGTGTAGGGTGGCTTGCCCTTTGATGTTGCCGCGCGGAGCATCCGTTGCGTGACGAGGTCCGCGAAGCGCCGGTTGGGGGCGGTGGAATGGACGTAGTCGGCAACGGCGAGCCCGAAATGTCCCGCTTCGCGGCGGCTGCCCAGCCTGCGCTCGAGGACGTAGATGCCCGGGCCGAGCAGCTTGACGACGGATAAAGAGAGATCGGCGAAGTGATCGGGATCGGCCTCCCTTCGCCGGGAGAGGAACCCGCTCAGTGCGACGCTGTCCGGCGTATCAGGGAGCGTCTCGTTGACTTCAGCGGCAAGCTCGACGATGCGA
>DATLXE010000340.1:0-6694 GCA_035575795.1 Gemmatimonadaceae bacterium
ACACGTATCCGCCGTCGTGCGAGAAAAAGTGCGGATCCAGGTCGTTCGCCTCCGTCGACGCGACGATCTGCACCCGGCTGTCGGTCGCCAGGTGCTTCGTCCACAGGCTGCGCTTCCCCGCTTCGAGCAGCGCATAAGCGATGTACTTGCCGTCAGGCGAGACGATGACGCTCTGGAGGTTGCCCTCGGTCGTGATGCGCGTCAGCTTCACTTGCTCGAACCGGGCGGGCGCGGCTCGAAAGGCGTAGCGATACACCACGTATGCCGTAACCGCGAGGAGGACGAGCGCGAGCGCTGCCAGCGCGCCTGTTTTATGGCGCCTGATCCCCTCAACGATGTACTCGGCGCTCGACGCGCTCTGCGGCATCGCAGGAGTCTCCGTGCCCTGGGCCGGAAGCGAAGGCGTGCCGTGTTCGCCAGAACCCAGCTCCCGGGCGAGGCTGCGGAGGTCCGTGCCCATGTCACGCGCCGTCTGATACCGCTCGTCGCGGTCCTTCCGCATCGCCTTCCGGATGATCACTTCGAGTTCGGCCGGCACCTCGTAATTGAAGCGCGCGATGGCCTCGGGCTGGGCGTGGACGATGCGATCGATGGTTTCGGTGACGCTCCCCCCCTCGAATGGCAACCGGCCCGTTGCCATCTCGTACAGCACCACCCCCAGCGAGAAGATATCCGTCCGGCTGTCCACGTCCTCGCGCCCGAGCGCCTGTTCCGGCGACATGTAGGAGACCGTCCCCATCACGGCCCCGGGGTTCGTCTTGACGCGCGTCGCCGCCTCGCTCGGCACATCGTCGGTGAGCTTCGCCAGCCCGAAGTCCAGGACCTTGGCCTGGCCGCGCGGGGTGATGACGACATTCTGTGGCTTGATGTCGCGGTGCGTGACGCCGCGCGCGTGCGCTTCCTCCAGCGCCTCGCCGATCTGCGCGCCGATCTGCGCGATCTCGGCGGGGGTATGCCGCCGGGCCGCCAGGTGGTGCGCGAGCTGCTCACCCTCGACGTATTCCATCGCGATGAAGTGGAGACCCGAGGCCTCGCCGACCTCGTAGATGTGCGCGGCGTGCGCCCCGCTGATCTTCGAAGCGGCCCGCGCCTCCTGGAGGAAGCGGTGGATGCGTGGCAGGTCGGCAGCCACGGTAGCCGACGGGATCTTGAGCGCGATGGGCCGATCGAGCTGTGTATCCTGCGCGAGATACACCTCGCCCATCCCCCCTTCCCCCAGCTTCGAGCGGATTTCGTAGCGGCCGAGACGGGTGCCTGCAGGGATGCTCATCTACGTAAACACTTCACTTCCGCTGCTCCGGCGCCCACCCGACGACCACATGAATCGGAAGCGCGGCGTCGTCGAGACGACGCGAGTTCACGAGAAAACGCTGGCCGTCCGCCGTCACGTCATAGTGGTTCCTGGCTTCGACGAGGGGGAGGATCCGCGTCTGAAAGAGCGCGCGGGGAGTGCCGGGCTCGAGCGCCGCGCCCGGCTGCACATCGACGCTCATCATCTTCCGGTCAGCGGAGACATAGAACAGTTCCCGGCCGTCCCCCCGCCAGCGCGGCTGGCTGCCGCCGGACGTGGAGATCTGCCGGCGGAACGCCGCATCCGGAAAGCTCCTGACAAACACCTCCGACGTGCCGGACTCGTCCGACTGGTAGGCAAGCCACCGGCCGTCGGGTGAGAGGCGCGCCCCGTACTCGCTGAATGGTGCCTAGAGGACCAGGCGGTCGGTCGCCGCCTCCATGTCGCGCACGCCGATATCGAAGCGGAACGTCGGCCACTCGATCGACTCGAAAAACACGAAGCGCCCGTCCCGTGACCAGTCATCCAGAGGGGTGAAGGCCGCGTTCTTATACAGCAGCTTCTCGGTCCCGGCCCCGTGCGCATCGCGCACGTAGACCTCTCCTGAGGGAAAGGTGGCGCAGATGATACGAAGACCGTCGGGACTCCAGAGGGGACTGGCGGCGGCCACGTCTGACGCCGACGAAAAAAACCGCGAGGCGCCGCCGCGTTCGAGATCGATCGTCCAGATCGCGGACCCGCGCGAACCCGGCTCGGTCATGGCGACCGCGAGCCGGCGGCCGTCGGGCGAGAGCGCGGGATCGAAGTAGGCCCCCGGCGGCCCCACGGATCCGAGTTCTTTGCCGGAGCGGTCGTGCCAAAGAAGGCGGCTGGAAGACAGCCCCCCCGTCTGATAGGCCACGATGCCGTTGGAGGAGACCGAGAAGCCGGTGGCGAGTGTAGAGATCCCGTCCCACCAGACATCCTCGACAAACGGCACGGGATCACCCGTCACGCGCAGGCGCCCCGCATCGAACCGCTGGCTCATGAGCTGCTGCCCGACGCGATACAGCAGGAACCCCGACGACACATACGACGCGCCGGAATCCGTCGAGACGATTCTGGTCTTGTCCGGAGCGTCAAGGGACGCGACGAAAAGGCCCGCGCGTGAGGCATCCGAGTCAAGCGCGAAATACAGGAAGTGGTTCCCGTCCGGCATGAAGCTCGGCCACCTGAAGACGTCGCCGCTCTTCGACGTCAGGTGCGGCAGAGGCGTCGCCTGCCCCCCCGCCTCGGCGACGCGTGCGATCTGCCCTCCCGCGTTCGCAGCAAAGATGATCGTGCCGGCGGAGCCCCAGGTCCCGCCACGAGGGGCCGCCACGTCACAAAGGGTCTGCGGCGATCCGCCGGATGCCTCGATCTTTTTCAGCTTCCCGCCGGCGAAGAACGCGAGAAACCGTCCGTCGGGGGACCAGAACGGGTAGTTCGCGCCGTCGGTCCCGTCGAGCGCACGCGCGTCGAGTGAATCCAGCGCGCGCGTCCACAGGACGTCCCGCCCGTCAGCGGTCGTGGCCACGAACGCCAGCCGCCGGCCGTCGGGCGAGAGCGCGAGCATCCCCTGGAATGTCGTGTCGCGCGGCGGCGAGACCGTGAAACGTACCGGCGCCGCCGGCTCGACCGTCGCGCGCCGCCACGGCCCGACGAGCATCGCGAGGAGGGCGAGCATGAGACCGGCCGCAAGGATCCAGCCCGCGGCATCGCGGCGGCGTGAGCGCTGTGACGTCGGGGTGGTGGAAGACTGCGGCGCCCGCGCGATCTCGCCGAGCTCGAGGACGACGTCCCTGGCGCTCTGCCACCGATCCTCAGGGTCTTTGGCGAGACACCTCCGCACGACGCGGTCCAGCGCCGGCGGCGCGAGGGGCGCCGCGCCCGAAAGCGACGGCGCGTCCGCCGTCATAATCGAGGCGATCAGCGAAGCGCGGCTGTCGCCGCCGAAGGCGTGTCGACCGGTCACCATCTCGTAGAGCAGGATGCCGAACGCGAAAATATCGGTGCGCGCGTCCGCTTCCTTCCCCTCGAGTTGCTCGGGGGCCATGTACTGGACCGTGCCGAGGATCATGCCCTTTTCCGTCAGGTCGGACATGGCCCGGGTGGTAAGACTGCTGTCCGGAGACGCCCCACCTCCGGCCGTCATCATCGCTTTCGCAAGACCGAAGTCGAGAAGCTTCACACCCGATTTCGTGATCATCACGTTGGCGGGCTTCAGGTCCCGGTGCACGATGCCCTGCCGGTGCGCCTTGTCGAGCGCGTCCGCGATGGCCATGCCGGAGGTCAGGGCCTGCCCGATGGGGAGAGGCCCCTTCACGAGACGATCCGCGAGCGTCTCCCCTTCCAGATACTCCATCACCAGGTACTCGGTCTCCGAGTCGCGGCCGACATCGTGGAGCGCGCAGATGTGCGGGTGCGAGAGCCGCGAGAGCGTCCGCGCTTCGCGCTCGAAGCGCTGGCGCCAGTCGGGCGACGACGACATGTGCGCCGCCAGGATCTTGATAGCCACGAGACGATCGAGCTGCGTGTCGCGGGCGAGATATACCTCGCCCATGCCCCCTTCGCCCAGCTTGGAGCGGATCTCGTAGCGCCCGAGGCGCGTGCCGGAGGGAAGGCTCATCGCTTGAGACCGGCGGCCCAGTTCAGGACCAGTGTGATGGGGTGTGTGCTGCCATCTTCCACGAGGGTCTTGATGAGGAACCGCTGCCCATCAACGGAGGGGATGAAGTTGTTCCGCTCGTCTAACAGACTGGTGGTCGGGATGCGGGTGGCGAACAGCGTGACCGGGGCGCCGTGCTCGAAGGAGTCGCCGGCCGGAACAGCCACGGACACCAGTTTCTTGTCTGGAGTCACATAGAACAGCTCTTTGCCATCTCGGCGCCATTGGGGCTGGTCACCGCCCGTCGTCGAGAGTTGCCACTTGCCCCCCGAAGCCGGGAAGCTCTGCACGTAGACCTCGGCACGTCCGGATTCATCGGACGCATACGCCACCCACCGTCCGTCCGGCGAAAACTGGGAGTGCGTCTCGTTGAACTCCGTGTTGAGGAAGGGCACCGGCTTGCGATCGCCGGCGAGCGGGAGGACGTAGAGATCGAACCGGGTTTTCGGATCTTGGACTTCGTAGAGGATGAACGGGCCTCCCTTCGCCGTCGTGGTCCAGTCGTCGGCGAAGGCGTTGGAGTCGGTGGCCAGAAGGAGCTCATCGCGGCCCGCGCCGCTCGAGACTTTCTGATAGAGCTGCTGTTTCCCGCCTCGACTCGAGGAAAAGATGATCCGGCTCCCGTCTGGCGACCAGAGAGGGCAGACGTCGGCCGCCGGATCGAACGTGAACCTCGTTGTCGTGCCGCGCGCCACGTCCAGCACCCAGATGTCATTCGACTCCGACTCTTGACGTGCCAGCGCGATCTTCTTCCCATCGGGCGAAGGCCATAGCTCGGAGTAGTTACCCGTCACGGGGACCGGCCCGGTCGGCTGCCCCGCCCGATCGAACCAGACCAGCTGAGAGACAGAGACGTTGCCCAACAGGTATGACAGGTGACCGGTCGCCGAGGCGGAAAAAGCCGCATACGCCGTGGGGCCGCCTTCGCCCGGGAAGTTCAAGACGCCGTCGGCAACCACCACCGGCTCGCCGGACAGTTTGAGCCTGCCGGGGTCGAAGGGCTGCGCCACCAGCGTCTTGTCCCGCATGAAAAGCATGTGACCCGTCGCGCTACCCGCCACTGCAGGAGCGTATGCCGCCATGTGGCTGGTGTTGAAGAGAAACGTGCTCTCCTTCGTATCGAGCGATCCGACGTAAATCCCTTCGGCGTCCGTCTGCGTCGAGCGTGCGAAGTAAAGAAAGCCACGACCGTCCGGCAGAAATGAGGGCCAGCGGTGAGAAATCTGTTTGCGCGACAGGTCGAACTGCGTCGCAGGTTCAGCGACACCTCCGGCGGCCCGGACTTTGAACAGTGGCGACGTGTAGCTCGGTGTGAAGAGAATGACTCCGTCCGCCCCCCAGGCGCCCCCTCGGGCGTCGCCGGTCACGTCCGCCAGCGCCTGCGGGGGTCCGCCGGAGGCTTCGATTCTCTTGAGCTTGTTGCCCGCGAAGAACCCGATGAAGCGACTGTCGGGCGACCAGAAGGGAAAGGCCGCGCCGGCGGTGCCAGGGAGCTCCTGCGCAACCGTGGAGTCGAGCGCGCGCACCCAGAGCGAGGTGACGCCTCCGCCACCCGTGCCTACGAAGGCCAGCCGACGTCCGTCTGGCGCCAGCGCGAGCGTCTCGCCGTAGGTGACCTTGTCCGGCACCGGCAGGCTGAAGTGCATCTTCTGCGGTACAGCCTCCGCACGCGAGAAGTAGAGCGCGCCAAGCGCAAGAGTCGACACCAGGAAGATCGCCGCCGCCACCCACCCGAGCCGATCGAAACGCTGACGCCGGAGCGACGACGCGTCTGTGGCTGTGACGGCCGCCCCGATCGTCGTCGCGCCGGAGCCGTGCGTGCCGGAGAGGGCTTCGAGCGCGAAGGCCAGGTCGCTTGCCGAATGGAAGCGCTCTTCGCGATTCTTCTCCAGGCACCGCCTGACGACACGGTCGACCCCCGCGTTGATGTCCTTGTTGGTGCCCGAGAGCTCCGGTGGATCTTCCTTCAGGATCGCGCTGATCGTGTCGGCCGCCGAGGTTCCGCCGAACGCCCGACGACCCGACAGCATTTCGTACAGCACGGCGCCGAAGGAGAAAATGTCCGTGCGTGGATCGACGGGCGATCCCCTCAACTGCTCCGGCGACATGTAGCCGACCGTGCCCATGACCGCACCTGGATCGGTGTGGGCTCTGCGTGTAGGCAGGCTCGTCTGCGCCGCGCTCTCGACCGCCGCCTCGAGCAGCTTCGCGAGGCCGAAGTCCAGGATCTTCACACGGCCGTCCCTGGTGATGAACAGGTTCTCCGGCTTGATATCCCGGTGAACGATCCCTTTCTCGTGCGCCGCGGCCAGTCCGTGCGCGACCTGGAGCGCGAAGTCGATGGCCTTGCGCGACGGGAGCGCGGCCTCGTTCAGCCTCTCCCGGAGCGTCTCACCTTCCAGCAGCTCCGAGACGACGCAGGGGGACCCCGCGTGGGTCGTGACGTCGTGAATGGAAAGAATGTTCGGGTGGTTCAGCGCGCCCGCCGCCTGGGCTTCCTGCTCGAAACGACTCAGCCGGTCAGGGTCGGAGGAAAACACAGCGGGAAGGACTTTGATCGCCACGTCGCGCCCGAGCTGTGGGTCCCTTGCACGGTACACTTCGCCCATGCCGCCCGCGCCGACGAGCGACACGATTTCATAACGTCCGATTCTTGTGCCGGCCGCGAATGTCACTCTGGATCCGCCTTTGGCCTCCTATCGTACGTCAGCAGTTGC
>DATLXE010000341.1:0-2332 GCA_035575795.1 Gemmatimonadaceae bacterium
GCCCCATCAGCCTGTAGCCGGGGACGAAGCATTCCGGAAAGCAGAGGATGTCGGCGCGCTCGGTGGACGCCTGCGCGATGGCCTGTTCGGCGAGCGTGACCGACGCCTCCGGAGTCGGCGGGAACTCGATATTGGCGAGCGCGATGCGAACTGTGCTCATCTGGACATTGCCGCGAGTCTCATCTTGCCAGCAACCCGCTATCGAAGGCCCGGTGACTTCGACAGCTTGCGCTGCAGCGATCGTCGATGGATTCCCAGGTTCCGCGCGGCTTGTGACACGTTGCCGCCGCAGTCGGCAAGCACGCGCTGGATGTGTTCCCATTCAACCCGCGCAAGCGACGGCACGGCGGGTCCCTCCACCGCCGGCTGCGTGCCGTCGAAGGCCGCCATGATCTGATCGGCATCGGCAGGCTTGGCCAGGTAGCCGGCCGCGCCAAGCTTGATACTTTCAACTGCCGTCGCGATGCTGCCGTACCCCGTCAGAACGACAACCACGGTGGAAGGATCGAGCGCCTTAAGGTCGCGCACGATCGCCAGGCCGGACTCCCCCGGCAGGCGCAAGTCCACCAGTGCGAGCTCCGGACTCGCCTCGCGGGCGGCATGCATCGCCGCGCCATGGTCCGCGACCCCACTGACCTCGAATCCGCGGTCCCTCATCGCCCGCACCAGCCGATCACGAAACACATCGTCGTCATCAACGATCAGCAACGTCCGGGTCTCGGCGTTCATGCCGGTCTGCCTTCCGCTGCGGTCACAGGGATCTCGAGAACAGCCACGGTGCCGGACTCTCCCTCGAAACGAAGCGAGCCCCCTGAGCGTTCAGCGATCGTCCGGGTCAGAAACAGCCCGAGGCCGAGTCCGCGTCCGGGCTCTTTGGTCGTAAAGAATGGTTCTCCGGCCCGCCTGCGCACTTCCTCTGACATCCCGGGGCCGCGATCGAGCACGTCGAACCGCAGCATAGACCCGCGCTGCGAGACCCGCAACCTGACAGTGTCGGAGGGCCCTCCGGCATCGAACGCGTTCTTGAGAAGCGAAGCCAGCGCCTGTGCCAGCTCCGCGCCGTCCCCCGAGGGCACGCCGGCCTCCGGAGCAATCTCGACGTCGAGCCGCCGCTGCTGGTCCGGGGTCAGACGAGCCAGCGCGAGTCGTGCAATGGCATCCGGAGAGAGTGCCTCGGACAGAGTCGTCGCGCCGGCCCGGCCGCTCATCCCGTCGAGGATGACCCGGCAGCGGTCGACTTCCATACGAATCAGGTGAGCATCATCTCGAAGCGCGTCGGAGACGGGGCCGGGTTCCGTCAGACGCGACGCGCTCCGCTCCAGTTCGCGAGCCGCAACCGCGATGGTCGCAAGCGGGGTGGACAATTCGTGCGCCGCGCCTGCGGCGAGCGTCGTCAGTGCTGCCAGCCGTTCACTCCGCACGGCGCGGTCGCGCGCCTCGTCGAGCGACTGTTGCCTCTCCGCGAGCGCCACGCGCGCCCGCATGATGTAGTGCGCGGCGAGCTCGGCGACAGCCGCCCCGGCCAGCCACATGGTGAACAGGTGCGTCGGAAAATCGTTCAGCCGATGGTGCGCGAGCTGGCCGACTTGCAGGTGGTCCAGCACCAGCCACGAAAATCCCGCGACCGAGACGATCGAGACAAGCGCACACCATGCAGGCGACAGGGTCACCCATGCGACCCAGATGTAGACGACATACATCACGATGAACGGATTGAACGGGCCACCGGTGATGTCGAACAGACCCGTCACCAGCGCGGCGTCTGCCGCCAGCGACACACCCATCAGCGGTCGCGGGATCACGCCGCGCCGGTGCGCAACGCCCGCGACCAGCGTGCGACACACGGCCGCAGTCAGTCCAAGGGGCGCGATCGCGCGTATCGAGAGGTCGAGATGCGGAAACACCCACGCGACGGCGGACATACCCAACAGCACTCCGCACGTCACCCATCGCACGGCCGGCAGCCACGCGACCACGTGCGGCACCGGCGTGGCCGGCGTCACGCCGCACGCCCGCTCGATCGCCTCGACACATCACATGTCACGGTGGCCATCAGGATAACAACTTTCGGTGCGGACATTCCGCCGTGCGGCCGGTGCCGCCCGACGCATTAGCGGTCGTCCTGCGACAACATGCCGCACCCCGGAACGGCGACTGATCATGCAAACTCCATCAGGCACTCATTCATGACATATACACGGACGCCGCTCAGGCTCCTGACCCTTCTCTGCGGGACGCTGCTCGTGCTCAGCCCCACGGCCTACGCTCAGGATGTTGGACGTCTCACCGGCCGGGTACTCGATCAGACCGGCGCCGTGCTGCCTGGGGTCAC
>DATLXE010000342.1:0-4029 GCA_035575795.1 Gemmatimonadaceae bacterium
GCGGCTGGCCAACGAAGAGGGCACCGCCCTGATCATTGCGCTGATGTCGATGATGCTGCTGACGGCGCTTGGCGCCGCGGTCATCATGGTCAGCCGGACCGAGACCGCCATCGCCAACAACTATCGCAACAGCCAGGAAGCGCTGTATGCCGCCGACGCCGCGATCGAGCGTGTCGTGCAGGACCTCCTGATGGTCCCACGGTGGAACGACCTGCTGACAGGTACGACGCAGTCCGGTTTCATCGACGGCGCCTCCACCGACCAGAAGACGCTGCCCGGAGGTGGCCGGTTGCTGCTCACGTCCGCGACCACCGAGCTCCAGACCGCCACCAATACCGCGAACCTCTGGGGCGCCAACAATCCTCAGTGGAGGCTGTTTGCCTGGGGGCCGCTGAGCGATATCGCCAACGACAGTACGATCGACAGCCCGATGTACGTGGCCGTCTGGGTGGCAGACGACCCGGCCGAAGCCGATGGGAATCCGTTGGCCGACACCAACGGCACCCTGACGCTGCATGCCGAGGCGATTGGCCCCAGCGGCACGCGAAAGGTGATTGAAGTGACCGTTGCGCGCACATCAGGGACAGAAATCGAGCGCGGCCAGATCGCGCAGCGCGGTCAGGAAGAACTGAACCAGCGCGCGCGCAAGGCGGCGGTACAGACCCCCGGCAAGTCACTCACGAATATGCGCATGAACACCGCCACCGGCAGCCTGGGGGTGCCGCAATGATGCGCCTCATCCACCGCAACGCTCATCGCACCGGGCGCCGCCTCACGACCGTTCTGACACTGGCGCTCATCTGCTGGTGGACGGCCACGACCGCCGCCCAGCTCGACCCCCTGCTCTTCGTCAAGCGCGTGCCGCCGACGGTGATCATCGTGCTCGATACCGGCCTGCGGATGCTCGAGGACGGCGACGGCTTCTACTACGATCCCGTCACCTACACGACCGCCAATGACACTCCGGTGGCCACGGCGCTGGGCGTCACTACCCTCTCCCTGACGTACCGGCGCCGGTATAAGTCGCTGACGTACGAGAACGTCCAGGATGCCTCCACCAAGTTCGAGGCGACCGACATTCTCGCCACGCCGAGCTTGCCATCTACAAGCTACGCGGCGTTTTACCGCGCGACCCGTCTGGAAATGGCGAAATCGGCGATCGACACCGCTGTGAGCGAGAACGCCGGAGCGCAATATCGGTGGGGCCTCATCAAGCTGCGTCAGAACGACCCGAAATGGCGCGTATCACCAGACTGCGACAAGCCTGTCCGCGTTACCGGCAATGCCGCCTTGCTGGGCCTCAGCGATGTCACTCCCTGCGCCGCAGGGGGGGGCGGCAAGTACGGCATTTACGTCCCGACAGTCGCCACGCCCAACTATTCGCAGGGAACACTCTACGGTGGAGGTGCGAGGGTCGTGACCCCCGGCGCCAACACCTCTACCGCGATCCTCACAAAGGTCCGCCTGCCGATCAACGACGCCAGCGGACTGATCCCCGCGGGTGCCGGTACGCGCAGTCACGGAGACCGTCCGCTGAGGTACGCCCTCCATGACGCCAGGGCCGCCGCCGTGGCGGCGATGGCGGGGGACACTGCCGCGTTCCGCGAATGCCGCAACACGGTCGTCGTTCTGATCACAGCGGGAAAGGACGACGGCGACAATAATTACAAGAACGCCGACAACGGCGACACTGTCGAGACCACCGCGTCGACTTTCGTGAGCGTCACGTCCGGCGGAGTCACCAAACGCGTGCCGATCCACGTCGTCGCCATCAAGCCCGACGCGAGCCACGAAGCGCAGCTCAGGAACATCGCGACCAACAGCGCGGGGGTCTACACGAAAGCCACGACAGCCCAGGACATAGCCAGGGCGATCAACTACGCCGTGCAGGCCGGGTTCTCGCGGGCGGCCGAATTCGACACGGGCAAGAGCAGCGAGTTCCTGCCCGTCAGCCCGATCATCGGCACGGTCAACCTGAAGGGGGGCAAAGACATCAACGGCCTCGCGCTGCCGAACACCGACATCAACTCGAAACAGGCGGGCAGTCCGGCGCTCGCGCAGCGCAGCAACATGATGCTCACCTCCGGCTTCTCGCTCCCCGGCTTCGATGCCGTGCTGCGCGCGTTCCGCGTGTACGTGCCGGTCGAGGACGCCACGAAGCCCACCGGGTGGAAGTTCAAGAATGACGGCACGCAGCTCTGGCCGGATCTCGACGGCCGGCCGTCTCTCGCCGGAAAAGCGCGCGTGCCAAGCGATCCAAACGCGAGGAACATCTATACCTTCATCCCCAACGGAACGGGAGGAGGATCGGTGGTCGCGTTCACCACGGCGAACGAGGCGACGTTGCGCACGCACTTGAACGACGGCACGTCGGTGACCGACCTGATCACGTTCGTCCGGGCGCAGCCCCTCGGGGCCGTCATAGGGTCGACGCCCGCGATCATGGATGTGCCCTCGCTCGATCCGCCGCCGGACGACGACTATGGGTTTGCCGACTCGGCGGGAAGCTTCGCCTTCACCTACAAGAACCGGCGCGCGATGATCTTCTTCGGCGGCAACGACGGGATGATCCACGCGGTCGACGCGCGCACCGGCTACGAGGTGTGGGCCTTCATCCCCTACAACCTGCTGCCGAAGCTGCGCACGCTCAAGGACGGCCAGTCGATCGAGCAGTTCGACTTCTTCGTCGACAGCTCTCCGAAGCTCGCCGAAGTCAAGGTGGATGGCGCCTGGCGCAGCCTGCTGCTGATCGGTCAGGGGCCCGGCGGGACCTTCTACCAGGGTTTCGACGTGACGGGTGCGGGCATGGGCGTGGATCCGGCCCTCGACGACCTGGCCGCGGTGAGCTCGCTCCTTGCGCAGTTCAATACGGTCGACGAATCGATCAAGTTCAAGTGGTCGTTCCCGAACTATTCGAGCTTCGATCCGTCCTACACCGACTCGTTCCCCGTTACCGACGGCACATCCGGCGGCAAGGTGAAGTTCTACGGTGACCTGAAAGCGACTGCCACGACGGCGGAAAAGACCGTCGGCTTCACGTGGTCCGATCCCGCGGTGGGCCCTCTCAACAGCGACCGCAGCATCAACGCGGTGATCGTAGGATCCGGGTACTTCCCCGATATCGAGGCCTCCCTGCCCGGACGCGGAGCGGGGGCTCCCAGGGCGGGTAACGCGATGTACCTGCTCGATCCCGGCACCGGAGCGCTGATCGGGAACGCGGCAGGTAACTGCACGAACATCGCGATTGCCGGCAGCAGCGGCTTTGGCTGTGTGTCGATCGGGGACGTGCCTAACGCGGGTGGCGAACGCAAGAATGCCATTCAGGCGGACCCCACAGCGGCCGGAGACTCCGGCAGCCACCTCGTCCAGAAGGCGTACCTCGGCGACATCGACGGAAAGTACTGGCGCTTCAATTTCAACGCCGCCGGCTCGCTGACCGTCACGCAGATGGTCGACACCGCGCAACCGATTTATGCGTCGTCCGCCCTCCTGTTCATCGGCAGCGCCGATGTCTACATGTTCTTCGCGACGGGGAGCGACATCCTTCCGAGTGCCGCGCCAGGTGGGACCGGCACGTTCAAGTTGTTTGGCTTGAAGGACAACTCGCCCGGCGCTGGCGCGACCACGAAGTTCACCGTGAACCTCGCCACCGTGACCAACCAGGCAGGCACCGGGCTCGCGACGGGCGAGCGGCCCTCGACGTCACCGTCGGTGGCCGGCGACATCGTCTTCTACACGACCACGACCGAGACGGCGACGCTGCCGTGCTCCGATTTCAGTGCGAAGCTGTACGGCCTGACGTACGCGGGCGGAGCGGCATACGACAGCGACAACAGCGGCAAGATCGAGGCGACCGAGAGCAGGGTCGCGGCGACGGTTGCCGGGCGTGCCACGTCCCCCTTCATCGTCGACCAGCATCTCTATTTCGGATCCGCCGGGGCGACGGGTGCAAACCTGCAGGCGTTCGGGGACCCCGAAGACTTCAACAATGGCGTCGGGCAGGTGGGCGTGCGGATCCTGTCATGGCGC
>DATLXE010000343.1:0-2396 GCA_035575795.1 Gemmatimonadaceae bacterium
ACTGAAAAGCGACTCACGCGCGACTCCGCCGAGCACGTTTTCAACGGGCATTTCGACTGGGTTTACGAGGAGGAATTCGGGCTTGCGCAGGCGTGGTCGTGGTCGCGCGACAGTCGCTACATCGCCTACTGGCAGCTCAACGATTCGAAGCTGAAGGAGATCCAGCTCTCCGATCTCTCGGGGACGAACCCAAAGTACGACAAGCTCGCCATCCCGAAGGTGGGGGAAGCGAACTCCGACGTGCGGATCGGAGTGGTAAACGTCGCGACGGGGCGGAACATGTTTCTCGACATCGGCGAGAAGGGGGAGTTCTACATCCCGCGCATCTACTGGACGAGCAGGGCCGACACGCTGGCGGTGGTTACGCTCAACCGCGTCCAGAACGAGATGAAGCTGTTCTTTTTCGATGTGAACACCGGCGGACGCAGGCTGGTCATGTCCGAAAGGTCCGATACCTGGCTCGATGTCTACGATTTCTACGCCGGCATCAGCGACTTCCTCACGTTTCCCGCCGGCTCGACGCAGTTCTTCTGGATATCGGACCGCGATGGGTGGCAGCACATGTACCGGTACGATTACTCCGGCAAGCTGATCAACCAGGTTACGCGGGGGAACTGGAACGTCACGCGCACCGAGGGTATCGATCTCGCGCGGCAGGTGATCTACTACGCATCAACGAATCCATCCGCGCTCCAGCGGCAGCTTTATTCGGTGAAGTTCGACGGCTCGGGCACACAGCGGATTACGACCGCGCCGGGCAACCACCGCATCGACATGTCACCGAACACAGCCTACTTCATCGACCGGTGGTCGTCCCAGCGCCAGCCAACGCAGGTGGAGCTCTGGTCGACAACGCGGGGCAAGCTGCGCACGATGGAGGACAACGCCGCCGTGACGCAATGGGTTGCCACCCACGCCTACTCGCCGTCGGAGTTTTTCTCATTTACAACGAGCGACTCGGTCCGCATCGACGGCGCGATGATCAAGCCGGTGCCATTCGATCCTTCCAGGCGCTACCCCGTGATCTTCAATATTTACGGCGGGCCGGGATCCCAGCAGGTGTATGACGCGTTCAGCACGGGCGGGTGGAACCAGTGGCTCGCGCAGCAGGGTTACATCGTGGTCGCGCTCAACAATCGCGGCACCAATGGCTACGGCAGCAAGTTCATGAAGGTCGTTTACCGGCAGCTGGGCAAGTACGAGGCGCTCGATTTTGCGGAGGCGGCAAAACATCTTGCGAAGCTGCCGTACGTCGATGCGAAGCGTTTCGCGATCATGGGATCGAGCTATGGCGGATACGCGGCCGTCTACACGATGGAGATGTACCCCGACCTCTTCCCTGTCGGCATTGCCAACTCGACGGTCGGCGACTGGCGCCTTTACGACACGATCTATACCGAGCGCTACATGGGCCTGCTCGGCGACAATGCGAAGGGCTACGCGGAGAGCTCGCCGATCGTGAATGCGGCGAAGCTGCGCGGACGCCTGATGCTCGTGCACTCGCTGCTCGACGATAACGTGCATCCGCAGCACACGTTCCAGCTTCTCACCGCATTCACGAACGCGGGGAAGGATGTTGAGGTACGGATCTATCCGCCCGGGAGGCACGGCGCCACCTACAACCGCGCCAGCTCGCGCGCGATGCAGGGTGCATATGATGCGTTCCTCGCCCGCTACCTCAAGGGAGAAATCCGCGACGCGGTGATTCCAGCGCCCTGACGCGGATCGGCTCGAGGGTACTCCTGCTTACGAATGCCGCGCCACGAAATCGTAGCGCGGCATTCGCGCGTTTAACGGCGGCGGAAAGCCTTTCCGAGAATGAGTCCGGTGACGGCTGCGACGAGCAGCGTCCGCACGGGGTGCTCCTTTGCCTGGCGCGCGACACTTTTCTTCACCTTCTCCATATCGGCATCACGGAGCCAGTCGGCGCTCGTTTCGAGGCCATCGGCGAGAGAGTCGGCAACGGGTGCCAGAGACGGGTCATTGACGAACGCGCCAACAGGCGAAGACCGGCCAGTTGCCGGCGTCAGCGCGCGCTGGTTACGCAGCGCCTTTGCACCCGCCTGAAGACCGTCGGCGACGAGGGACGGGAGCCCACTCGCCTTGTTCTTCAATCCTCCGCGCACGCGACCCGTCAGGCTCGGCGTACGTGGCACGCCGCCCGCTGGGGTCGATTTTGCGGCGCTTTCATTCTGGTTGTGAATCACCTGGTCGGTGCTCTGGACCGGTGATGTGCCAACACCCGGCTCGCCGTCCGGCGATTGCGTGCCGCCTACGACACCGCCGGTGTTTGGATGCAGAGCTTCGCGCGGAATACCGTCCATGAGCCAACCCCCACGATTGAATTGCGAAAGCCTTTCATATGCAGGAGCCGCGCCCAGCTTGTCGCGCGGGAG
>DATLXE010000344.1:0-26428 GCA_035575795.1 Gemmatimonadaceae bacterium
CCGATCCGTGGCGATTTAAAGCAACTTGCGGCCACGTTAAATATTTCGCTAAAGCGCTCGCCCGGCGCTTATGCGCGGGCTTTTTTATTATCCCGCAACTTCGCCGGCGGGCTTAAGGCAGAACCGAGATGACCGACCGAACCACCGAATCACGATATCTCCAGGAGCTCTCACGCCGCGTTCTCGTTTACGACGGCGCGATGGGGACGAACATCCAGCGCTACAACCTTTCGCCGGACGATTTCGGCGGGAAGGCGCTGGAAGGGTGCAACGACAACCTCGTTCTCACCCGCCCCGATGTCATCCAGGCGATCCACGAGTCGTTCCTCGCCGTAGGCTGCGATGTCGTCGAGACCTGCACGTTTCAGTCGACGCCGCGCCGCCTCCACGAGTGGGGGCTCGGCGACAAGGTTCGCGAGATCAATGTCAACGCCGCCCGCCTCGCGCGCGCGGCCTGCGACAAGTACGCCACCCCCGAGCGCCCGCGATTCGTCGCGGCGTCGATGGGTCCAACGGGAATGCTGCCCTCCAGCTCAGACCCGGCCCTGTCACAGATCACCTACTCGGAGCTGAGCGACAACTTCTACGAGCAGGCGAAGTACCTGGTCGAAGGTGGCGTCGATCTTCTTCTCATCGAGACATCGCAAGACATTCTCGAGGTCAAGGCCGCCGTCGCCGGGCTGGAGCGCCTCTTCGCCGAAATCGGCCGCCGCCTTCCGATTCAGGCTCAGGTGACGCTCGATGTGAGCGGACGCATGCTGCTCGGCACCGACATCTCGAGCGCGATGACGACGCTGGAGGCACTCAAGGTCGACGTGATCGGGCTCAACTGCTCGACCGGCCCCGAGCACATGAGAGAGCCGATCCGGTATCTCGCCGAGCACGCGACGCTGCCGTTGTCGGTAATTCCAAACGCCGGCCTTCCGTTGAATACGGGCGTCGGGGAGGCCGTTTATCCGCTCGAGCCCCTGCCGATGGCAGCGGCGCTCTCGGAGTTCGTCAGGGATTTTGGCGTCCGTATCGTCGGCGGCTGCTGTGGCACGACCCCCGAGCATCTCGAGGCGATCGTCGGCGCGGTGCGAAAGGCGGAGCTCGATCTCAAGCCGGCCGCACGCGTTCAGCACGTTCCGCGCGTCAGCTCGGCGATGCGCGCGATTACGCTGCACCAGGATCCGCCGCCGCTGCTCGTTGGTGAGCGCGTGAACTCGCAGGGATCGCGCAAAGTGAAGCGGCTGCTGCTCGCCGACGACTACGAGGGCATCCTCGAGGTCGCGCGCGACCAGGTTGACTCCGGCGCACACGTGCTCGACGTGTGCGTTGCGCTCACCGAGCGCGCGGACGAAGCCGAGCAGATGTCGAAGGTGGTGAAGCTGCTGTCGATGAGCGTGGAAACTCCGTTGGTGATCGACTCGACTGAAGCCAACGTGATCGAGGCGGCGCTCGAGCACATCCCCGGCCGCGGCATCGTCAACTCCATCAACATGGAGAACGGCCGCAAGCGTATCGACTCCGTAGTGCCGCTGGTGAAGAAGCACGGCGCCGCGGTGATCGCGCTCACGATCGACGAAGTCGGCATGGCGAAGACGCGCGAGCGGAAGCTCGAGGTCGCGAAAGCCATCTACGACATCGTCGTCGGCGAGTACGGCCTCGCGCCGGAAGACCTCATCTACGATGCGCTCACCTTCACGCTTGCGACCGGTGACGAAGAGTGGATCAATTCCGGAAAGGAGACCGTCGAGGGCATTCGCCTCATCAAGCGCGAGCTTCCCGGTGTTTCGACGATACTCGGCGTCTCCAACGTCAGCTTCGGCCTGACGCCAGAATCGCGCAGCGTGCTCAACTCCGTCTTCCTGCATCACTGCGTGGCGGCGGGGCTCGATGCGGCGATCGTGAATCCAGCCCACATCCGTCCTTACGCCGAGATATCGGATGAGGAGCGGGGGATGGCTGACGATCTCGTCTTCAACAAGCGTCCCGACGCGCTGCAACGATTCATCGAGTACTTCGCCAACACCGGCGGCACGGCGTCCGGCGCGCCGGTGGAAAAGGAAGATCCAACCGCGGGCATGACGCCCGCGCAAAAGATTCACTGGATGATCCTCCACCGGAAGAAGGAAGGCATCGAGGAGCAGCTCGATGCTGCCGGCGTACGCGAAAATCCCGTGCAGCTTCTCAACGAGGTGCTGCTGCCGGCGATGAAGGAGGTCGGCGACAAGTTTGGCGCCGGCGAACTGATCCTGCCCTTCGTCCTGCAGTCGGCCGAGGTGATGAAGAAAGCAGTGAAGCACCTCGAGCTGTTCCTTGAAAAGGCCGAGGGTTACACGAAGGGCAAGGTGGTGCTGGCGACTGTGTACGGCGATGTGCACGACATCGGCAAGTCGCTGGTCAACACCATCCTGTCGAATAACGGCTACACCGTCTACGACCTCGGCAAGCAGGTGCCGGTCAACACCATCATCGAGAAGGCGATCGAGGTGCAGGCCGACGCGATCGGGCTCAGCGCGCTGCTCGTGTCGACCTCGAAGCAGATGCCGTTGTGCGTCCAGGAGCTCGACAAGCGCGGCCTGAGCGTGCCAGTCCTGATCGGCGGCGCGGCAATCAACCGCCGCTTCGGCCGGCGCGCGCTGTTCGTCGAGGGTGAGCGAGCCTACGACGCCGGCGTTTTCTACTGCAAGGATGCATTTGAGGGGCTGGAGACGATGGATGTTCTCCAGGATCCGAAGCGTCGTGCTGACTTCGTCGTGAAGAACGTCGACGATGCGCGCAACGACGTCTTTCTGCGCACGGTCGTCGGCAAGGATATCAGCGCCGGCGATTCCGGAGGCAGTCGCAGCGATGTCGCCGCGAACAACCGCGTGCCGTCGCCGCCATTCTGGGGCACGCGCGTGCTGCGCGACATCCCGCTCGACGAGATCTTCGCGCTGCTCGATCTCGACGAGCTGTACCGGCTGCAATGGGGCGCGCGCGGATCGGGAGACCAGTACCGCGCGACAATCAGGAACGAGTTCGAGCCGGCCCTGGAAAGACTGAAGAGGGACGCGAAGGAGAACGGCTGGATCAAGCCGCAGGTGGTGTACGGCTACTTTCCGGCGCAGTCGCTCGGGAACGACGTGATCATCTACGATCCCGCCGCTTACTCGAGCGACGGCGGTTCCCTGCGCGAGATCGCGCGCTTTCATTTCCCGCGCATGGTTGGCCGCGAGCGGCTCTGTCTCGCCGACTACATCCGCAGCACCGAATCGGGAGACGTCGATGTTCTTCCGCTTCAGATCGTGACGGTCGGACACGAGTCGACGGAGCGGTTCGAGACGCTGCAAAAGGCAAACGAATACACCGAGGCGTTTTACTCGCACGGACTTTCTGTCGAGGCGGCGGAAGCGGTCGCCGAGTGGACGCACCGGCGCGTGCAGCGCGAGCTCGGCGTCGGGAGCGGCAAGCGTTACTCGTGGGGATACGGCGCGTGTCCCGACCTCGACGACCATGCGACCGTCTTCAGGCTTCTTCCCGCCGCGGAGGCGCTCGGCATGGGGCTCACCGAGGCCTTCCAGATCCTGCCCGAGCAGTCGACGGCGGCGGTGATCATTCACCATCCCGAAGCGAAGTACTACGCCGTGCGCGGCAGTGCCACTGAACCGGAGGCTGCAGTTGCCTGAGAATCCTCTCGTCGCGCGCCTGCTCGATCCGCTCCAGGTCATCGTCTTCGATGGCGCGATGGGGACGATGCTCTACAACAAGGGCGTCTTCATCAACCAGTGCTACGACGAGCTCGTGCTGCGTGCTCCGGATCTGATCCGTGATGTTCACAAGGCGTACCGGAAAGCCGGCGCCGAGGTCCTCGAGACCAACACCTTCGGTGCGAACCGCCTCAAGCTGTCGCAGTACGGACTCGAGGGTCAGGTGGCGGCGATCAACCGCGGCGCGGCAGAGCTTGCGCGTGAAGTCGCGGAAGACGACCTGCTCGTCGCGGGAGCCGTCGGACCGATCGGAGTGCGGCTTGAGCCGCTTGGTCCCACCAGCCTCGAGGAGGCGCGCTCGCTCTTTCGCGAGCAGATGACCGCGCTAAAGGAAGGCGGTGCCGATGTTTTCCTGCTGGAGACGTTCGGCGACCTGCACGAGATCGAGCAGGCGATACTCGCCGCGCGCGACGTGGATCCTTTAACGCCCGTAATTGCGCAGATGACAATCGGCTCCGACTGCCACACCCCCTACGGAGTGACGGCCGAGGACCTCGCACGTTCACTCGACGCTTTCGGGGCCGATGTAATTGGCCTCAACTGCTCGGTCGGTCCGCAGATCATCCTCGACGCAATCGAGAAGATGGTCCCGCTCACGCGCCGGAAGCTGAGCGCGCAGCCCAACGCCGGCATGCCGCGCGATGTCAGCGGCCGCAGCATGTACATGGCGAGCCCGGAGTACATGGCTACTTACGCACATCACCTGGTGCAGGCGGGCGCGAAGATCGTCGGTGGGTGCTGCGGGACCACGCCGGAGCACATTGCCGCGATGGTGGAGGGCGTGCGTCCGCTTTCTCCGCGCCAGGCGCGCGTGCCGACGAAGGATCGCCGCCAGACTCACCCGGATGCTCCCGCTGAGAACCCCGGCGTTGCGCCGTTGCCTTTTGCGGAACGTTCGAAGTGGGCGGGAAAGATTGCGCGCGGCGAGTTCGTGACGTCGGTCGAGATCGTGCCACCACGCGGTGTCGATGCGTCGAAGATGCTGCGCGACACCGTCGCCCTCCGTGAAGCGGGCGTGGATGCCGTCAACGTTCCTGATGGCCCGCGCGCGCAGAGCCGCATGGGTGCGCTGCTCACCGGCCTGCTCATCGAGCAGCAAAGTGGCATCGAGACGGTCATCCACTACTGCTGTCGCGACCGGAACCTGCTTGGCATGCTGAGCGACCTGCTCGGTGCCGCGGCGGTTGGTTTGCGCAACATGCTGCTCATCACCGGCGACCCGCCGAAGATGGGCCCGTATCCGAACGCGACCGCGGTTTTCGATATCGATGCGATCGGGCTTACAAATCTCGTCCGCAACCTGAACCGCGGCCTTGATCCGGGCGGGAACGCGATCGGTGCTCCGACCAGCTTCGCCATTGGAGTGGGCGTCAATCCGGCCGCGCTCGATCCCGCGCAGGAGCTGAGACGGTTCGAGTGGAAGGTGGAAGCCGGCGCGGAGTACGCGATCACGCAGCCGGTGTTCGACGCGGCGCAGCTGGAGCGCTTCCTCGGCACCATCGAGCACACGCGCATTCCGATCGTCGCGGGGATCTGGCCGCTCGTCTCGCTCAGAAATGCGGAGTTCCTGGCGAACGAGGTTCCGGGCGTCGTCGTGCCGCCGGTGGTCATCGACCGCATGAGAATCGCGAGCGCGCACTCGAAGGAACATGGGGTAGCCGAGGGCATTGCGATCGCGCGCGAGATGCTCGAACGCGTGCGTCCGCTCGTCCAGGGCGTGCAGGTTTCGGCACCGTTCGGTAAGGTCGAGCTCGCACTCGACGTGTTCCGCGATTCGCTTACAGCCGCGGTCCCGCGTACGAGGTAAGCGTGGTCACGCAACTGTTCATCGCCAGGTCGCGCTACTGGCTGGTGCAGGAATACCCGATCAAGCTGCGGCAATGCATCGACGCTTTGCCAGACGATGCGATCTGGTCGCGGGCGAACGAAAGCTCCAACAGCATCGGCAACCTGCTCGTCCACCTTGCCGGCAATGTGACTGAATGGATCCTCGGCGGCGTCGGCCAGCAGTCGGTCGAGCGGTACCGCGCTGGTGAATTCCAGCAGCGGAACGGCGCGTCAGGGAAAGTTCTGCTGGACAATCTTCTCGTCGTGCTGCGCAAGGCCGATCAGGTGCTCGCGGGCCTCGACGAACAGGACTTGGTGCGCCCGCTCGTCATCCAGGCGCGCGAAACAACTGTGCTCGCCGCGGTTTATCACGTTGTCGAGCACTTCGCGATGCACACCGGCCAGATCGTACTGCTCACAAAGCTCTACGCTCCTGGGTCGATTCGGTTCTACGAGGATGCGGGCGGGCTGGCCGAGCCGCTGTGGCACAAGGGCTTCGATCTTACCGAGCCGGCGCACTAGCGCTTTCAGCTTGTACTGCGCGGTGGCGAAAGGCATCTTCCGAGTAGTACAACAGCATGGCAAGCGGAGAATTGCAAGCACGTCGGCGGCCGGCCGCCTGCTGCTGACAGCTACCAGCGTGCGGCTCGTCAGTTCTCGGTTGCAATTAATGTTTTATTGCTCATGAGGGGATGAATTTGAAGGGAATTCTTATAGTTGATCACGGCTCGCGAATGCGCGAGGCGAACGACATGCTCCGCTGCATGGCCAATCTCGTTCAGACGATGACCGGACCGGCCGCCGTAGTGACCTACGCGCATATGGAGCTGTCGCGGCCCGAGATAGCTGAGGGGCTGGCCGCGTGTGTAGAGGCCGGCGCGACGGAGATCGTCGTGTTCCCGTACATGCTTTCGCCGGGACGCCACTCGACTTCGGACATTCCGCGCATGGTTGCCGATGCGATGCGCGCTCACCCCGCCGTTTCCTTCTCCGTAACGCAAGCGTTCGGGGTTCATGAGAAGCTGGGCGAGGTGGTGCTCGAGAGAGCGGGACTGGAGGCAGTAATGAGCCCCGCCGGACCGGGTGCCGACCGCTGCTGGGATCCGGAGTGCAGCGAGACGCTGTGCGGTCAGGCGTGCCGCGCGCGTACCGCGGTCACCTCCTCGAGCGGCACATGACGGTGCAGACTGACGCGGCCTCGTCCGCGTTGACCCTCCTCTCCGAGGAGGAAACGATGTTTCGCGATGCCGTCGCGGCTTTCGCGGAGGAAGAAGTTCGACCGCGCGTCATGGAGATGGAACGCGCCGCGAAGATAGACCCGGCGCTGATCCCCAAGTACTTCGACCTGGGGCTGATGGGCATCGAGGTGCCCGAGGAATACGGCGGCGCTGGCGGGACGTTGTTCATGGTCACCCTCGCCGTGGAGGAGATCAGCAAGATCGACGCTGCGGCGGCGATCCTCTGCGATGTCCAGAACACGCTCGTCAACTATCCGATCACGCGCTACGGCACCGATGCGCAGAAGGCGAGATACCTGCCGATGCTCACCGGCGACACGGTCGGTGCCTACGCGCTCTCCGAATCCGGATCCGGATCAGATGCGTTCGGCCTCACGACGCGCGCCGAGAAGCGGGGCGATCGCTGGTTCCTGAACGGACAGAAGCTCTGGATCACGAACGGCGCCGAGGCGGGGGTATTTATCGTGTTCGCGAATTCCGATCCCGCTGCCGGTTACCGAGGCATCACCGCATTCGTCGTCGAGCGCGGCTTCAAGGGATTTGCCGTCGGGAAGAAGGAAGACAAGCTCGGCATCCGCGCATCGAGCACGGTCGAGCTGCTGCTGGACGATTGCGAAGTGCCCGAGGACAACGTGCTCGGACCCGTCGGCCAGGGATACAAAATCGCCATCAACACGCTGAACGAGGGACGGATCGGCATTGGCGCGCAGATGATTGGCGTGGCGCAGGGCGCCCTCACCGCGACGATCGCCTACCTCGCGGAGCGGAAGCAGTTCGGCAAGCCACTCTCGGAGTTTCAGGGAATACAATTCCAGGTCGCACAGGCTGCAACCGATCTCGAGGCCGCTCGGCTCATGGTTTACAACGCCGCGCGCCTCAAGGATGCCGGAAGGGACATCGCCCGCGAGGGAGCGATGGCGAAACTCTTCTCCTCGCAGGTGTGCGAGCGCGTGACATCGCTGTGCGTGGAGCTGTTCGGCGGGTACGGCTATACAAAGGATTATCCGGTCGAGAAGTTCTACCGCGACGCGAAGATCGGCACGATTTACGAGGGGACTTCCAACATGCAACTGCAAACGATCGCCAAGGCGATCCTTAAATAGGCTTCAGCATGAACCGCAGATTACTGAGCCGCATCCTGTGCGGCATGCTCGTTGTGGGAACAGCCCTTCCGCTCCGCGGCCAGCTCTCGCAGAGCGATTACCAGGCTCGCCGCGCCGCGCTTGCCGCCTCCGTCGGAGACGGTGTCATCCTGGCCTTTGGCGCCGGCGAGCCGGAGGAGGACTACATGTCCTTCTACCAGCGGCCCCGCTTCGCCTACCTCACGGGGTTCCTGGAGCCCGATGCAGCGCTGGTGATGGTCAAACGCGCCGGTCAGGTCAGGGAAATGATGTTCGTGATGCCGCGCGACCCGGCGAAGGAAGTGTGGACGGGGGCACGGAGGGGCGTGGACGGCGTCAGGCGTCTGACCGGTATGAGCACGCGCGAAATGCGATCGCTTTCCGCCACTCTCGACACGCTGCTCGCCGCCAACCCGCCATTGTACGTCGTTGGCGCGTATTCACCGCCAGCGCAGCTCGCTTCGCGGGACGATCTCTTCATGCGAACGCTGAAGGACAAGTTCCCGAAGGTCGTCGCGACATCGGTAAACGAGAACGTCGACGACCAGCGTCGCGTGAAGAATGCCGCCGAGCTGGCGCTGCTGCGGAAATCCATCGCGGTAACGGTCCTTGCGCAGCGCGAGGCGATGCGCGCGATCAGGCCCGGCATGAACGAATTCGAAATTCAGTCTCTCATCGAATACACGTTCAGGCGCAATGGCTCCGATCGGCCCTCATTCGCGACGATCGTCGGGTCGGGTCCGAATTCAACGACGCTTCATTACAACACCGACGACCGCTTCATGAACGACGGCGAAGTCGTCCTGATGGATATCGGCGCGTCGTACCGTGGCTACGCCGCCGATGTTACGCGCACGGTGCCGGTGAACGGAGTCTTCAGCCCGGCGCAGCGGGAGATTTACCAGGCCGTGCGCGATGCACAGTCGGCCGCCGAGCGGGCAGCAACGTTCGGTGCGCCGGGGCAGAACATGATCGACGCGTCGCTCGCATCGCTCAAGTCGTCGCTCGTCAGACTGGGGTTGATCGAATCGCCTGACGCCACCTATGAGTGCGGTGGCGCGGCAGTCACGTGCCCTCAGTACCGCCTCTTTTACATGCACGGCCTCGGTCACGGCATCGGTCTAGAGGTCCACGACCCATGGTTTGACGGTCCCGCGGACCGGCTTACACCGGGTCACGCATTCACGATCGAGCCCGGCATTTACGTTCGCGGCAATACGCTCGACATCATTCCCGACACGCCGCGGAATCGCACACTGAAGGACAAGATCCGGGCTGCCGTCACGCGCTACGCCAACATCGGCGTGCGCATCGAGGACGATTACATCGTCACGGCGAACGACGTCGAGTGGATTTCACGGGCGCCGCGCGAGATATCGGAGATCGAAGCGTTGATGAGAGACCGCTCGACCGGACCTTCGCCGCGGGACCCTGCTACGGTCGAGTGGTACCGCGCAACAACCCCTCGCGAACCCGGCGGGCTTTAGGCGAAGCGCGCGGCATCTCGCCGAGCGTTGTTTCAACGCGCGTGCTGAACCTGAGCCGGCCGCTGAGCATCTGCTCGCGGCCGGCTCTGCGGATGCGGAGCGGCACCGGCGATCCCTCCGGTGACCCGGCATACCGGGCGCGCAACTTCTGCGCATACTGAACGTCGCTCGTGGAAAGCTCACCGACCGCGATCAGATAATCACCAGCCAGGAGTCCAGCCTCCTCCGCCGCACTGCCGGGAGGAACCTCGAACACCCTGACTCCAGCGCTGTCCCTGACGGTGGAGACGCCGACACGAGGTTCGCGCAACGTATCACGCCTGAGGCGCATGCCGGCGAGCGGAAGCACCGCATCCCACGGGAACGGCTCGCGGCCGTCGATGTAGCGCGCGCTAAAATCGGCGAACGACTTCCCGCCCGCGGCGCGCGACACCGAGCTCCAGAACTCTTCAGTGGTGAACCCGCGGTCGTTTTTGTATGCGGACACGTAAAGGTCGCGCATGACATCGTCCAGCGACCGCCGGTTATCGGAGGCATCGCGGATCAGGATGTCGATCAACAGCCCGGCAAGCGAGCCTTTCGCGTAATACACGTAACCGGTGCCGTCCCGGGGTTGAACCCAGGTGGAGAGCGATGCATCCTCTAGTGCGATCGGGGGGACGTCCGCAATTTCTCCAATCTTCGCGTGCGTGGTGTTGTAGAAAGCGGCCGCGTCGAGGAGGCCGCTGCGCACCATCGACAGGTCGGCATAGTAGTCGGTGATGCCCTCACTCATCCAGAGAAGAGTGGTTGGCTGCGGCTGGTCGTAGCGATAGGGATACATCTCCGCGGGCCGCAGGCGCTTCACATTCCATGCGTGAAATACTTCGTGTGCGTAAAGTGATGTAAGGCTCGCCCCCGCCGCGGCGAGGGAGGGCGAGACGATGTCCACGTGCGAATTCTGGTGCTCGAGGCCGGAGCCGCCGCCGTACTCGGGGTCGACTATCTGCAGCACGGTGTAGGTTCGCCAGGGCACCTCCCCGAACACGCGCACCTGCGGCGGGATGAACTTTTTCAGCGAGCTCCAGACACCGGATCGGACATCACCGCTCACGCTGCCCGACGGATAGGTCGCAAACCGGATCCAGCTTGCCGAGACTTCGGCGCTGTCGAGGTCGAAACGTCCGACGAAAAACGGCATGTCGACGAGGTCATGATAGTTCGGTGCGCTGAAGCTTCGCTGTCCCGTCGCCGTCATTCCGGTCGCAATCTGCCAGGACGCGTCGGTAACGACGGTTACCGATGACTCGAACGCGAAGGTGCGACCTTCCGGATAGAAAAAAAGATTGGTCCCGTTGAAAAACGCGAAATCAGGCTTCGTCCAGGACTCGGCGTTATCGAGTGAATCAGCGACATAGGCGAAGCTGACGGTCACCTGCCCGACGCCACCGGGATACACGCGCCACGTATCGTGATCGGATTTTTCCCAGCGCAGCACCACGCCACCCTGCTCGGCGCCAAAACCGAGCACGTTACGCGAGAAGTTGGAGATCTCGTAGGACCCGGGTGTCCACGCCGGCAGTGACAGAAGCACCGGCGCGCTCCCGCCAACCGTGAATGCCATCGATACGCGGATCTGCCGCGCTCGCGCTGTCGCCGGCGTGAAGGTGACTGTGTAGCCGACCGCGGATATGGGCGCGGAGATCGTCCCTGCACCTGCCTGCGCTTCGAGCGATCCCCGCAACGGGAGGGAGCTGAGCAATGCGACGGCAATGGTGGCCAATTGGCAGAACGATTTCATAGGCTCGCGGCGGTGATTGGCATGCGTAACGCAGAGGTGCAAGAGGCGTACGCGCCCCGCCCCGCTTTCTGTTTCCACGGCAGGCGCGTGCTATATTGGACCCGATGTTCTCCCCGGAATCAATCGATTTTCTAAAGAAGCTTCTCGACACGCCCGGGCCGTCCGGGTTTGAATCGGCGCCGGCAAAAATCTGGCGTGAGCAGGCAAAGACATTCGCCGCCGTGCGGGGCGATGTCGCCGGCAACAGCATCGCCGAGGTAAACGCGGACGGACGGCCGACGATCATGCTGGC
Source organism: Gemmatimonadaceae bacterium (assembly GCA_035575795.1). Classification (GTDB taxonomy): domain Bacteria; phylum Gemmatimonadota; class Gemmatimonadetes; order Gemmatimonadales; family Gemmatimonadaceae; genus UBA4720. The sequence continues at coordinate 11,480 of DATLXE010000344.1, forward strand.
CGGGCACATCGATGAGATTGGCGTGATTCTCACCTACCTCGACGACGAGGGCTTCGGATACATCGGCCCCATCGGCGGGTGGGACCCGCAGGTTCTCGTCGGACAGCGGCTTCGCTTCATGGGACGCGGAGGGGACGTGTTCGGCGTCGTCGGCAGAAAGCCGATCCACATGATCAAGCAGGAAGATCGGCAGAAGGCGACAAAAATTCCGGAGCTCTGGATCGACTTCGGCGCGCGATCGAAAAAGGAAGCGCAGGAGATGCTCGAGGTGGGTGATCCCGGCGTCATCGATGCGCGCACGATTGAGTTCCCCAACGGCAGGCTCGTCTCGCGCTCGATCGACGACCGCATTGGCGCCTTCGTAGTCCTCGAAGCGTTGCGCCGGTATGGGGAAGATCCAGGCGAAGCCAAACTCGTCGGCGTAGCGACGACGCAGGAGGAAATCGGCTACCGGGGCGGCGGCGCCGGAGTCTGCGCCACTTGCATCGCTCCGCAGATGGCGATCGTCGTGGACGTGACTTTCGCGGTGGACCACCCCGGCATCGAGAAGAAGGAATACGGCGAGGCGGCAATCGACTGCGGTCCGGTGTTGACGCGCGGGTCAATCATCTCGCCAGTGGTATTCAACCTCCTGCGCGAGACGGCCGAAGCCAAGGCGATTCCATTCACGGTCCAGGCGGCCGGACGCGAGACGAGCACCGACGCCGACGCGATCCACATTGCGCGTGAGGGTGTGGCAACGGCGCTTGTTTCCATTCCTAACCGCTACATGCATTCACCGAACGAGCTCGTCAGCCTCCAGGATCTCGACCGCGCCGCCGACCTGATCGCGGCAACCTGCCGTGGCGTGACCGCGAAGACGGATTTCACGGCGCGTTGAGCAGGAGGACGACGACCGCTTCCTCCAGGCTTCATTGATGCCGAAGCCGATACCGGCGCCGCGCGAGGAAGGCATGACCGCGACGACCGCTGCGCCGCTGTACTGGGCCAGATACGGAAAGGCCGGCGCGGAACAGCTTCTCGTTCTCCATGGTGGTCCCGGCGCCGATCATTGCTACCTGCTGCCACAAATGCTCCGCCTCGGCGAGAATTACGACCTTCTGTTTTACGATCAGCGCGGCGGTGGACGCTCCAAGTCCGACGCGCGCATTCCAGTTACGTGGGAAACGCACGTCGAGGACCTTGCCGCCGTAATCCAGGAGTTCAGGCTCGACCCGCTCTCGATCGTCGGATACTCGTGGGGCGCGATGCTGGCGCTTCTCTTCGCCGCCGGCGTTGATGCGCTGAAGCCGGCGAGGCTCGCGCTGATCAGTCCTGCCCCGCTGACGCGCGCCCACCGGCAGACGTTCGAAGCGGAGTTCGCGCGTCGGCAGCGAGGTCCCGAGATCGCGCGGCTGCGCGACGAGCTTGCCTCATCAGGGCTACGCGAGCGTGATCCAGTCGCCCACCGGCAGCGTAATTTCGAGATCGGCGTCGCCGCATACTTCGCCGATCCGGCGGCGGCGTCCGAGCTGACACCGTTTCGCGTCGTTGCCCGGGTCCAACAATCAGTCTGGGAAAGCCTCGGCGAATTCGACGTTATTTCTCGCGTTTCCGGACTGAAAATACCCGCGTTGGTGATTTACGGCCGTGACGATCCAATACCCTCGGCGTCTTCCGTAGACGCGGCCCACGCCCTCGGCGCAGAGCTGGTGGTGCTGGACGCTTGTGGGCATGTGCCGTACGTTGAACAGCAGGACAGACTTTTCGCCGCGCTGGAAACCTTTTTACAGGAGACCAGGCCCCGGTGAGCAACCGATAGCTATGACCTCAGATTCGGGAGTTACACAGCATGCCATCAGCTCGATATCCGTCGATGGCAAGGAATACAAAGTCGCCCTGCGGCTCGCCTACGACGGCGTCGAGTACATCGGCAGATTGTGGTTCAGCGATCCGTCGAGCGACCAGATGGGAATTCCCGATCATGGCGCCGTCCCCGGCCGCACGATCGCGGAAGCGGTTGAGATCGCGCGCAAGCTCACGCCCCAGGACCTCGAGCGCCGCTGTCACCGCGCGCTTGCCGACAAACGCCGCTACATCCGCCTGCGCCGCGCGACTGAAGAGATCATCACGAAGATCAAGTACATGAACCGTGTCGCCGTGACGATGCGACATGGCATGCTCGACAGCGAGGGTGCCAGCCAGGAGCTCGAGCTGATCCAGAAGCAGATCGAAGAGATCGTGAAGACCCTTCCCTTCCACGCCGGAATCGAAGAAGGCTAGCCGTATATTGAGAGCATGGACTCTCGTTCGGCCGCGCACGTTCTCTCCCAGATCGGCGCGCTTCTCGAGGTAAAAGGCGAGCACAAATTCAAGGCGCGGGCGTACGCGGGAGCAGCGCGCGCACTCGTCACGCTCGACACCGATGACCTGACTCCACTCCTCAAGTCCGGCGAGCTCGCCGCAACTTCCGGCATCGGCCCCGCAACGCTGGCGGTGGTTCGCGAGCTGATCGAGACGGGCGAGTCCTCCTACCTCGCCAAGCTGCAGGAAGGAATGCCCTCCGGATTTGTCGATCTCATGCGCGTGCCTGGCCTGGGCGCCGCCAAAGTCCAGCTCATTCATCGCGAGCTTGGCGTCGAGACTGTAGCAGACCTGGAGGCTGCGGCGCAGGACGGGCGTCTGGCGGCACTACCGCGCTTCGGCGCGAAGACAGCCGAGCGTGTGCTGAAGGGGATTGGCATCATGCGCCGTCACGCCCATCTCACCCGGTTCCCGGAAGCCGCGATCGGGGCGCACGTCATTCTCGCCAGTGTTCGAAAGCATCCGGATGTAAAGACTGCCGAGATCACCGGATCGATTCGGCGCCACAACGAGGTGGTTGCCGACATCGACATCGCCGTTGAATGTACGGGCGATCCGGCAACGGTCGCGTCTTCGTTTGGACGCGTACCCGGAGTGGCCGAGGCGATCCCCGGTCCAGAAGCGGGAACGGTCGCACTCCGTCTCGTTGATGGAACGAGGCTCGACCTCCACTGCGCCAGCGTCGACGAGTATCCCGTTGCGCTGTGGCGATCCACTGGGAGTGCCGCACACGTCGAGGCACTGACCGCGCACGCGGAAGCGAAGGGCATGCGAATCGCCGGCAACCGGCTCGTCGCGATGGGTGGAAAGAATGTGGGGCTCGCCAGCGAAACGGCGTTCTTCAAGGCGCTTGGCCTCGAACCAATCCCACCCGAAATGAGAGAGGGCATGGGCGAAGTCGAAGCGGCAGCGCAGGGCCGGATGCCCGAGCTCGTGACATACAGCGACCTGCGCGGAATCCTGCATTGCCACTCGACCTGGTCCGACGGCACGGCGACGATCGCGGAGATGGCGGAGGCAGCGAGAGAGCGCGGGTGGAGTTACATCGGCATCTCCGACCACTCGGAGGCGGCGTTCTATGCCGGTGGAATCAAGCGTGACCAGATCGCCGCGCAACACGATGAGATCGACGCGCTCAACGAAGGGTACAGCGATTTCCGGATCCTCAAGGGCATCGAAGCCGACATCCTCGCGGACGGGCGTTTGGATTACGGCGCGGAAACGCTCGCCCGCTTCGACTACGTCATCGGCTCGATCCACTCGCGCTTCAGCATGGACGGCGACGAAATGACGCGCCGGGTGCTTGCTGCGCTGGACGACCCGCACCTCACGATCCTTGCCCATCCGACCGGCCGATTATTACTGTCGCGCGAGCCCTACGCGCTGGATGTCGAAGCCGTGATCGCGCGCGCGACCGAGCGGGGAGTTGCCGTCGAGCTGAATGCCGACCCGCATCGCCTCGACCTCGACTGGCGATACTGCCGAATGGCGCGTGAATCGGGCACGATGGTCGAGATCGGACCCGATTCGCACTCGACCGCGAGCCTGGATAACGTTCATTTCGGAATCGGACTGGCAAGGAAAGCGTGGCTGGAACCGCCTGCGATACTCAACACGCGGACGGCGGACGGAATCACCTCGTTCGCGCGCGAACGAGGAGCGCGGTAGGTGGGATTTATGATTATCATTTACGCTGATCTACAACCTTCCTCCGGACCATGACCAGATACGCCACTATCGAAACGACCCGCGGCGCGATGCGCGCCGAGCTGTATGAAACGGATGCGCCGAAGACTGTCGAGAATTTCGAGAAGCTCGCCAACGCCGGCTTTTACGACGGCACGAAGTTCCACCGCGTGATCAAGGACTTCATGGTGCAGGGCGGCGACCCGTACTCGAAGGGGGGCGACGACGCCAAGGGTCCGGTCGGAACGGGCGGACCCGGCTACAAGATCAAGTGCGAAACGCAGGGCAATCCCCGCAAGCACGACGTCGGCGCGCTGTCCATGGCGCACGCCGGCAAGGACACCGGCGGGAGCCAGTTCTTCATCGTGCTGAGCGAGCAGAACACGCGGCATCTGAATGGGGTGCACACCGTTTTCGGCAAGGTCACCGAAGGCGTCGACATCGTGCCCAAAATCGCCCAGAACGACACGATCACGAAGGTTCGCGTATCCGGCGAGGCGGCCGAAACCAAGGGGAGCTGACATGGCCCAGGTCAAGAAGAAATCAGATCTGAGCGCCGCCCTTACGGGGATGGTGCTGGGCGCCGTCACGATCTTTCTCCTCATGACGGCGATCGTGATGATGACCAACGCGCACTACCGCGGAGAGAAGGCCGAGCCTGGAGCGGTCAGGCACTAACCTCAACGCTCTGGCGGCGAGCCGCGTACCTTGAACGGGGCCGGAAACGGCAGCCCCTTCCGCGGAAATTCAACGATTGGCCGCACCGATACGTATTCCAGATGAGGAGAAGGAGCTCGTCGCCCTCGCGCAGTCGGGTGACGAGCGCGGCTTCGCTGGCCTGGTTCGAATGCACCAGCGCCGCGCATACGCGGTAGCGCGCTCGATCGTCATGACGCATGAGGACGCCGAGGACGCGGTGCAGGATGGCTTCCTGCGCGCGCACCAGGCACTTGCCCGTTTCGATCCGGCGCAGGCATTCGGCGCGTGGCTGAACAGGATCGTCGCAAACGCGGCGCTCGATCTGGCGCGGCGGCGGAAGGTCAGGACGACGCAGGAGCTTCCGGAGAGTTTATCGCTGCCGTTCCGCGATCCCGCGGAAGATGCCGAGCTGAGGCGGAGATTGATGGCGGCGCTGGCGGAGCTTCCGGAGCGGGCGCGGGCAGTGATAGTGCTCCATGATGTCGAAGGGTATACGCACACGGAAATCGGTGAGATGCTCGATATACCCGGCGGCACGGCGAGGTCAGATCTGCACCACGCGCGTAAGCGGCTGCGCGGATTGTTGATAAACCTGAGGTAATGGCGATGGACAGAAAAAAAATACCATTCGAGTCCGGACAGCCGGACGGGAAGGTTACGCAGCTCCTGCGCGGTGCTTTCGCCGCGCCGGTTGATCCTGCCTACTGGGACGGGCTCGAAGGGCGCATCATGTCGCGCATCGCGCAGCACGGCGAAGTGCTGCAGCGTGTTCCGGCGAGCTGGTGGTCAGTACTCGAGCGTTGGACGATGCCCGGACTCGCGGCTGCGGGGTTGCTCTTCGCTCTCGCTGGTCTGGCGTGGTCGCGCGAGCAGGCCTCGGAGCTCCGCACGACGTACGAAGCTTTCGCCGAGCCGGTGGACTCGGAGATGCTTCCCGGAGCCGTGAACGTCGTAACGTCTTCACGCGACGGCACCGCCAGGCGCGAAGCGGTTTTCCGCTATGTGCTCTCACACTGAGGACCTGATGCAGAGATCCAAGGGTTACGCGCTGATGTTTCTCCTCGGCGCATTTCTGACTGGCGGAGCGCTGGGATTCACCGCTGACAAGGTGCTGGACCCGGGCAGTCGCGGACAGAAGCGCGGCAGCTCTGCGTACCGGCAGAGAATGGCGAAGGAGCTGGAGCTCACCAACCGCCAGGTCGCGGTGGTCGATTCCCTGTTCGATGCCAAGCACCGACAGATCGAGGCGCTGTACGGTCCGATCCGGCCGCAGCTCGACTCGATCGCTCTCGTCGCGCGTGCAGTGAGCGACAGCACCAACGCTCAGGTGTCCGCGCTCCTCGATTCCCGCCAGCGCCCGAAGTTCGAGAAGATGCGAGCGGCGGCGCGGAAGGACCTCGCCGACCGGCGCCGGGGTGACAGCGCGCTGGGTAGCCTCCCGAAGCTGCCGAGGTAGCGCAAGGCGCCCGGAGCGGGCAACAAAAAAAAAGGCCGCCGCGGAATCCGCGGCGGCCTTTTTCTCAGGACAGCTCAAAGTCTAGATGTTGTCCGGATCGGAGTTCTTCTGCCCCTTTCCGAAGTTCTTCTGGACCTTTCCCTTGAGCTGCTCGGCGTGCCCCTTGATGTGCTCGCTCTGGTTGTCAGTCTTGTCGCCGATCTCGGCGCGGACCTTACCCTTCAGCTCCTTGGCGGCACCCTTAACTTCGTTCTCGGTACCCCTTTCGTTTAGATCCTTCATTTGAAGCCTCCTGAGAGATTGCGTTGATTGTTTCGCAGGTCATTAATGCAAGCGATATGCCCTGTTCGCGGCAGATGCCATCGACATTTGGGTATCGGGCTTGCATTGGCGGGCGCGCCGGCGGAGATTCCCGCTGCCAGCCAAAGTGGCACGTTTGGACAGCTAGAACCTTCTTAGGTCGCGCAAATCAGCACTAACGTAGAGCCCAAGCCGGAAACAGTCGAAGTCCGCCCCGCGCACGTGGAAGCCCGGCCGACGGGCCGCCGGTTGGCGACACTCACCCTCCTCGCGCTCGGCGTCGTTTACGGGGACATCGGCACCAGCCCCCTCTACGCGCTCCGTGAATGCTTCAAGGAAGAGTACGGACTCCAGGCAACTGAGACGAACGTTTACGGCGTTCTGTCGCTGATACTGTGGTCGCTGATCGCCGTGGTCAGCATCAAGTACATCGTGTTCGTAATGCGCGCGGATAATCGCGGTGAAGGCGGAATCCTGGCGCTGGTCGCACTCCTTCTGCAGCGCACGCACCGCGAGGCCGACAAGTACAAGAAGCGGGCGATCATTTCCATCGGGCTGATCGGCGCCGCACTTCTTTATGGCGATGGGATCATCACGCCGGCCATGTCCGTGCTCAGCGCGACGGAAGGCCTTGGAGTCGTGAACCCGGCCCTGAGCCGTTTCGCCGTTCCGCTCACCGTTCTCATCGTCTTCTTCCTTTTCTTTTTCCAGAAGAAGGGAACAGCGACCGTCGGCAAGATCTTCGGTCCGATAACCTTTGTCTGGTTCGTCACGATCGGTCTGCTCGGTCTCATGCAGATCTTCAAAGAGCCGCGTGTCCTGCTGGCGGCCAATCCGTGGTACGGTGTTCAGTTTTTTGTGCATCACGGCTTTCACGCGTTTGTCGTACTCGGAGCGGTGGTCCTCGCCGTCACCGGGGCCGAAGCTCTCTACGCCGACATGGGCCACTTTGGAAAGCGCTCGATCCGACTCGCCTGGTTCGGCCTTGTCTTCCCAAGCCTGATTCTCAACTACTTCGGGCAGGGCGGACTGATTCTCGATGATCCGGCCGCGGCCGCGAACCCGTTCTACCTTCTCGCTCCCCGGGTCCTGCTGTATCCGCTCATCGCGCTGGCGACGATGGCGGCGATAATTGCATCGCAGGCAATGATCTCAGGTGCGTTTTCGCTGACGCACCAGTGCGTGCAGCTCGGATACAGCCCGCGTGTGACGATCGTCCACACATCGAAGCAGGAAGCGGGACAGATCTACATTCCCGAGGTAAACAACGCGCTGATGATCGGCTCCCTGCTCATCGTGCTGAGCTTCAGGTCGTCAACGGCCCTCGGCGCTGCGTACGGAATCGCCGTGACGGGCACGTTCCTGATGACGACTCTGCTTCTTTTCGCCATGGGGCGGTCATGGTGGGGGTGGAGCCTGCCGAAGACGCTCCTCATCGTGCTTCCCTTCTTCATCATCGACGCGTCGTTTTTCGGCGCTAATGCCCTGAAGATCGCTCACGGCGGCTGGGTACCTCTCACGGTAGGGTCCTTCATCTTCCTGTTAATGACAACGTGGAACAGGGGGCGCGAGATCGTTCAGGACATTCTGCGCAAGGGAATGCTGCCGATCGACATCTTCCTCGATGACCTCGCGAATCGAAAGCCCGCGCGGGTGCCCGGCATGGCGGTTTTCATGACGCGGTGGCCCGATGGCGCCCCGGTGGTGCTGCTTCACCACCTGAAGCACAACAAGGTCCTGCACGAGAAAGTCGTGTTGCTGTCAGTCATATCCGAGGAAGTTCCTGACATCCCGGACGCAGGCAGGGTGAAAGTCGAGCCGCTGGGTGAGGGATTCTTTCGCGTCACGGCGCGCTATGGCTTCATGGAATCGACCAACGTGCCGGGCATCATCGAGCGGTGCAAGCACGCGGGCGTTGACGCGAAGCCGCTCGACACTTCCTACTACCTCGGGCGCGAGCAGCTGATTGCAACGGGGCCGGGGAAGATGTGGAGGTGGCGAAAGAAGCTGTTCATCTTCATGTCCAAGAATTCGCGTTCGGCGACCGCCTTCTACAACATCCCTCCGAACAGAGTCGTGGAGCTCGGAGCGCAGATCGAATTCTGAGCGTCTAGCGCTCCTTGCGCCGCAGCTTCTCGATTTCGCGACGGTCCTTTTTCGTCGGCCTGCCGCTCTCGTAGCCGAATGTCGGTTGCGCGGCTTTCATCTGAACCTGAAGCGCTTCACGCGCTTTTTTGCCTTCCGGCGTTTCCTCGAACAGCGTAGCAGCCACGCTCGCCGGGCCACGGCGCTCGGATAGCTTCCGTACCACGACAATGTGCGCATAAGGACCGAGGCGTATTCGAACCGTGTCGCCAGGCTGAAGCTGCCTGGCCCGTTTGGCCCGCTCGCTATTTACCTCGACACGTCCCGCTTCGATTGATTCCGCGGCCAGCGAGCGAGTCTTGAAAAACCGCGCTGCCCACAGCCATTTGTCGAGGCGAATCTTTTCGAGGCCACCGTCTCGTGGACTATCTCCGTTCACTCAACCTCACCGTTTCTGTCATCCAGGCGTGAGATACAAAATACCACGCGTGCTCGGAGCGCTTGGCATTGAAGGCAATGGTGGTACGACTACCGGCCCCTGCCACTGGAAGCCGCGACCATTGGCTGGCGCGCGGAAGTTGAAGCGGTTGACTTGTCTTGCCAGGTCGCTGGCCCGACCCGTGGTGAGGGCGACATCCCGGTAACGGCCTCCCGAATACACGCGAAGGTTCACCCGAGTACCGGGAGTGAGCTTCCGCACCTCCCGCGAGAGGCGGTGCGCGGCGAGCCCGTTGGTGTACGAATCCTCGACGTCCGCCGCGGCCGCGCGCAGGTCCACTCCATTGATGGCGGCGATGCGGTCGCCCTCATAGATCCCCGCCATCTCGGCGGGCCCTCTCGGCGTCACCGAGGCAACGAAGATGCCGAGGGTGTCGCGTCGGGTGCCGGTTGGCCGCATCTCGATGCCAAGCGCGGCGCGCTTCATCATCGCCGAGTCGTGGCGGCCCGGCATCAGGCGGATGAGTGAATCCCGAAGACCCGCGCGACGGCGAACCGTCACGCCGGTGATACACACCTCTCGGCCCTCGGAGTCGGTGTTACACACCGCGTCTGCTGCTGCAGAAGAAGATTGCGCGGCGGCAGGTAGGCCCGCAGCTGTCGCCAGAACGGAAAGAATAAACAGGGTTTTCACGTCGGTCTCCAGAAGAAGTTCTCTTTGTTTTGGACAACGCCGCAACTTCGAGGGTTGCCGGTGCGAAACGGACGGCGTGCGGCGATATTGGAGAATGGCAACGACCGTCGAGCCGCCGCCCCCACAGACCCGCGACGTGGACGTCCACGCATTCGAGCACCACTGGCAGGACGAGGCCGATGCTGCTTACCTCTACCGCCTGCTGGCGAAGGCCGAGCCGGACGCCACCAAAAGCGACATCTACGCCCGCCTCGCGGATGTCGAAGACCGGCACGTCGTCATATGGGCGCGACTGCTCGAGGACCATGGACATCCGGTCACCGCGTTCCGGCCGAGTGGCCGGGCGCGACTGCTGGCGATGTTCGGACGCTGGTTCGGCCCCGGCTTTCTCCTGCCCATGCTGCTCGAGGAGGAGGGACGCGAGGTCAAGGCATACCTCGACATGCATCGTGCTACGCCGCGCGGAGCTCCGGGAGGCGCCGAGGCGCTTACTCTGGCGCGGGAATCGGCTGAGCACGCCAGCACGCTCGGTCAGATCGCCGGGAAGGGAGCGGAGCCGTGGCACCGGACGGCGTCGGGTGGATTCCTGCGCAACATCGTGTACGGGTTCAATGACGGACTGACGGCGAACTTCGGTCTTGTCGCCGGCATCATCGGCGCTTCGATAGCCAACCAGCACCAGGCGGTGGTCGTCGCCGGCGTCGCGGGACTGATCGCCGACGCGCTGTCGATGGGCTCGAGCGGATATCTGGCCAGCAAGAGCGAACGGGAAGTCTATGAGTACGAGATCGCGATGGAGAAGGATGAAGTAGAGTTGATGCCCGAGGTGGAGCGTGATGAGCTGGCACTGATTTACGAAGCGAAGGGGATGAGCCGCGAGGCCGCGCACGATCTCGCCACGCAGGTTATGGGTGATCCGGCGCTGATGCTGAAGGAGCAGGTGCAGGAGGAGCTCAAGATCGGTGAGATGAACATGTCGCCCTTCCGCGAGGGATGGATAACCGGACTCGCCACTGCGTTCGGGGCGGCGATTCCGGTCTTTCCGTTTCTCGTTTGGCAGGGCACGACGGCAATCGTCGTCTCGTTCGTGGTATCGATGCTGTCGCATTTTCTGGTCGGTGCGATGCGCTCGGTGTTCACTGGTCGGAGCGTGTTCCGGTCCGGCTTCGACATGTTCGTCGTTGGCGTGGGCGTGGCGGTGGTAGGTTATTACGTCGGTGGGTGGATTGGCCGCTTCATCTGATAGCGGCGGGCTCGCGCGGCCGTATGTGCTCGCCGAGTCGACGTGGAAAGCGGTTCGTGAGACAGCGTACGAAGTCGCTGTCCTGCCCTGGGGCGCTACCGAGCCGCACAACTTTCATCTTCCCTACGGCACCGACAACTATGAATCTACGGCGATTGCGATTCGCGCCGCGGGGATGGCGTGGGAACGCGGCGCGAAGGTAGTAGTTCTTCCGGCGGTCCCCTTCGGCGTGAACACGGGTCAGCTGGATCTCCGTCTCGCGCTGAACATGAATCCCAGCACCCAGCACGCTCTGCTGCGCGACCTGGCGAGCGCGCTGTCGGGTCAGGGGATCAGGAAGCTGCTCATTTTGAACGGACACGGCGGCAACGATTTCCGGCAGATGATTCGCGAGCTCCAGCCGCAGGTGGATCTATTCATCTGCACCATCAACTGGTGGACGTGCGTGAGTGGCGCAGAATTCTTTGACGAGCCGGGCGACCACGCGGGGGAGATGGAGACCAGCGTGATGATGGAGCTGGAGCCGAACCTGGTGCTGCCGCTCTCTGAAGCTGGACCGGGTCGGGCGCGGCGGTTCACGATCGCAGGACTGCGCGATGGATGGGCATGGGCGCCGCGGAAATGGTCGTCGGTAACCGATGACACCGGTACGGGGAATCCCCGCGCGTCGTCGCGGGAAAGGGGCGAGCGGTTTCTGGGGCACGTAACGGAAAGGATCGCAGGCTTCCTGGTTGAGCTGGCGGCGGCTGATACATCGAGACTTTACGAATAGGGAAGCCGATCGTAGGACTGATTGTCACGTTCTTCACGGACCATGAGCTCGGCGTCGTGCGAAAAATTCCCATGGTCGGACACCTCTGGGTGGACGGCCTAGGGGGCCTGCTGTTGGCGGCATCGCCATGGCTGTTTGGATTCTCCGGGCAGGTGTGGCTGCCACACCTCGCCTTGGGGCTGACCGAGTTCGTGGCGGCCCTCGTTACCAACACCACACCCGCGAGCGCGGCGCGCGAGCACGTCGGCGCGTAGCGGATTTGAAGACCAGGTCGCCCCATCCCTTTCACCGGAACGTAGCGATCTCAGGCAGCGCCTTGCGCTCCAGATTCGGAACGCGCGCATTCTTCGCCGGATAGCCGGTCACCACAAGCATCACGGCGCGCTCGTTTCGCGGCCGTTCGAGAATCTCTGACAAAAAGTCCATCGGGCTCGGAGTCTGGGTGAGCGCCGTCAGCCCGGAGTGATGCAGCGCCGCGAGCAGGAAGCCAACGGCGATGCCGACTGATTCGTTTACGTAGTAGTGCGTGCGCCGAGTACCATCGGCGGCAAATCCGTACCGCTGCGCGAACACCGCGATCAGGTATGGGGCGCTTTCCAGATATGGTTTGACGGCGTCGGTTCCCAAGGGAGCCAGCGCAGCAAGCCACTCCCCGGGGGCCGTTCGGTAGAACTCGGCCTCAGCGCGCTCGGCAGCTACGCGAATGGATTTCTTGAGCGCACGATCACCGACGACGACGAAATGCCACGGCTGCATGTGTGCGCCGCTCGGTGCAGTCCCCGCTGCTTTCAGACACGCTTCGATCACCTCAAGGGGGACGCGCCGTCGGCTGAACTGCCGCGTGGTGCGCCGCCGCCGCATTTGGGCCGCGAACGCGCGGCTGCGGGCGACCATCTCGGTGACCGGGTATTCCGTGTACCCTGGCAGCGGAATGAAGTCTGACGGTGTCGTTTTCATCGTTCAACAGTAGTTGTTCCTTGGACGCCCGGTACGTTGCCGGACAATTGGGCACTGCGCGATCCTTTGCCAGCGAACGACGGATACGGCATGCCAAGGGACGGGAGCTGAAGCCGTTCCTGTAACAATTTATGCGGGCAGGCGTAAAGTAGCTCAGCAGTTCTTGCCGTAACTGTTGCGAGAAATGCTGCAGTGGGACCAGATTATGCGTTGTACGTCATCGTGCAACGCGCACGACCACATCCGGTCGTCGCTCGAGGGCACGCGACCGGACATTTTTTTTGAGGTAGTTATGCACTCCCTACTCGCTCCACTCACTAAGACGGCCGGGGCCGGCCTCATCCTCTTGTTCAGCGCTGCCTGCGCCGACTCCTCAACCCCGTCCGGCCCGACAGCTCTGACTGTCCCCGCCTCCTCCGAGTTGCGGGCCGACGGCGCCGACAATCTCCTCAACGGCGCCGTATACACCGCGACCGATGCGATACCAAATGAAGTCGTCGCCTACTTCCGGGCTCCCGACGGCACGCTCAAACCCGCCGGCAAATTCCTGACCGGAGGCAACGGCAGCAACGCCAACCTGCCGGGACAGGGCTCGGTCGTACTCAGTGGAGGCGCCAGCGCCGAGGTGGCGGTCGGGGGGAACCAGCTTCTATTCGTAACTAATACGGGTAGCAACACGCTTTCGGTCTTCCAGGTCGAGAAGGACGGGCTGGTGCTGGTGAGCACAGCGCCGACGGGCGGCAGCAGACCGCTGAGTGTGACCGTTCATCAGAACCTCGCGTACGTCGTTCACCAGGGCTCGGGCAACATTACCGGCTTCTGGGTAACGTCACAGGGACAGTTGACGCCGATCCCCGGATCCAGTCGGCCGCTTACCAATCCTGCTGGCAATCCAGCGCAGGTCGGGTTCAGCCCCGATGGTCGCTTTCTAGTCACCGAGGGCCGCGAGTCGCAGATCATCGACACCTATATCGTCGACAAGAACACGGGCCTCGTCGAGGGTCCCCACTCGAACGTACTTACGGGTCAGCCCGAGCCGTTCTCCTTCACGTTCGACCGGAAGGGGCATCTCTTCATGACGGAGGGTCACTTCGCAACGCCGGGCGCGGGTACTACCAGCTCCTATGACATTCTCGAAGGCGGTACGCTGCGTCCCATCAGCTCTGGGGTGCCGAACCTTCAGGGCGTGCCATGCTGGATCGTGATCACGGAGAATCAGAAAGTGATCTATGAGGCGAATGCGCTGAGCAGCACCATTTCGAGCTACACCGTCAGGCCGGACGGTACTATCGTGCTCAAGGAATCGATCGCCGGGATGAGTGGTAGCTTCCCGGGCGCGGGCGCCATCGACCTCGCAATCACCAAAGGCAGCCAGTATCTGTACTCGGCGTCGGCGTCGCTGAACGGCGGCACCATCGTGGGGTTCACAATCAACCCTGACGGCACGCTGACTGAGATTGGGCTGCAGGCGGCCGGACTGCCGCCGACCATTTCGGGTCTTGCGTCCCGCTAGAATGGGTTCCCGGCAGTAAAGTCCTCAACGATTCGCGTGGTGCAGCGCTCTGGCTGTGCCACGCGCGTCGTCAGGAGACGATGTTGAGCAGGCGGCCTGGCACGAAGATGATCTTTCCTGGCGGGCCGGTAACGAACTTGGCCACTTCAGGCGCGGACATGGCGGCTTCCAGCGCGGCGTCCTGGGTGATGTCGCGCGCGACGTGAATTTTGCCGCGGACTTTACCGTTGACCTGCACCACGAGATCGATTGCGTCCTCCGTGGCCAGCGCTGCGTCGAAGTTCGGCCATCCGGCATCGAACACGCTTCCCTCTCCACCTGTCTGCTCCCACAGCTCCTCGGCGATGTGCGGAGCAAAGGGAGCGACGAGGTGGATCAGCGGCGTCACTTCGTCGCGGTGCGGGGTGCGCTCGCCCTTTCGCACCGCGTTCATGTATTCCATCATCGCGGCAATCGCGGTGTTGTAGCTGAGGCGCGGAAGGTCATCGCCTACTTTCCTGATCGTCTGGTGCAGCTTGCGAGTGACGAGAGGATCAGCGCTTCCCTCGGCCGTCATCGTCTGCACCGACGACCACAGGCGGTCGAGGAAGCGGCGTGCGCCGGAGATGCTCTGGTCGCGGAAATCCCCGCCCTGCTCGTAGGGACCGAGAAACATGAGGTACGTTCGAAACGCATCGGCGCCCCACGTCTCCATGTATTCGTCGGGATTGACGATGTTGCCCTGCGTCTTCGACATCTTCGCGCCGTCGCGGATGATGTGCCC
>DATLXE010000345.1:0-2035 GCA_035575795.1 Gemmatimonadaceae bacterium
GTCCACGCGTACCGAGCTTTGTCCCGGATCAAGGCGGCTGTACGCTCCCTCACCAAAGCGCTGAGGCCGATCTACCTCGGTGGCGGCCAGACCGTCAGCGAAGGACTGCGCACCCGAGTATCCGTTGGGAAGCAATCCGAATGCTGCGTTCTCGGCGCGGAACGCGATCGGATTCAGCGCGACTGACAGCGGACCCGCCCGAAAAACTGCTCCGCCCTCGACGGCGGTAGTCAGGCCCCGCCCGGCCCACACGGCGCCGTCGTTGAACCCGTAGGGAAAGTGGCTGTTGAGTCGCAGCGTCACCGACGCGGGCAGGATCGCCATGTGAAAGCGGGCATCGTCTGATCGACTGCGCATCCCGGCGGACCACGGATGGCTACCGCGGGGAATGGAAATACGTCGCGTCTCTACTTGCCCAAAGCTTCTCACCGTCCACGGATAAGCGGCAACCTTTCCCACAGACTGCAGATAACGCAGATAACTCTCTTCGTTGCTTCCCGGCACGATGATCGGTGCCGCCTCGCGTGGGGCAATGAATGGCACGAGAGAGTCGGGGAGACTCCCGGAGACGCGCGCAGAATCAGACGCGCCCGCTACTTGCTCCAAAGGCTCGCTCTGGGCAATCAGCGGCCGCGCGATGCATACCGCCAACGTGAGCACGCGGAGCGCGACAATGGTGAGGCCGTTCAGGGATCGCATCCCGTAATTTAGCGCCAAGCCCACTCGGTGGCAGGCCATCGCGCAGCAGTGGTTGGCACGTGGGCTGCACGCACCTAGATTGAGATGCGGCCCGAGGTCGTTCCGGAATCCCTCGCTAGCCGGTCAGATCCTGAATTCAACGAAAGCCGCGACAATGCGGTACTGGTGTCAGATGGCGCGATATTCTGTCCGCTTGCTTGCACGATTTGCGTGGGTTGCATTGGGTTGCCTGGTTCCTCAGGCGTCGGCACACGCGCAAGATCTGGTTGTTCGCTCGGACTCGTCCGACTCGGTGAAGCTATTCAATGCGATTGCGCCGCAATCTCCCGGGGCCGTGCCCCGGTGGTTCACGGTCGAGACACCGGTCCTTGTCACGGGCGATTCGGTCGAGCGCTGGGCCGAGGCTCACAGGTCGAATTCGCGGCCGACAGCGGGCTACCTCCTCCGCTCCGCGAGCTCGCTGACCGCCGCTACGCCCAGAGCGCGCATCGCACTCCTCGCTCCTACGATTACTTTCGTCAGTAACTCGTCCCTGCCGTATTCCATCAACGACGGGCCGCTGTGGGCGGGCCGGGGCGGGAACTATCTCGTCAGCGGCGGCGCCGATGTTCGCGTCGGCCGGCTGCGTTTGTTCCTGCTTCCAGAGCTGGCGACGAGCTCAAACCAGTACTGGCAACTGCGCGATTCCGCACGGTTTACACCGCCCGAAACGCCGGTGGAGCGACGGGGCGGCGGGTATGTGTTTCCCTGGTTCACCGGCCCTTACTCGATCGACCTTCCGCTACGATTCGGCGACGAGCGCCTGTCGAAAATCACAGCGGGGCAATCAGCGGCGCTCCTGGACCTCGGCAAAGCCGCGGTTGGCTGGAGCACTGAGAATCAGTGGTGGGGCCCCGGCGTTCGGAACTCGCTCGTTCTCAGCAACAACGCACCGGGATTCCCGCACGCCTTTCTGCGCACGACGAGGCCTCTCTCAACTCCGCTGGGAATGCTGGAAGGCCGCTGGATTGCCGGCACCCTTACAGAATCCAGGTACTTCGACACGACCAGTAGCAACAACTCGCGGTCGATCGCCGCAATCGGAGTAACACTCAATCCCCGTCGGGCGAGCGGTCTCACGATTGGAGTGGCACGGGCGGTCTACTCCACCGCGGCTAACGCTGGTGTCGGTTATTCGCGCTGGCTCGATGTGTTTAGGAATACCGGGCATCCAAACGAGAGAGCGCTCGGCGACTCATCACTCACGCCGGGAGGCAGCGAACAGATCTTTTCACTGTTCTCGCGCCTGGTGCTGCCGTCCAGTGGATTCGAGTTGTACTCGGAGGTCGCACGAACG
>DATLXE010000346.1:0-3375 GCA_035575795.1 Gemmatimonadaceae bacterium
ATGGGGGGGCCGGGCTGCGGTAAGACCGTCTTCGCCCTGCAGGCACTCGTGAACGGCGCGCGCCTGCGCAAGGAAGCCGGGATCTTCGTCGCCTTCGAAGAGAGCACCGTGCAGATCATCGCCAACGGGTCCACCTTCGCGTGGGATCTGCCCATCGTCCAGGGAAAGAAGCTCCATTTCGTCGATGCGCGGCTGTCCCCCACGGTCGTCCAGGGGGGCGAATTCGACCTCGTCGGCATGCTCAGCGCGCTCGGGGCCAAGGCCAGGCAGATGAAGGCCACCTGCATCGTCTTCGACGGCATCGATGTTCTCCTCGGGCTGCTCGATGACCCGGTCGCCGAGCGACGGGAGCTTTACCGCCTGCGGGACTGGCTGGTCGACGAGAGGTTCACCGGCATCATCACGCAGAAGACCTCCGGACACGAGGGGGCGCACCACTACGACTTCCTGCAGTTCATGGTCGACTGCGTGGTCGTCCTCCGCCATCAGGTGACGAACGGCTCGGCGTTTCGCGACCTTCGCGTCATGAAATTCCGCGGGTCAGCCTTCGCTGCTGACGAGTTTCCCATTACGTTGACGCGGGAGGGGATGCAGTTGACGCATCGCGGCCCCACCGAGCTCAGTTACGCGATCAGCAACAAGCGCGTCTCCTCCGGCATCCCGCGCCTCGACCACATGCTCTGCGGCGGTTACTACCGCGGCAGCACCGTCCTCGTGTCGGGCGCGCCGGGCACCGCGAAATCGACGCTCGCCGGCCTGTTCGCCGCGGCTGCCTGCCAGCGTGGGGAGCGCGTGCTCTACGTCAGCTTCGACGAGGGGGCGGCGCAGATCGTCCGGAATCTGCGATCTGTGAATGTGCACCTCGCGCCGTTCCTCAAGTCAGGTCTGCTCAAGATGTACTCGACGCGCACAAGCGGTCCCAACGTGGAAGACCAGTTCGCTGATCTGCGTGCCAAGGTCAACGAGTACAAGCCGCACTCGCTCGTCATCGACCCCGTGTCGGCGCTCTCGACCAAAATCGCGCACCTCGCATCCGTTGATGCGACGCAGCAATTCCTGCACTTTATCAAGATCCAGGGGATCACGGCGCTGAACACGTCGCTGCTGGCGGGGATCAATACCGACGAGTCGACGGCGACGAACATCTCGACGATCGCCGACACGTGGATCCACCTGTCCTACATCGTGCACGACGGAGAGCGGAACCGCGCGCTGACGATCGTGAAATCCCGCGGCACCGGACACTCCAACCAGGTCCGCGAGCTGACCTTGACCGACGCAGGGGTGAGCTTGACGGACGTATTTGTCGCGCACGGCAAGGTCCTGATGGGAGTGGCGCGCTGGGAGTGGGAGCAGGAGCAGGAGGTGCGGCGCCTCCAGACCAATAGTGACGCGGAATTCAAGCGCCTGCAGCTCCACCTCGCGCAGGCGGAAGCTGCGGCACGCCTCCAGGTAATCCAGACGGAGATGGAGGCGCGCACGGCGCAGATGGCGTTGCTCAGCGCCGCCACCGGCAGGGCCGCGACAGTGCGGAAGACGGATCGGGCGACGCTGCGCAAGCTGCGGCACGCCGACAAGGACTGGCCCCCCCTCCGGCCCGGGACCAAAACGGTGCGGCACGCAGCGGCGAAGGATCGCTGAGGTGTCGACGCCGCGCCACCGCCCCCTTCCGTCGCTGGTCCTGCGGCTGTATGTCGCCGGCAACGCCACGAACTCACTCCGGGCGACGAGCAACATCAAGGCGATATGCGCCGAGCACTTTGCCGCGGCCCACACGCTGGAGGTCATCGACATGCTCGAACATCCGCTGCGCGCAATCGCCGACGGCATCATCGTCACGCCCACGCTCCTGAAACTGTCGCCGCTGCCGGTGCAGCGCATCGTCGGCAACCTCAGTGACACTGCGCACATGCTCGTCACCCTCGGCGCGCGATGAGCACCGGCCTTCGGCCGGAGCCCGCGGACATGGCGCGCAGGCTCGCGGAAGCCGAGGCGATGATCGAAGCTCTGCTCGCGGGTCAGATCGATGCCGTCGTCGATCCCGCTCACAGCACACCGCTGCTCCTGGCGAAAGCGCAGGAATCGCTGCGGCAAAGTGAAGAACGCTACCGGCACATCGTCGAGAACACGAACGAAGGGGTCTGGCTGAGCGACAGCACGCATACGACGGCCTTCATGAACCGGCGGATGGCGCAGATGCTCCGCTGCGAGGAGAACATGGAGCTGGGCCGTTCCCCTCTTGAATTCCTCGACGAGCCGACGAAACTGGCGTTCGCCCACTACCTCGAACGTCCGGCCCCGTACCAGTCCGACGTGGAGTTTCTGCGGACCGACGGCACCCGTTTCTGGGGGCACCTCGAAGTTGTCCCGATGTTCGAGGGTGACGGCTGTTACGCCGGCACACTGGCGATGGTCCGCGACATCACGGAGCGCCGCGAGGCCGAGTTCGCCCTCCGCCAGACCACGCGCGACCTCGTGGAGCGCACGAACGTTCTCGAAATGCAGGGGGCGCTCATCAAGGAACAGGCGGCGATCCTCGACCTGCCCGCCGACGCCATCATCGTTCGTACCCTGAATAACCAGATCGCGTTCTGGAGCCGCGGCGCGAAGGGAATGTACGGCTGGTCGAGCGACGAGGCGCTGGGCCGTCGCGTCGAGGAGTTGCTCGAGGCCGATTGCCCCGAGACCTTCGACGAGATATGCGAGGCGCTTTTCATTGCCGGCCATTGGGAAGGCGAAGGGTCATACCGCTGCAAGGACGGCACGCGCATCGATGTGGCGAGCCGATGGACGGTCCAGCGGGACGCGACCGGCGCGCCCGTCAGGATCCTGTCGATCAGCAACGACATCAGTGCACGGCGGAAGTCGGATCTCGAGCGCGGCCGGCTTGCTGAGGAGCTCGAAAGGCAGGCGGCGGTCCTGCGCGAGACGGAAGCGCGCACGGCCTACGCGCTCAGTGCTGCGCGGATGGGTGTGTGGGAGCTCGACCTCAAGACGCGGCTGCTTACGTGGTCCGGTACCATGCCGTCCATTTACGGTGTCACCGCCGCGGAGGCCCCGCAGTCGTCTGACGACTTCCTCCTGCAACTGGTGCATCCCGACGACCGGGTCATGCTGCAGAACGCGTTGGGAGCGGCAGTCGCGAACCGGACGGAGCTGCAGGTCGAGTTCCGCGCCGTCGGGCCCGACGGCACGGTCCACTGGCACGCCGGGCTCGCCCAGGTGATCTGCGACAAGGGGGGCACACCGGTCCGCGTGCTCGGCGTGGACACCGAGATCAGCGAGAGAAAATCGCTCGAAGCGCAGTTCCAGCAGTCGCAGAAGATGGAAGCCGTCGGTCAGCTCGCCGGCGGGGTCGCGCACGACTTCAACAAC
>DATLXE010000347.1:0-24105 GCA_035575795.1 Gemmatimonadaceae bacterium
GAGGTGATCAATCCGTTTGTCTAGGGGTTCGGCTACACTTTTCCGGCACGCGCCCGTAGCTCAGGGGATAGAGCATCGGCCTTCTAAGCCGAGGGTCGCTGGTTCGAATCCAGCCGGGCGCGCCATTTCCTAAAGATTTTCGCAATCACCCACCCCGAGAAAATTCGCTGGCGAACGTTCGGCGAATAAAGTGACCGGTCTTGCATAATCGCGCCACTTCATTGCGGATTTGATCGGCAGGATTTGCTGAACATTTCGCACGGTCGCGATTTTGGGGGTTGCTCGAGGCTCGCGTAAACGGTTCTGATCCTCGGCCATCAACGCCGACGATCGCTTTACGAGCCGGTCGGAGAAGGCATCTTACCCATGGTGCCGCCACCTTATCCCAGGGCCAGACCACCCCGTTGTCGGACAGAGTGCCGACAATGGCGACCCACGAGGCGTGAGGCTGATCCCGCACGCGGTCAAGCGCCGTTACCAGTGCCTTCTCGACTCGTTCAACCGCAGCCGACGCTCGTCAGCCGCTTGCTTGACAGCGAGGTCTTCCTGCTGCACGACGGTTTAGAAGCCGAGCGCCAGCAGAACGACACATGCAACCGCCATCGTAGCGATGAACAGGCCGACACGCCGGATGGAGAGCCGGTGCAGATCCGACAGCGGTTCGAGGCGGCGTCCTGTCGTCGTAGCGACTACTTGGACACCACGCTCTACGCTGTCGACCGTGTAGGCCGTCGGCACATGAGGGCACATCGTCCTCCACGCCGTGTCCGGCCAACCTACACAGAAATGCCACGAGCAGATGCCAGACCCTCGGCTTCGGCCAACGCCGCCTCCACTGCAGCACGAACTTCACCTGCTTGGCAGACCAAGATCAGTCTGTGGCGAGCCCTGGTCCAAGCGACGTAGAGGTCCGTCGGGGTGAAAAGCGGTCCAAAAACACCAAGGCCGTAGGCAACAACGACGTCGGCCTCGAGACCCTTGAACGCCCGGGCTGTTGTGACGAGGATTCCGGCTCCGCGTCGCCAGTCGCCGGCGTCGTCGATCAGCGGCACTCCATTCGCGTGTCGATGGCGCGAGAGCGCGCCCTTCTTGAGGGCGGTCGGGCCGATGATAGCCAGTTGCTGCGGCTTCATGCCTTGCTGAAGCAACTGACGCACCTCGGCGAGTACGAGGCCGGCCTCGGCTGCCGACGACGCGGCTCGGCGGACTGCGGGCGCCTCTCCTGAAGGCGAGCCTGGAAGCAGGCGAACGTCGACGCGAGCCAGCGAGGCGCTGCTTCGGGCAATGGCCTTCGTGTTTCGGCAGTTGGTCATCAGCGTGAAGCGTGTCTGGAAATGCACACTGGGCAGCTTTGGAAGACCGCGCAGACTCTGGTTCAGATCGAGGAACGCGTAGAGGCGGCCTTGATCCCCAGCGCTGGAGAGCGACTCGATCGTCACCCACCAGTCCGGGGCGAAGTCTTGCGCCTCATCGACGACGATCGCATCGAAGGTCTCGGCTCGCCCTCTCGCTCGAAGAACCTCGAGGGCTTGCTCCATGATCAGCGGTACCTCCTCGTCCCAAAACGTCTGGTCGCCGGATGGCACGTCGAAGTCCACGCGCGCGCGCTTCGCGAGACCTCGGGCGCATGAGTGGAACGTGGCAATCTCAAGCCTTCCCCCGACGCGCTGGGCGCGCGAGTCCTGCTTCGCCTGGTCCTGCAACCACGCGCAGAGATGCCGGTTGTAGCAGAGGAACAAGACGCGCTCGCCGCGGTCGGCGAGCGTCAGCCCAAATTCGAGGGCGAGGAGGGTCTTCCCGGAGCCGGCCGTCCCTTCGACCAGCACGCGCTCGTTCTCAAGGAGCCCAAGCAAGGTGGCTCGCTGGTCTAGGGTGATCTGGACGATTCGATCGTTCTCCGCGCTGATCTCCACGCTCGCGCACCGAAGTAGGCGCAGCTTCGGCATCAACGCGTCCAGCAGTTCCGAGAACTCGCGCGGGCTCAGGTGTGTTTCTTTGCGTGCCCACGTCCCAAGTGCCGCGTCAATGCGCGCGGGAAGCGTGGCGATGCCAGTGGCGTCGACTAGGATGCGAGGGTCGCTGTTGACGGGAAGTGTTCCTGAGAAGCTTGCGTGCGGAAAGACTACGACATCGCCATGGGTGAAGAGGCTACGGTGGACCCGCCTGCGGGTGCGCTCTTCGATGGCGTCGAGGAGGGCGTACCGATTGCGGCGCGCCTGATCGAAAGGATCCCGCATTTCCTTTCCACTTCGCCACCACGTGCGCCCCTTCAGTTCCGGCTGCCCGCCTTTCACCTCGACGACTAGCAGACCTCGATCCGGGTGCAGGATGACGAAGTCCGCCTCACCCTCGCGCAGCGGCTCGCCTGCCAAGTCGCGCGCAGGCCGGAGCCAAGGAAACGAGTGCAGCACCACGAAACCCGTCGGTAAGCCGCGCAGCGCCTCGTAGACAACTCGCTCGGAATCGTGGAGGATGTCGCCCGCGGCCACATCGGGCATGAAGCGCGCCATCAGGAGATCTCGTCTGCGTGGCACACGACCGTCGCGGCTAGCGTGACTTCCACGCGGTCAAGCCGCTCGGGGCGGAACTCCCTGCCGGTGGCACTCCCATAGGACACCTGGAGGCGCGACGGTGCGTTCTCATCGCCGAGCAGTTCCTTCACGTGGGCGATCGTCCAGTTGGCCCCCGTTGCCCCAAACTTCCCGCGCGCCCTCAAGACGATCAGCCACATATCCCCGCCGAGGTCTCTTGGAGAAGCGGGACGGAGAACCAACCAGCCGCCCGCGTTGAATCCCGCGTTCGTGAGACCAGGCGCGGGCACGCGAACAGCGAAGGTGTTCTCGTCGGAGTTGACGTCGGCGCGAAGCTGAACCTTGCCGTGGATCTTTGCGTCAGCCGCCCTCCTTAGATCCTTCATCGGTAGCTCGACGACGCGACCCGTCGCTGGAGCCGGTGCCGCGGGGCGAGCCGCGGACGCACTCGCCCCTGTGTTGAGACCCGTTGCTCGCTGATACGCGGACGGCAGGTCGTGCTCAACTAGGTAGTCAGGCAGAATGACGCGCCGAGTGTCGCTCCGAGCCACGGTAGGGTGTGTCGTCTCGGCGACGTCGCCCGCAAGGAGCGCCGGATAGACGCCGATTGTTATTGAACGCGGTCCGTCGCAGCGTAACGCTCCGCTCACGTCCGTTGCGGTCTTCCAGCCTTCGAGTTCAAGGAAGCGTGCTAACGGACGGAGGACGCGCGCGTGTTCGGACGCTGAGGCAAACGGTGGCACCAGCCCGGTTCGGAAAAACCTAAGCAGTTGGAGCGCGAGGCGACGATCAAGGCGACCGTGCAGGAAGCGATTGCCGTAGTGACGGAGACACTTCGTGCAGGATCGCTCGCACTTTCCCGGGCACTCGCGCAGCAACTCCTCGGTCCTGTCGAGGACTCGCTGCAGTTGTTCACCAGCTTCGGCGGCGTAGCCCGCGCCGCCGGACGACGTGTCGAAGAGGTACAACTCCGCAATGCCTTGGTCGCCATCGACGAGCGGGGGTAGTAGGCGGAAGCCTGCCGAGAGTTCACCCGGGTCGATGTCCAAGTGGAGGCTTGCGCCGAGCGAGAGCCCCTCCGCCAACGTCGCGAGCCCATCGTAGAGCCAAGGCTGCTCTGGCTGGAAGTCGAGGGGGCTCCGAAACACGCCGCGTAGCAGCAGGAGGTCGGTGCGGAAGTCGTGAACGAGGAAGAGCCCACGCCGTATTTCCCCATTGCACGTCTTGCCCGCACCGTCTCGCTCGAGGATATAGCTTGGCACCAGGAACGGACGTATGTGCGACCCCTCCCGCTCCTCGCCGTCTATCCACGCGCCTCCGCAACTCTCGCAGACACTGAACCCCGCGGCGTCTTTGCCCTTATTCGCGACGACGAGGAGGACATCTTCGCCATAGGCGTGGCTGAGGTTAACGCCCGGGCCATCGTGCCAGTCGAACTCGTTGTGCTCGGCAATCTCCGGGAGTTGCGCGGAGGACGCGAAGGTGATGTCCTGCTCTCGATCACCCTCGCTGAGCGCGCGGCCCTTCTCAGGTGAGAACGACGGCGGGTCGAGGTACTCCCGCACAAAGAGGGGCGTCCGGCATACGGGGCACGGCGAACCCTCGATCGTGGGTGCGGGGGCGCTCCTACCCTCGATCTTGATGAAGGAGCACCGAGAACACCCTACGTACCGGCTGAGTGGCTGCGCGAACAGCACTGCCGCCGGCGACGCTGCCGGCGGCCCGTCGGCGAAGATGCCGCCAACACGATAGGTCAGCTTGTTCACGACCAGCAGGCGCCCGGGCGCGTACTCACTCAGCGCCTGCGCCTTCGCGAGTTGAGGTCGCTCCGCGACGTTGACTCGCCAACGCGAGTTTGTCTTGTCCCACTCCTGGATGACGAAGCTGCAGAGGTCCGTGGGGAACGCGTAGGACGGGAGGAGTCCTCGATCGAAGCAGAGTTCGAGGAGGCCGCCGGCGTCGTCAGCGGCTGTGTCGTCCTCGTTTGCTTCTCCTTCGGTCGACGACGTGCCAAGAAGCTCGTCGCGGAGTTGCGTGAGGGCACGGAGCAACGTATCAGCAATCTGTCGAACGAACCTTCGTTTCTCGTTGGCTAGCCCGCTGTTGCTGGTCTTGAAGATGGCGCCGGGGAGCCAACCTGCGATTTCCTCAACGATCGCACTCCTTGGCGTGAGCACGTCCTCCTTCATCCACCGCTCGAACTCTACAAACGAGAAATCGCTCGTCCCCTCAAAGAACTCCCTGGCGTCACCGAACGCGCTCATGATGCCGGGTCGGTGCGCTGCGACTTCTGCCTGCTCCTCAGCGGACAGCGCATCCAAATGTGAGTGGAAGAACGTCTGGAGGAGGTGCGAGTTTACATGCCGACGCGCGAGCCGCGGGTTGTCCGCCTTCAGGCGAGGCTCTCGCGGCTGCCCGCTGATAATCGCCGCAGGGTGAGCGAAGTAGTGCGCGTCGTGGGCGCCACCCTGCGCGAACATGAGGACTGACGATACCGACGTGCCTCGGCGCCCCGCTCGGCCGGCGCGCTGCTGGTAGTTCTCACGCTGGGGCGGGACCGTTCGGAGGCCGACTGCGGTCAAAGAGCCGATGTCGATGCCGACCTCCATCGTCGTAGTGCAGCTCAAGATGTCGACGGGAGGTTTGTCAGGTCCGAGTGGCACGTCCTGGAAGCGTAGTTCGAACTCCTCAGTCGTCGCGTAGACGACGCCCGGATCGCGTCGGGAGAGCTGTGCTGTGTGCTCTTCGGCAGTAATGTGAACCGGGCGTTCGCCGCGGAGTACCGCTCGCAACGGCTCGCGAAAAAATCCTTTCCTCGATCGCATGTACTCGTGTTCGGGCGGGCGCTTCTCGAGGCGAGTATCCAGGCAGTTCCCACAGACGCCGAGGAACGGCTTCGCCTGGAGGTGGCCGCAGACGGTGCACTGCAGCCAGTCAGCGTCAAGCGCAAGCCGCATCACCAACCCGTCGGTCACGACAAGGCGGCCGGAGTCGTCCCCGGTGGGGGCTTCGCGCGTGAAGACTTCGAAGAGCTCGTCTCTCAGGCGGTCCACGTCTGCGGTGCTGAGCTCAGACCGCGCCCGGACAAGGTCAAAAAACTTTTTCAGCGCATCTGCTGCGCGGATCGGCTGGAAGAAGCCGAACTCGTCGAGGCGAGCGTCCTTGCTCAGCGCGGGGTCGAAGGCGTACTTCCCCAGCATTTCGCGGAGCCACGCGTTCGCGATCTCCTCAACACTCGCAGCAGTGCCAATATCGGCGAGTCGCTTCTGTAGGATCCTGAGCTTCGCCGGCGCGGCCTCGATCACGGCGGCGCATGCTGCCACGAGCGAGTAGTACGGATCTCCGATCTGGCGGAGTAGCGCGGTCCGGAAGCGTGTGGGCGGTGTTGGTCGCCACTTGTCGGCGAGGGCGGTATCGAGATCGTCGTAGTCCTTGCGGAACCGCGCGCACTCCTCAAGGAGCGCCGCCTGGTCATGACCGTCGAAGAAATGGAGATGGTGACGCGCGCAAACAGCAACGAATGCGGAGTACACAGTCTCGTCGAGGATCGCGGGTTGCGGCGTCGGAAGTTGTGCGAGTTCCTGGCAGGCAAGAACCAGCGCCTCGCGGAAGGAGTCCCGCTCAACCTCGCGAGGGAGATCCCGCGCGAGCCTCGCGGCCTTCTGTCGACCGTCACTGAAGAGGAGCGCCTTACGCCCCTCGTTTGGGTGCAGTTCGCTTGGCTCCTTGGTCGCGAACTGCGAGACGAACTGCTCGCGCACGAGGTTCGCGAATGGCTGCTCTCCTTTCGTCGACAAGTCCATGATCTTGAGAGAGCCGCCCGCCTGCGTCGGGCGCGTGCACGCCGGGCACTCGCGGAACGTCGTTGTGTTCGTGACCTTCTCCGCGGGCGCGTGCGCGCGATAGCAGAGCAGCGTCCCGGTGGCCACTGCGCCCGCTGCGGGGAGCACCCGCCCGGTCTGAACGTCGATGAACAGGGGTTCGACGGCACCACGTTGGTCGGGATGTGGTTCCTCGAGGAACAGGTGAAGCTCGTGA
Organism: Gemmatimonadaceae bacterium; assembly: GCA_035575795.1. Taxonomy (GTDB): domain Bacteria; phylum Gemmatimonadota; class Gemmatimonadetes; order Gemmatimonadales; family Gemmatimonadaceae; genus UBA4720. Next base: position 6,570 of record DATLXE010000347.1, read on the forward strand.
AGGGGCTTGCCGAACTCTGTGAGCGTCCCGCCTCGCTCATGCCAGAGGAAATCTGGCGTGGGATTCATTGCGAACGCGCGGAGGTAGGCGGCACCGCAGTCCCGGTGCGTGAGGAGTTCGAAGACGCGTCCGCCGCACTCGCACTGCGTACGAGGCTCAGCGTAGAGGCGCCCGAGCATTGTCTCCCCAAGAGAATTGCGCCGCGCGGTGCAACGCCCGTTAATGCAGGCGTAGAGTGGCGGGAGACCGCGAAAGAGCAAGTGGACGCGCGTCGGGAGGAGCGGCTGCTCTTCTCGGGCCGGCTCTGTGCGCCGCGCAAACGTGCCGAGCGCGAAGAGGCCGTCGGTGGCGCGTTCGGCGTCGGCACGCTCGATGCCAGGGAAGAGCGAGCCTGCCAACTCCGCGAAGTCTGTCGCATTCCCAGAAGCTTGCTCGATGAGGAGTTCCATCGGGCCAAAGCCGGTCAGTGATCGACAGACGTGCTGACGCGTCGCGAGATCGTCCCGCCCGACAATTGGCGGGGGCGACGTCCAATCAAGACTTCTCGCGACATCGGCCAGCGTTGCGTTGGCCTCACCAGGGGCGAGCGCCGCCGCGGCGAGTACGTTCGGGCTTACCGCCGCCAGCGCGCGGGCCTCATCGCGTGTGCCGGCCCGAGCGCCCGATCGCGACTCGCGAGTGCCTCGCACGACGGCAAAGCTCTTATTGGCGGTTTGACCGGTGAGGTCGCGCGCGAACTCACGCCCCGCCTCCTCTGCCTGTGCTCCCGTGCCGAGGCTGGCGCTGGTGAGGATGCAGCGGAGCCGATCGCGACCTATGCCGAGGCGCGACAGGAGGCGGCGAATGAGTAGCCCAACCTCCGCGCCGCCAACGCCTCGGTACATGTGCGCCTCGTCGAGGACGAGCAGGAATTGGTTCCTCTCATCGGCGCCCAGCCAAGCCCGGGTCTGAGCGAACAGCGACCGCTCGATGGGCCTGAGCAGCATGTACTCGAGCATCGAATAATTGGTGATGAGCAGGTCAGGCGCCTGCAGTTGCATCTCATGACGCGTTAGCAGCTCACGGTCTCCGGGCTTGGTCAGGAAGCGTTCGCCCCAGTGGTGAAGCGTCATCTCCTTACCGGCACGCCTCCCACTCTTCACGAGAGTCTTCTGCTCGAGGCTCCGGGCATAAAAGGCCACGACATCCTTGGCAGGCCAGCGCCCGCGGTTCTTTAACTCGGCGACGAGGGCCTGCTCCTCTGCCTTCGATGACGTCTCGAGTCGCTCATAGTACCCAAGCAGCGTGTCGAGGTGGCGCTGGTCCTTCGCGCCTTTGCGCACGCCTGGGTACGGCGTGCGGCTCGTGTACATGCCAAAGCGCGCGCGTCGTCCCCAGCGCTCCTCTATTAAGCTTGCGAGTCGCTCGTCTCCCAGAAGGCGACGCAGGCGCGCAGTCTGATCGCTGACAAGCGCGTTCATCGGATAGAGCAATAGGGCGCGGACGCCTTGCCGCGCGAACGACGCGCGCCGCTCCGTTCCCTCCAGCGCGAGAGCGCCGAGGATGGCGTAGAGGAAGGTCTCCGTCTTGCCTGAGCCAGTGCCCGTAGCAACGACGAGGTCGTCGCTCTCTGCTCCCTTAGCAAAGAACTGTTCGAGAGCGTCGGCTTGATGGCGGTACGGAGGGTAGACGCCGATACCAGGCTTCCAGTCGACCAACTCCTGCAGGAGTTCGATAACTGGCTTGGGGGCCTTCAAGTCGGAGAAGCGCCCCGCAAGGGCGTACGACGGCGTGACCTCGATGAACGGTGGCTGCGAAATTCCTCCCGGCTCCTCAAGGAGCAGTCGGCGTTCCTCGATGAGGGCAGCGTTTCGGATGTGGTACTGGGCCTCGAGATACCTACGCAGGCGCAGGTGGATTCTCGTGGCAATTTCGTTGACACCAAGCTCGAGTTGCTTGCTCATCGAGGAACCTCTCGAGAGTGCTGCTCGAGCACGATCCCAAGGGAGCGCAGCATTTCGAGCGCGAGTTCTTCGTTTCGCCGGAACGTCCACCTTCTCTCGAAGGGGCGTTCGTCGGGAATCCTCAGTGTTCCAAACGCGGCGAATGTGCGCTGTTCGGCGCGGGGGAGTTCGCTCGTGAACAGCCACTCCGTCTGGTGCCCGGCATGAAAAGGCCGGGCTCGAACCGGGTTGCCCGCGGCAAGATCGAGCGCGTACATCAAGCGCCGGACGTCAACATCGTGCAACTCGCACGCGGCGACAATCTCACCCCCGCGCATGTCCACAAGTCGGTACTCGCGTGCCCCATAGAGCCTCCGTCGACGCGCGAGTAGAGTGCCGGTCAGGTTATTAGCGTCCGACGACCAACGCTTGGATTGGAATGCGCCTGGCTTGGCACCGGCGGGAAGGTAGAACTCAAACACGTCCGCAATGGCTGGCGAGTATGGATGGCGGGCAAATGACTCGAGAACCTCTTGAGCCCAGCCTTGGAGAGGGTACCTGGGAAGCTTCGCCCACGATGTGAGGCTCTCGAGTGGCAGCGCAGCAGCGAACTCTGAAGGAACTTTGACGAGGTGACGGTGAGGGCCCTGAAACTCGATCGTGTCGTCATCGAGTTGCAGAAGTGAGGATGGGACGCCGCCTACAAGCAGGTAGCCGACTCCGTCGGGAAGTTCCACTGCGCGGGTGATAGCCGGAGCCCAGTAGCCGCCGCTCAACTCGATGAGATCGCCTGCGTCCTCCAGCGTCGAAAGTGCTGCGCGAAGCTCTGCACGAAGCGTTTCTTCGCTGGCGGCCCTGCGCTCCGAGAGGAGGTGCCACGTAGGAATCGCTGCGCTGAGCACGCGGTTGACGTGAGCCTTGCTCTTGGGCGAGGCAATGCTCCAGACCGTTGCTCGAAGGATTTCGAAGCGGCTGTCGGAGGACGGGCACAGATCGAGCCCCATCGCATGCCTGACAGCGTGTGCGGCCTCGTGCGGCGCATGGAGCAGTTCGATGCTCACTAGGCGATCGTCCTTCGGAGTCGACGCAGGGCCAGCGCGATGGACCCGTCTGCGTCACGCGCCTCGCTCAGGGCCTCCGCTTGCTCCTCCACAGTAAGCGCGGTGGCGACATACGGAAGGACCAGGCCGGTTCGCAGTGCATCGGTGATACGAGACTCTTCGTCATAGAGCCGGGTGAGCACCGAGCCGAAGCGGCTCATGGATGGACGCAGTTCGCGACAGTCGGGCCAGGTATCGAGTAGTGCATCGATCACTCCCGTCGGCTCGTCGCCAGAGTCAAAGAGTTCGCTTGGCAGAGCGGCGTCCCCCCGAGCACCGGTCTGCGTAGAAGGCGAGACGGGCTCAGGGTAGATGGCGGCGGCGTGGCTCCAGAACTGCGGCGTGACCGGAACCGTCGTCGCGCCAGCCACCAGCGTGGCAGCAAGTCGAAGACCGGGAGCGGAGGACAACGGTGAGAGCCCGACTTCCGCCAGTTGGAGGAGGGGGACTACGGACGCCTCGAGGGGCGAGCGGTTGGCTCCCTCCAAAATGACGAGCGAGATGCCTTCGATATCCTTCGCAGCTGCGGCAGCAGCCAAGATGCCGCCTCCAGAAACCTCGTCGAAGTCATGCGGCTGAATGGCGCTCGGCGAGACGTGGACGATGAGCAAGCGGCCACCACACGCGCCCTGCGCGTAGGCTGTCACAGCTAAAAGCGCACCGGGCCCCAGCGTGACGGGCATCAGCCGCGCCGCAACTGCTGCGTGGATCTGGAGCATTAGCGACGGATCGACACCCCGGGCGCGGGCAGCGCTCGTCAGGATGCGGCGGAGCGAGGCTTTGTCCTTGATGTCCTCACCGCGCGCGCGGGACCAATCGATGCGCAGCGGCGTTCCGCCGCTGCTGGGTGTCGCAGGGTGGGACCTGCCCCCTCCCAGTAGCGGGCGCAGCACGCTAACCTGGGCCAAGAGATCCAGCGGCCGGTCAATCGCGGCACGTACGCGCTCGTCCACGGCCGCTTCCGCCTCACGTGCGACGCTATCGAGTTGGTCTTGTACCTGGCGGACGCGCTTGTCTGCATCCCGCAGTGCCTGCGAGCTAGTCTCGAGCTGGGCTTTGGCGCGAGCGAGAGCATCCGTGGTTTCCTTCAGTGCGGCGCGTTCGCGCGTGAGTTGCTGCTCGATCTCATCTCGGGCGACTTTCTCAACGTCCGACCGAACCTTCGCGCCGATCTCTTCGAGCGAAATCTCGATCGCCGGATGCCCTCGGAGTTTTTCAGCGATCTCCGCTGCTATCCCCGCAACGATATTGGTGTCCTTAAGAAGCGCAAGTGCACGCTCGAGTCGATAGCGGTCCAACTGCGTATCAGGACCCACGCCCGAGGACGCCAGAGTGCGTGCAGCCTCTTCGATCTGCTTCTTCGTTTGACCCGTGTCGCGCCCCTCCTGCTTGGCGATCCGGACAGACACTTCAATGGCGCGCTTCAGGACGATCGCATCGTCATCCCAATCGACGAACCCCGAAGGTGCGGTCTCGTCGATTCGAATCAGTCGCTCACGGCCATTGACCGCAATTGACCGAAGCACGGCGCCTTGGTACAACGGCACGCGGTGGAGAGCCGCGCCGCTTAACCTCACGGTACTGTCGGGAGCGCGGGTTAAATCAACGGGGCCGACCAACGCCTCCGGTTTACACAAGAGCAGTCCGCGTACGGTGGCCGTTGGCCCAGGTACCTTCAGTCCATTTATGAGGGCAGCCCTGATTTCAGTGGGGTCCCCAAAGCGACGAAGATCGAGCACCTCCCAGACCGACTCGGGGGCAAGTAGCCTGTACTCGTCCTTCTGACCAGGGTTTGGATCTGCCCTGAACTGGACTAAGCCATCCTCGACTGCCTGATTTGCAGCGAACCAGAAAACCTGCCCTCGCGTTGGGAACTCCTCGTCCGCGTCGATGGTGCGCCACTCGCTCCCCTTGATTTCAAGCAGGGGCAGGACCGCAGCAATCGGAATGCCGTTCTTGTCGCGACCGGTTCGCTGTACGACTCCGATCAGTCTCATCGCAACGAATCTCCTCGTCCGTATCGCCCGCGTAGTGCTAGACGAGCGCGGACCAACGTTGCTGCACCGACCGGTCGCACAACGCAGACCTTTGATACTCGCGGACGTCCCAGCACTGCAGAAGCGTTTGTCTCAGAACGCGGTGACACATTGGCGAGGAGATGATCTCGCCACAACAACCGATCGATTCGTGGGGTGCCTTCACTGATCGCTGAGGAAACAACCGTTGGAGCAAGCTCGACTCGTCCAAGACCGTCGGCATCAACGTCGATCCGGGAGGTGCCGTCGCAGAGAGCGCTCTCGAGAACTCTGCCGATGTCCCGAGCCGACAGGCCACGATGGCTGCGTCGTGACCCGTGCTGCCACACCGTGACTCGAGCGCGCGCGGTCTCATGACCAAGGTCGGCGTGAATCTGTGGCGGAAGCGACCGCTGAATGCTAATCGCATATCGTGGCTCGCCCCAGGCACTCAGGCACTTCTCGCCCACCCAGATCCGTAGCCGGGGCGTCTCAGCAAGAGATTCGAGGAGGCTAGACGTCGGTTTCCCGACAAAATGAACGTCGATTCTCGATCGAGCGTCACCCCCAACGCTCAAACGCGTCAAGCCGGGGCGCGGTGCGTCGATGGACACATACGATGCGCCTTCGCTGTTTGTCGTGACCGGTGTGCGCTGTGTGTTCGATTCAAATGCTCGGACAAGAGTGGTTGTCGTCGAAGACCGCCATGGGGCCTCCATCTTGAGAGTTGCGGCGTCCCCCAGCCAAAACACTGGATCTCCGTCCTCTGTGAATCCGCGGGCTGGTGTCACTAGAGTTAGTTGCCAAGGCCTCGGGACAAGCGAGTGGCCCATAAGGGTAAGCCACTGCCCAGCTGAATCGAGGTCATCGGGGACCTGCACCTCCCAGAAGGCCCAGTGCATCCCTCCGCTGTTCGTTTGAAAGTGGAGCTTGCTTGGAATGCTGGAGGGAGGCGGACAGCGCGTGTCCGCGAGGACCATGAGCGTCTCGCCTTGGTGGACTCCGGAGTCGGAGAGGAGCCGTGTCCACTCTCCGCGGCGTAGACGGAACAGGGTTCCGGTCGCTTCGAGCCTGCGGGATTGCAGGTGCCAACGGTGACGGTCGATCGTTGGCGGCCACGCCCCGACAGATTGGGAGCGGTACTCCTGGAGGCTCGGAGGAATTCCGACTCGCGCAGCGCCAACGCCCGGTCGCAGATCAAGCGCACTGACCTGCACGTGGCGATGCTGCCCCGCGAACACGTCGATGAGGGCGCCGCGAAGTGTTGTCAGTGCAGCGGCCCCGAACTCTTCGCGGGAAATCTCCGGAAGGCGAAGACAAAGCGCCCACTGCCCATCGAGTTCCGAAAGCACGAGACCCAATGCGGCGGTCTCATCCTCCACAGCTGAGAGCGGCTGTGGCACGGCGTCCGTGTCCGCGCCGGAACTGGGAAAATATTCCTCGCACGCAGCCGAGCCTTGCCCAGGCTTGTGACGAAAATGTGCGCGCTGGATCTGCCCGGGCACGAAGGACACCTGACCGCCACACTCCGGGCGCGGGCAAACATACGATCGCCACGAGGAGCAGTCCGATGCCGCCACGACCTTTCCGCTGTGCACCTCCTTCGCGTAGTCCACGGGCTCCTTTAGCGGCGCTAGGTTCGGGTCTTCGGCTCAGGTGAAGGTGTGATCATTCGCGACTCGCGATGATAACGCCCCACTTCTCACGACTGCCGCGATCAGGCGCTCCTTGCCCCCAAAGCGGCAGACACACAGAGCCAACAGCCGCCCCTCGGGCAAAGAGGGCCGATTACCGTGCGACTGAAACTGAGGGTGCGGAAGCGCCGACAGCCGACAATATATCGGAAGAGTGACAGCCTGGGTCGTTAATCATCCGAGAGAACGCTACCAGCCAGTCGCGCTGACTCTTCTCCACCAGGCCACTGCCTTGGCGAACTACTAGGCATGATCGCGCGGGCAAGGCGGTATGGGCGCGGGCCTACTGGAGGGCACTGACGACGCCTCAAGGCGCCATGACGTGACGGCAATTTGGCAGGCCCGTCTGTATGAATGGTTTATAATGTCTGCAATTCCTTGAAAAACAGACGGTTGGCCGGCAGCATCAGCATTCGGGAGCTGCGAGATCTCGCCGCGGCGATGGGCTGTCACAATCAGACCGAATTCGGTCGCCGTCTCGGCATCACGCAGTCCCGCGTTTCGCAGATCCTCTCCGGGTCTTACCCCATCAAGCGCGGTCCGCTGATGAATCTCGTGAGGACACTGCAGGCGCAGTACGCGCGGCAGTCTGAGGATGTCGATGTTGCGGCCACCAGTCCGCTCGCACCGGCGGGATCGCTGGCGAGGAGAGAACAATGAGCCAGGGATCCAGCGCACCACTTCATGCGACCGTGCCGATCGTCGCTCCTGAAAACTTCGTGCTTGCGACACGCGACACGGGTTACCGAAACCTGTCCGCGGCGATTGCAGAGTTGATCGACAACGCGGTGCAGGCGAGCGCACGCCACATCCGAGTCTTCGTTCGAGAGATTGATGTGGCTGGAGAGGCATCAGTAGTAGTCGGTGTCCTCGACGACGGCATCGGCATGTCCACATCCACCCTCGGTTCTGCTCTTCAGTTCGGTGGAACTCCCAGGTTCGGAGATCGTTCGGGGATTGGTCGCTTTGGTATGGGGTTACCGAATAGCTCGGTGAGCCAGACGCGACGCTTTGAGGTGTACTCATGGCAGGACCGCGCTGCGACCCTTTACACGTATCTCGATGTTGATGAAATCGTAACGGGACATCTCCGCGGCATTCCTGCGCCGCGAGTTCGCCCCTTACCGACGTGGATCACTGGTCGGATCGGCGGTTCCGGAACTCTGGTGCTTTGGACTCGATGTGATCGCTTGGGCCGGTCGCGAATCGCAACGGTCGCTCAGCGACTGCACAGAACTCTTGGCCGTCTCTATCGATTCTCGATCTGGAGCGGCGTTCGACTGAGTGTCAATGACACTGTCGTCGAGGCACATGATCCGCTGTTCTTGGACGAGCGGGCAAGTCTTCACGGTGGACGCCCGTACGGCGCTCCATTGCGATATGAAATCGGAACACCACGGGGACCATCGGTCGTCGAAGTTCGATTCAGTGAATTGCCTGTGGATCTGTGGCACAACTGGACGACAGAAGACAAACGCCGTCGCGGTGTCGTCGGGGGCGCCGGCGTATCCATCGTACGCGCCGGCCGTGAAATCGACTATGGATGGCACCTGCTTGGAGCCAAGAGGCGCGAAAACTACGACGACTGGTGGCGGTGCGAAATCAAGTTCTCTGCCGAACTAGACGAATTGTTCGGCGTCACCCACAGCAAGCAAGGTGTGACCCCTAGGGCCGAACTACGACTAGCGCTAGCACCGGATCTCGAACGAATTGCACGAGGACTCAATCGCCGGGTCAGAGATGCGTTCGAACAAGCCAAGTCCACTGATGGGCCGGCGGCCATTGCGGCGTCGCGCAACGACTTTTTCCTGGCGCCACCGGCAGCCGTTCGGGCGAGGACTGTCACGGCTGGCGGACTACGTTATCGGCTCGAGTACAAGCCCATTCCTGACCGAGAGTTCTACGGCGTTCGACTGGCCGGCGGCTCGGTAGTCGTCACTGTCAACACCGACCATCCGTTCTTTACGGACATCTACCAGCGCGCCGCCGAGCCATCGGGTTGTGGTGTCGGCCAACTGGAGAGCCTTGTACTTGCAGCGGCTCGAGCCGATCTTGAAGTTAAGGATGCTCGCGAGCGGGCGCACGTGAGTCGTCTGCGGCGTGCGTGGAGTGATGCCCTGGTGGCGTTTCTGAGACGCTGATGGATATCGCTCCGAATCGGAACCTTGACGTGCAGGAACGTTGGATCGATGTCACGCCGGCAGCGATCACGGCGGTGAAGGCACGTGCAGTGGTGCGCTTTCTGGCCCGCCGGCTTTCCCGTATTGGTGGCGACCCCAAGACTCCAACGCTGGAGCCTGTCAGACACGCTGCAATAACAAAAGCAAATGAGTGCGGCCGGCGCGCCGCCGTTCCGCTGGTCCTGTGCATCAACGTATTCTGCGACTTGCGCGGCCAAGGTTGGCAATTTCGAACGACTCGAAAGGCAATCCTAGCGTTGCCCCCGACAAGCGGTAATGTCGTCAGCGATGAAAAGGCCAGGGTTCGTGCCGCGCACCTGATTGAACGTGACGCCCAACTCCATCAGCCGTCTGTTCGGAGATTCATCAGCGACATGGAGCGACGCCGCTTGCATTGCGGTGAGTGGCACTCCATATTTTCGCTTCTGCGGGATGGCAGAGACCTCGCGGCAAAGCTCGCTGGTGCTGCAACCGCACCGTCGGATACCGACAGACTGCGAATGTTGAAGGATGCGACCGATCCATACATTCAGTTCGTGCGTGCCGGCGAGCGATGTGAATTCACCGGCCTGGAGCTATCGGACATCTGGCGATACTTTCGCCACACGTGGCTGACCACCTACCAGAGCACCCCCGGACGGAAGATGTTTATTCTGATCCGCGATCGAGCTGCTTCAAATCACCCCGTGGTGGGGATCGCTGCTCTCGGAAGCCCCATCATGCAATTGGGCGTGAGAGACAGTTGGATCGGATGGACGGCAAAGCAGCTGGTCGACATCATTCGCGATAAACCGACGGCGCAGTGGGCTCGATGGCTGCAGGGTTCGCAGGAGGAACTGCTCGGTGGAATCTACATCGCCGATTTTGTTCGCGAGGGTCACGTAAAGCGGGCCGAGCTAGGCTCACCTGCTCCTGGCCTCATCGAGCGTTTGCGCGCGTTGTCAGCGAAGGAGCGCGAGATACATCATCTGTACCCCGCCCGCAAACAGCACAAGACCGCCAGCCGTCCCGGCGCGACTCGTTGGCGCGAGCAAGCATGCACTCATCTGTTCCGTTCAAAACGCGCCGCCGCGCTCGGCGAACTACTACAGGCGCGACTTGATCTGCGCGCGGCCCATGGTCGCCTTTTTTCCGCCCGCAAGTGGAAGCAGTCTGTGATGTCAGCGGCCGTCGCACGAGCCATCGCAACAACCCTGCGATACACGAAGGCCGCGCATGTCGGCGTTGACATGATGGACATCACTGTGTGCGGTGCCATTGCGCCTTACAACCGCGTGCTGGGTGGAAAGCTTGTGTCGCTGCTTATGGCCAGTCCCGAGATTAGGGACGAATACGCAAAGCGATACGGTCGCGCAGAGAGCGTTATCGCGTCTTCGATCGCCGGCCGGGCGGTCATCCGGCGTCCGCAACTTGTGCTTCTTGGTACGACAAGCCTTTTTGGAGTCGGAGGCAGCCAGTACAACCGCCTCAGACTCGACGCCGCGCACTTCGGTGGCGAACCTGGGGCCGTCCTCGGATATGAAATGCTGGGGCGAACGATTGGGTACGGGTCATATCACTTCTCGCAGGCAACCATGGACTCGCTGGAGCCCCTGCTGGCGCAACTTCAAGGCGGTCGTCGCGTGAACAGCATCTTTGGAGAGGGCGTCAATCCAAAGCTGAGAAAGGTGCGGGGAGCGCTGGATGCGATCGGCCTTCCATCGGACGCCCTTCTGCAGCACGGCAGCCCGAGGCTGGTGTACGGCGTCGCGCTCGCCAAGAACTTTCGAGAGGTCCTGTTCGGGCTGGACCGTCGTCCGAAATACCTGCTGCGTGCCGGACCCTCCACGACCGGGGCGATCGCTGACTTCTGGCGAGTCAGGTGGCTCGCAAAGCGCGTATTACTGCCCGAAGTGATCGCCGACGTTCAGTCACATACTCTTGCCTATCCCGTGCGACACGGCGCCAGAGTGATTCTGCCAGGAGATGAGGAGCATCCTCCGCTGCTGGCGGAATTATTTGGCGGTTTGTCGGCCGAACTGCCAAGCGCGGACTCTGATGGTCCGACCTCGCGCCCGGACTTACTCGAGCCCCAAGTATTCGCGGCAATTACTAACCGCACAGGTCCACGGCCCTGTGACTCGAATGGATCCCCAAGACGCGGTCCATAAAACGCGGCTGGCTCCATCGCGGATGGGTGAGCGCTTGAACAGAATCCTGATTATCAATTGGAGGCCAGATACTCCCCGAGAGCCTCGGTCGGGCGTAACACCGGGGCTTTAGCTCGCAGCTTCCATGCGCAGGAGGCGGCACGTCGTTACCCGCGATAAACGTTATCTATTGACCGACCGAGCACCCCATAACGTCGTCACGTCAGCACGTCGGCGTTCCCGCCGCGTTCGACATGATCAGCTGATGCTGCTAATCCCAATCCCGTGAAGTTGGACCGCGAGTTGGGACGCAAGTTTGCCGCGACCCTCGCTGCCGAACCCAAGGGGACAAGGGCGCCAACGCGGATCCGAACCGGTGAGCAGAATGAGAATTGCCAAGAGCCTCGGCATGCTGTGACTCCGATCGGACAGGACGTCGTCCGCTCGAGTGGTCAGTCTAAGCGAATAAGGCGCAACAGCACAGGTGAACGCTCAGGCATAGTCCTTGCTTCAACGCGAAACGACATCATGAGTGACGCCTATCCTGCATAGGCGTCCGGCAACCTGGGACGAACTTCCCAAGGTGCCTTCTCACCGGCCCGATCGGTACCGGTGGGAGATGTGGTTACGACCGCGCGGGTCGTCACAAACGAAAAGTTCGGCGCAGCGGGCTGGGCTCCTGCGCACTCCTGGTGTCTTCTCGCTGGCACATGCCAGCAGCTGGGAGAAGACAGATGGCACTCTTCGGACGATCCTGCTTCTGTAATGGCTTAAACCGACCTGCTGCCGTTGTCACGGATATGGCGCTCGTACGACACGGAGGAATGTCGGCCGGGTATCGGTGGCGAAATCCGTCTGATAGCGCTCTCCTGGACCGAGCGGCTGCTCGCGTGCACCTACCAAGCGCGGAAAGGTGGTCCAAAAGGGCCGCCTCTATCGTTATGACGAACGCCAATGGAACGCGCCCTCGCGGCGTCGGCGATAGATCGTGAACGTTAATTCAACCGAGAATGCTATGAGTCACATTTACACGTCGCTGCGGACCGCCGTGCGGACTGAATTGTTTGCGCGTGTCGTGCGCGGTTTTGCGTTGGCTTTCGGAATCCTGGTGTCTCTCGTGCAAGCAATCGGCACTTGGCTGTTCGAACCGTACGCCGTTCTGGCGATACTGCCGCTGGGGGGTGCGGGCGTTCTTGCATACGCGGCGTTCATCAACCTTGGCGCGGAGCCGGCACCTCGGGCCGCATTAGCGCGTGGTGACGAGTCAGCGCCCGCCGGCTCGGCGAGCGCTTCTGAAGTCACTGCAGGCGCTGAGGGGACCGCGGCGACGGACAACGACGTCCGAGCGCTGCAGATGCTGGCGATGGGAGGCGATGCGAATGCGCAGAACAGACTGGGTTTGCGCTTTGCCATAGGAAACGCGGTGCCACGGGACTTTGTTCAGGCCGCGTCATGGTGGCGTAGAGCCGCCGATCAGGGGAACGCCGAGGCGCAATACAGACTCGGCGTGCTCCACGTCAAAGCGTTGGGTGTGCCGCAACACGAGGCGCAGGCGGCCGTGTGGTATCGCAAAGCGGCGGAACAGGGCCATTGTGGCGCCCAGTTCAATCTCGGCGTGTTGTACGACCTGGGTCGTGGCGTCCCGAAAGATCACGAACAAGCCGCGCGTTGGTATCGCGAAGCCGCTGAGCGAGGGAACCGGCATGCCGAACACAACCTTGGCTTTTGCTACTTCCATGGTGAGGGTGTGGCGCAGGACTTCGCGCAAGCCGCGCAGTGGTGGCGGAGAGCCGCCGGGCAAGGCGACGCTTCGGCTCAATCGCACCTTGGCTTTCAGTACCATACGGGACGAGGCGTGTCGCAAGATTTTAAACAAGCCGCGGCCTGGTATCTCAAGGCTGCACATCAGGGGGACGCGTACGCGCAGTTTTATTTGGGAATGCTTTACGAGCATGGGCACGGAGTTCAAAAGCATCTGCGTGCCGCTAGCTGGTGGTACCGCCAAGCAGCAGCACAGGGACTCGCGGGCGCTCAGTCGAGGCTGGACCGATTAAACGAGCGGCAGCGTCCCGAATACCAGTCGGGGGATCGAGTGGCGCGTTCCGTTACGGTGCACTGAAACGTGGGAGCGCATTCCGAATGGACCAACAGGTCCACTCACGGGAGAACTACGAATCCCACGGCCGCGTGGACCAGTTCCGCGTCTTCGACACATGAGATGCCCAGGCGCTCAAAAATCGCGAGAGCTTCCGCTTTCCGATCAACAGCGATCGAACGCAGCTCTTCTCCGCGCATGTTCGTCCCGGTTTCAACGAATACCTTTACGTCGGCCGGGAGATAGCCCCACATCAACACCCCGGCCGAAGGGGGGAAGTCTGCATCCGTGAGCTCGTCGCGATCCTCGTCGAGAGCGCGGCTCGCCGGCATACGATCCTCGCCTAGTTGTTCGACGGTTTCGCGGTATAGATCGGCGGGCGCGCGTTTCTTGAACTCACCCCACGTGGATGATCTCCAGTACGCCTGCTCGAACCTAGCCCACTTCCTCGCAACACTCCGCGGAAGGAAGATGATGTCTCCCAGCATCTCAGCGAACACGAAGTCTTTCGGGTCGAACGCAAACTCCTCGACGTCTGGTGCTGGCAATCGCCCGGCAGAATCCACTGCCCCAGCGCCCGGAGCCGCCAGGCCGTTCTCCTCTAGATAGCTCTTGACGAGTGCAACCGGCGACGGGACATTGGGCCACGCGAACGACACACCGAATTCAACGTCGTCTTCATCGATCTCTTCGTCTGGGAACAACAGCGATAAGGCACGTGCGGCGATGGAAGCGTTTCTTATGTAGAGATCATCGCCTTCGTCGTGCACCACTTGTTTTGAGGCTTCTCGAACTGCCCGGGCAATACTCAACGGCGCCCCGTGTCGCTTACGAACGGTTCGCTTGTTCTTCGGCTTCTGCCCGTCACGTTGCTTTGCCATTGCCCCGTCATCCTCGCGGCTTTGCAGGTTTCCTTTACTTCACGTACCGTCCTACGTTCTCGCGAATAACCCTCACTCGCCGGCACGCAATCTGCTAAAGCCGGTGTGCCCGAACGCGTCGCGATGCTATTGACGGCCACAAGACGCGAGCCGCTCGTCAGCCTCGGTCCCGATGTCAAGAAGCGACGCAGGGCGCCACGTGTCGGAAATCCAATTGTGGCGTCGCGCCCGAGTCGCGCGTCAACGCGTTGCTGCCTATCCCATCACTTACACAGGCTGTCGACTTTACTTATGTGAATTCTACAGGCGGCACCTTCATCAGCCTTGTCTGGCGAGCGGATCTTTGTAACGCACTACTAACGGGTCATCTCTTGACAGGCAGCACGCGTTCTTCCGACGACTGCCATGCGCAAAGTGGCTGAGGGGATTTACACCGCCCAGCAGCTCACGCGCGCGCTCCAGCCTTGCGACCACAGCCGTGGCGTGCTCTTTCCGCAGCGCTTTGGCCGAGCGAGAGATTCTCAAAAACGATTCGGTTTGACCAGCGAAGCCAAGTGTCGAAAACGGCGGCAGCTTGCCGAAATAATGATCGGCGTGCACGCGTCTGGCGCGTGGTCTCGCGCGTCGGGGCTGGTCATCCAGGCCAGGCTTCCTTGATGCGGTAGGAATGCGGGCACGCGACTTGACTTCTCGGGCCACTCGATTATCGCCACGCGCCCGAAGCGGGCTTGGGGCGGAACTTGCTTCACTTCCGTGCCAGACAGAGCGAATGTGTGGTCATGGTCACCGACGTTCCTCTCGACGCGGCCTTTCGCAATGAGGGGTTGCTCGCCGCAGGCAAAGAACTCCCCCACACTTCGCGCGTCACCTTGGCGGCCTTGGTCGCCGCCTACCTGGAAGACTACCAACTGCGGCAATTCAGTACGCTCAATACCGCGCGCGGGCGCGTCGTCCATCTCCTCGCGTTCTTCGGCGACGAGTGCTGCGCCCACACGGTGACCTCGTCCCGACTGCGGGAGTATCAGATGGCGCGGCGCCGCGAGGGGGCGGCCGCCGCGACGGTCAACAGGGAAACCTCAGCGCTGAGTCGCATGTATCGCCTCTGCGTGCAGCTTGGCTGGTTGGCGGACATGCCCGTCTTCCCCGCGCGGCTGCACGAGAACGGGCCGCGCCAGGGATTCTTCGAGCACAGTGACTACTTAGCGGTGCGCGGGCACCTCCCCGCCCCGTATCAGGACGTGCTCGACTTCGCGTACTACTCGGGTTGGCGCAAGCACGAGATTCTGGGCTTGCGCTGGGATGAGATCGATGCCGAGGCACGGGTGATCCGGCTTCCACCCCACCGCTCCAAAACGCGCACTGGGCGGATGCTACCGATCTCCGACCCGCTGAAGCAGGTCCTCGAGCGACGGCGAGCGCGGCCACATGGCGTGCTGGTGTTCGGACGAGACCACGTCACGGTGCGCGCGTGGCGCCGCGCGTGGCCCGAGGCCTGTGCGGCTGCAGGCGTCCCCGGGCGGCTGCTGCACGACTGCCGAAGGACGACGGCGCGCAACCTCGTGCGCGCCGGCATTCCCGAGCGCGTGGCGATGACGCTGACGGGCCACAAGACCCGGAGCGTGTTCGACCGGTACAACATCGTCAACGAACGCGAACTCGCCGAGGCTGGTGACCGCCTCTGCGCGTATCTGGAACATAAACAGTGAGCGCGGCCTCACCAGACGAGCCAGGTTGGCCGTTTGGGCTCCTGCATGCGCACGAGCAACTGCGTGAAGGCGTCCACGTCGTCGTCATGCGCCCCACGAGGAAACATGGTGAGTTGATAGAGGAAATCATCGACCCACCCGCGTTCCGGCAACTCCCGGCCGTGTGGACGCGGATTCGGTAAGTACACGTTACCGGCTTCAACCATGGGTTGCACCGCACGGGCGCGCGCGAGCTTGCCGCCGTCCGGCCGCACCGCGATGATGCCGGAGACACGATGGGTGAGCACGCTGACAATGGCTGGTCCGTTTGCGGCGTCCTCGATCAGGATCGTGCGGCAACCAGGGTACTTTCGGCACAGTGCTTCCACTTGCCGGCAACATTCAGTGAACGACCACTGCCCCTTTACGCGGTCCATCAGATAGACATCCGCGCCGACTTGGCCGCCGACGAGCCCCACCACGTAATCGTTGTCGGGGCCATCCTTGAACGCCATATCCCACGATTGCGTGACGTCACGAAGTTCGGGCGGCAGTTCATCGTAAAACTTAAACCAGGCACGTTGAAAAATCGCGCCCCCGGCCGGCACCGGCCATTGTTGGTATTGGCCGGCGTAGGCTTCAGAGCCGAGCACCCGCTTCTGCGCCGCGAGCTCCACGTGGCTCTCACGCGCCGTCCAGAGCACATCACCGGTCTCCCGGACGAACGTCCGGCCGGACACCGGAAACACGATCGTCGTCTGCACCTCCGCTTCGGCTGGCAAGCGCACGGTTTCGAATGCGAGGTCTTCGCACACCGCCGATAAATCTCGCTCGTGGAGGCGCTGCATGACGACGACGATCGCATCTCGCTTCTTATCGTCCAGTCGGGTCGACAGGGTCTGACGAAAATAGCTAATGGCCGTCTCACGCTGGGCTTCACTCTCGGCTTGCAGCGGGTTGTGCGGATCGTCGATGACGATACGATTGCCACCCTTGCCGGTGATGGACCCGCCGGTCGACGTCGCGATCATCACGCCGCGGGCGGTATTTTGGAATTCGCCCTTCACGTTTTGATCGGGCGCCAGTCGCACGATGTGCCCCCAGCGGGATTGGAACCACTCGGATTGGATGAGCGTCCGTCGATCGAGTGAATGCTTCAGGGACAGCGTCTCGCTGTAGCTCGTGAAAATCCAGCGTCGACTCGGGTGCGCCACCCATTCCCAGACGGGCCACAGGACCGAGACCAACAACGATTTCATGTAGCGCGGCGGCAGGTTCACCAGGAGCTTGGTGGTCTGCCCCGCCGTGATCGCCTCCAGATGCTCACAAATGAGGTCGATGTGCCAGTTGCCGAGGAACGGCGTCGTGGGTTCGAGCACAGGCCACGCGTGTTCGACGAACGCTCGGAGTGAGCGTTCGGCTTGGCGCGTCAGTAACGCCTCTTGCATCGCCGCCTGTTTACGCAGTAAGTCATCGTGATTCATCGGAAGGCTCCTCAATCGGATCGGATGGGACGGGCAGCGTCTGCTGGCCCGCAGGGAGCAGGCGCGCCTGCTTGGCGAGTTCGTCGCGTAGTGCCTCTTCGGTCATGCCGGCGTAGGGATTGCGGGCGGGGCGCAGGTCCACCTTCTGCGGCGCATCCAAGCCCCAGAGTTTTCGATGATCGGCGAGTGCCTTGCGCGCTTCATCGAGGTATCGCGGATCCCCGTGCTGGTTCTCGACGACGACCTCGGCGACCGTCGCGCCGGCGCCGCCGTCGCGTGTGTGGGTCTTCCGTTGACGGCGCTTCGTCGAGCCCTTCCATCAAATCCATGGCGACTTGCGTCAGCCGCGCC
>DATLXE010000348.1:0-4009 GCA_035575795.1 Gemmatimonadaceae bacterium
CCCATTTCCTGCATCATCCGTCGCATTTCCGGATCAGCCATCATGCGGCTGCGGATCACGGGATCGGCCATCATCTTCATGTGCATCGCCATCATATGCTTTGAATCCCCGCCGCGCATTGACGTCATATCCATTCCCGCCATCGGCTGCGTCATTTTGGAGTGGTCCATTCCCGCCATCGGCTGGATCGTCCCCGCCCTCGGCTGCGTCATTTTGGAGTGATCCATTCCTGCCATCGGCTGCGTTGTGCCCGACGGTTGCGTCATCTTTGAGTGATCCATTCCCGCCATTGGCGCCTTGCCACCGCGAGCAGTCGGCTGTGGCGCTGTGTGTGACATGCCTGCCATGCCGCTCATCCCGGGCATCTGCGCGTGCGAGACGACTGCGCCGCGCTCGACGGTCGGCTGAGGGAATCCCGCCAGCACGCCCATGACGGGGCCACCCATGTTCTCGATGCCCATCGCGTGCGACATGCCCTTCCACTCATCGCGGGTCATCGTGAACGAAGTGTTGTCCCGATAGCGGCTCGCGGCGCGCATGATCTCCGTCCTCTTGCGATCGCGCGGCACCGAAGGGTTGCTGAGGATGTCCGAGACGACATCGTGCATCGAGTGCAGGTTGTCGAAGATGATCGCGGCTTCCGGATAGCGCGCCGTGAACAGCGGTGCCACCGCAGGTGACATCGGCATCATCCGCGGCATGTTCGATGGCGGGTTCTCGATCATCTGCCTGAACCGGGCGACGGTCGCAAGGACTCCCGTCTGCCGCTCGTCCTTGTTTTTCCCGGCGATCAGGGGCTCGTACAGTCCGATCTGCAGCCAGTGGTAGCCCCAGATCAGGCCGTTGAACTTTGGGTAGTTCTTGCGGAAAGAAAGGGAGTAGGGCTGCCCTTCCATCAGCTCCATCGTCTTGGGAATGGAGCTGAACGCGAGATCCTTCCGCGTTTTGTAATAGCGCACGAGCTTCTCGACCTCGACGTCTTTCTTCGCGACGCTGATCCTCTCATCCGCCCAGACGTCATAGATTTGCCGGTGCAGCAGATGGGCCCAGTCGAACATTTGCTTCGCTTCAGGCGCGAGCTTGGCATACTCGATTTCGATCGCCGCTTCCTCAAGGGGAAGATTGGGTGGGTGAACGAGGAGCTCGCGCGTGATGAAGTTGTATTCCTTCTCCTCCAGGAGGCTTACCGGCGCGCCTGGGCGAGTCCACAACTTCTCGTACAGAATCGCGTGGCCATAGTCAAATGCATTGAACAGGCGGTCGCCGGCTGGATAATTGTGACGGAATTGCCAGTTGAAAGAGCCGGGGAGATAGTATTGCTCGTAGCTTCGCGACCATTGACCTTCAGCGCTGCCCGCTGCGACCATCATCAGCAGCGCGCCAAGGGCGCCGCGACTCGTCAGCGCCTTTGCCGCGCGCCGGGCCGACCGTGACGTACCGAACTTCATTTCTGTCTTCATGGTGTTACCTCTAAGTTCTTTTCAGGGCGGCGCCTGTAGGGACGCGCACGTGTTCAGCGTGTGGGAAAAAGCGAGCGAATGGAAAAAGCGCGGGAAAGACCAAGGGTGAAAAACCAGCTTCGCTCGTCGCCGCTCAGCTGTTTCCCGACCCCGCCGTCGATATTGAAATAGGGTGTCAGCTGATACCGGATTCCCGTGGCCACGTTCCAGGCGACGGCCTCATCGGATTCCAGGGGCTGGCGCGCAAAAACTTCAGCGCCCACCAGCATCGACCGCAGCGGGAACGCCCTGTCCGCGGCCAGTCCCGCGAGCCAGCGCGCGACTTCGGGGCGTCCAGCCGCGCTGGCTCCAGCCGGCAGGGCCTCGGCATTCTCCCCGAAAGTGTATTCGCCGTTCAGGTGAAAGCGTGCCCAGCTGAAAGTCCGCGTCGCGATTCCTTTCGTCGAGAAATACGCTCGATCCGGCCCGAGCCCGCCAACCGGAAGCAAGACACCGCCAGCTATTCCGAGCGCCGGAATCGAAGTCTCGGCATTCAGATTGTGCAGCACCGACAGCTCGAGGCCGGCGAGCCCCGAGGTGCGGCGGCCTTCGCCCGCATCCACATAGGAAAACGGAGCGCCGATCTCGATATGGGTGCGCGGAAAGATACCATAAGCAATCTCGGGCTCGATGCCCCACTGGTAGATTCCGCCCTTCGTGCGCTCGAGGCGTAAGGGCGCGATCTGCACTTCAAACGCATAACGCTCCGTGGGATACGCATCCTCCACGGTGAGCGGTCGTCCGGCGTCCGTATTGTAGTAGTCCGTCTGCCCCGATACGGGGGCGGATGAAACAGCAAGGGCCAGCACGAGAGCAGCAACCCTTCCGCTTGTGAGCAACATGCGTCGTTCTCCTTGAAGCAACAAGCTGGCGGCCGCGGTACCTTCGGGGCGCCGCTTTTATGGTGCGTAAAATACACCGTTGGGGAGAGCAAGTTCCGGTCCCGCAGGCCGGGCGAGTGATCGACGGCCGCGCCGCGGCAAGCTCGGACAACAATGTTACTTTACACACTGTAAAGGCTATCTCATCCAACGGAGGACGCGATGCACGATAAGGATGCCGCGGGAGAAGCGACGGACCCGGTGTGTGGAATGAAGGTGAACACGACCCGGAGCGCAGGTACGTCCGAGCACGCCGGTCAGAAATACTACTTCTGCTCCGCGGGTTGCAAGAAGACGTTCGACCAGGATCCGGCGCGCTACGCTGGCGGTGCCAAGCCGGGCCGCGGTGGCTGAGCAGATTCGCCACACCCGTACCACCGCCGACGGAAATGCAGAGCGCGTAGACCTCCCGATAACCGGGATGAGCTGCGCGTCCTGCGCAGCGCGCATCGAGAAGACGCTCTCCGCCGCGCCAGGGGTGCGGAAGGCGGGCGTGAACCTGGCCACATCACGCGCAACGGTCGAGTACGATCCACAGACAACCGGCGTCAGCGAGCTGATGGCACGCGTAAAGGACGCGGGTTACGGGACCGCCGGCACCGCGCGCGCGGAATTCATTGTCGATGACTCGGCTCGTCCGTCCGGATCCGCGGCGCCGCTCGAGGACTATTTCAAGCGAGTCCGCGGCATCGTCTCGGCGTCGTTCAACCTGGCAACGATGCAGGTCCGCCTGGAGTATCTGCCGGGAGCCACGGACATCGCAACTTTGCAGCGCGAGATCGAGAGCTTCGGATACAAAGTCAGGGAGACCGCTGAGGCGGGCGATGCGGTCGGTGAAGGCTCGTCGGAGGAGTCGGCGCGGCAAGCGGAGTACCTCGGTCTCCGCAGGAAATTCCTGGTATCGGCGATCCTCTCGCTTCCCGTGCTCGTCATCGCCATGTCGCACGGGCGGTTCCCGATCCTGAATGTGGGCTGGATCAACTGGCTGCAGCTCGTCCTGACGACGCCGGTAGTGTTTTACGGCGGTGCGCAGTTCTACCGCGGCGCGTGGGCCGCGTTCAGGCACCGCGCGGCAGACATGAACACGCTGATCGCGATCGGCACCGGCGCCGCGTACGTCTACAGCGTCGCGGCCACGCTCGTGCCCAGAGCGTTCGCGGGCACTTCGGGGATGCCAATGATGGACATGGGAGGCGCGGGCGCAGCCGCGCAGATGGTGCCCGTCTATTTCGAGGCGGCCGGCGTGATCATCGCGCTGATCCTGCTCGGACGCATGCTCGAGGCGCGGGCCAAGGGACAGACCGGCGAAGCAATCCGCGGTCTCCTCCGTCTGCAGCCAAAAACGGCGCGAGTTCTTCGCGTTACGAACGGCACGCAGGCCGAGCAGGAAATTCCCGTCGAGGAAGTGGTGCCGGGCGACATCATCATCCTTCGACCCGGCGAGCAGGTGCCCGTCGATGGCAGGATCACCTCGGGGACCTCGGCGATCGACGAATCGATGCTTACCGGCGAAAGCATGCCCGTCCTAAAGAACGTCAGCGACCGGGTGACCGGCGGCGCGATCAACGGTGAGGGCTTGCTACTCGTCGAGACCGTGGCGGTCGGCGCCGAGACGACGCTGGCGCGCAT
>DATLXE010000349.1:0-14751 GCA_035575795.1 Gemmatimonadaceae bacterium
CGAGATCGGCACGACCGGTCGCGGAATCGGGCCCGCTTACGAGGACAAGTACGGTCGCCGAGGCGTGCGCGTGCTCGACCTGCGCCGTCCGGACTCGCTCGCGAGGCTCGTCGCTCGCGGAGTGGAGCACGCCAACACCCAGCTCTCGAAGTCGGGCGGGGAAAAACGCGCGTCTGCCGAGGATACGCTCGCGGTGCTTGAAAAGTTTACGCCCCGGCTGCTGCCGCTCGCCGAGGACGTTGGACTGAGGCTGCACAAGGCGATTACGGGCGGCGCGGCGGTGCTGCTTGAAGGGGCGCAGGGGTCGCTGCTCGACATCGATCACGGCACTTACCCCTTCGTCACATCGAGCAGCACGACGTCAGGTGGTGCGGCGACGGGAGTTGGAATCGCGGCACGCCGGCTCGACGCCGTAATCGGGGTCGTGAAAGCCTATACGACGCGTGTTGGCAACGGGCCGCTCCCGACCGAGCTCGAAGAGCCGCTTGCTACTGAAGTGCGGACGCTGGGCAACGAGTACGGGGCGACGACAGGGCGTCCGCGCCGCTGCGGGTGGTTCGACGGTGTCGTCGTGCGGTACGCGGCCCGAGTGAACGGACTCACGGATCTCGCGGTCACGAAGCTGGACGTGCTCGACACCCTCGACCGAATCGGGCTTTGCACCGGGTACGAATCGGACGGTGGGCTGTACGAGGAGTTTCCGGGTGACCTCGGAATTCTCGAGAACGCGACACCGCGTTACGAGTGGTACGACGGCTGGCGGAGTTCTACCGCGGACGCGCGCGAGATCTCCCACCTTCCCAAAGAGGCTCGTCGCTACCTCGACCGCATCGAAGCGCTCGTGGAGACGCCGATCACCTATGTCAGCGTCGGCACAAGGCGCGACCAGATAATCGGCGTGTAATTGGGGGGAGCTTCACCGATGCACTGTATATTTCCCCGCCTATGGCCACCCAGACTGCACCCGATGTGATGGAAAAGCTCGTGTCTCTGTGCAAGCGACGCGGCTTCATTTTTCAATCTTCGGAGATTTACGGCGGCGCCGGATCAGTCTGGGATTACGGCCCGCTGGGCGTCGAGCTGAAAAAGAACCTCAAGGATCGCTGGTGGCACGCGATGGTGCGGAAGCGGAGCGACATCGAGGGACTCGATGCGGCGATCCTGATGCACCCGCGCGTCTGGGAGGCCAGCGGTCACGTTGGCGGCTTCGTCGACCCGCTCGTCGACTGCCGCAACTGCAAGAAGCGGTTTCGCGCCGATGATGCGAAGATAAAGGGAACGCCCGGCACTCCCGATGGGCAGTGTCCGGCGTGCGGCATGAAGGGAACGCTCAGTGAAGCGCGCCAGTTCAATCTCATGTTCAAGACGTTCATGGGACCGCTCGAGGATAGCGCCGCGGTCGTGTACTTGCGACCGGAGACGGCGCAGGGCATCTACGTAAACTTCCTGAACGTGCAGCAGTCGACGCGACAGAAGGTGCCCTTCGGCATCGCGCAGATCGGGAAGGCGTTCCGCAACGAGATCACTCCCGGCAACTTCATCTTCCGCACGCGCGAGTTCGAGCAGATGGAGATGCAGTTCTTCGTCGAGCCGGAATCTGCGATGGAGTGGTTCGACTACTGGAAGGGTGAGCGCATGGCGTGGCATCGCAGCCTCGGCCTCGACGAAGGGCGGCTGCGCTTTCACCAGCACACCGACAAGGAACTCGCGCACTACGCCAGGGCAGCGTTCGATGTGCAATTCGATTTCGGCGGCACGCTCGGATTCCAGGAGATCGAAGGCGTCCATCATCGCGGAAACTTCGACCTCACCCAGCACCAGGAGTTCTCCGGCAAGAAGCTGGAGTATTTCGACCAGCCGAATAACAAGCGCTTCCTGCCGTTCGTGATCGAGACGTCGGTTGGTGCCGACCGGACGACGCTGGCCGTGCTCATGAATGCTTACCGCGAGGAATCCGTGGAGGGCGAAACGGAAGGGCGAACGGTGCTGGCGTTGCATCCGTCACTGGCCCCGATCAAGGCGGGAATATTTCCTCTCGTCAAAAAGGACGGCATGCCGGAGATCGCGAAAAAGATCGCCGACGACCTGCGTGCATCTGTCACCGTTTTCTACGACGACAGCGGCGCCATCGGTCGGCGCTACCGGCGCCAGGACGAAATCGGAACGCCGTTCTGCATCACCGTGGACGGGGAGTCCACGACCGCGGGCACCGTCACGGTCCGCGATCGAGACACTCTCCAGCAGGAGCGCGTCGACGCGGGCAAGCTGCGGGAATATCTGGCTACGAAGCTCGGCGCGTGAAAGCGCTCAGTCTCGAGCGGCTCCGGGCGGAAGGGCAGGCGTTCATGGAAGCGATCTCTCGCGAAGGATACCTCGCGTACTCCGGCCATAAGGCGACGGCCGAGCTGCAGCCGATCTACCAGCAATATGAAAAGGTACTCGGACCGGAAGCGCTCGAGCTCACACTCGAGCTCTTCCGCTCCGCTCCGGCGGGCGACGAGCGCCGCTCCGCACAGTGGCTGCTCGAATGGCAGATCGAATCGCAGGCATCGAAGCCACTGGCGGCGCTCGACGAGCGGGAGATTGCGTGGGAGAACTCGGCGGTCCTGCGCTCACCCGACGGGCGCGTGATCCAGTACCAGGCGGCGCCGATCGAGATCGCAAACACGACCGATCGCAAGCTCCGGCTGGGAATTGATGCGGCGCGCTCGAAGCTGGTGAAGAGCGAGCATGCGCCGATGCGGCTCGAGCGGCTGCAGCGGGAGAAGGACTACATCGAATCGCTCGGCGTCGCCGACGGCTATAACGCTTCGTTCGAGGCCGTCACGGGGATCTCGCTCACGTCGCTTGCCGCGGATTGCCAGCGGTTCCTGCGCGACACCCAGTCGATGTGGGACGACACCCTGCCCGGTTTCCTGCGCAGCGCGCTCGGCATCAAGCCGGCCGATGCGAAGCGGTCGGACGCGCTGGCGCTCTTCCGTGCGTCGGAGTTCGACGCCGGATTTCCCGGACCGCAGATGGAGAGTATGGTGCGCAAGCAGGTGAACGAGATGGGCATCGACCCGGTGGCGGACGGCCGCATCATCTACGATCTCGGCGAGCGCGACGGGAAACGGTCGCGCGCCTTCTGCTCGCCGGTTCGTGTTCCGGAAGAGGTTTACCTGGTGCTGCGGCCGCACGGCGGCCAGAGCGATTACAACACCATGATGCACGAGCTCGGGCACGCGCTGCACTTCGCGTACGCCAGTCCCGACTATCCGTTCGAGTTCAGGTGGCTGGGCGACAACTCGGTGACAGAATCCTACGCGATGCTGTTCGACCACCGCATGCAGGACCGTGGCTGGCTCTTGCGCTACACGGATCTGCGGAAGGGCAGGGTCGACGCGTTCCTCCGGCGGGCGGGCTTCGAGGAGCTCCACTTCCTGCGCCGGTACTGCGCCAAGTTGATCTACGAGGTTTCGCTGTACGGTG
This sequence comes from Gemmatimonadaceae bacterium, assembly GCA_035575795.1. Taxonomy (GTDB): domain Bacteria; phylum Gemmatimonadota; class Gemmatimonadetes; order Gemmatimonadales; family Gemmatimonadaceae; genus UBA4720. Next base: position 3,472 of record DATLXE010000349.1, read on the forward strand.
GCGACGTCCCGTGGGGCGAGCTGCCCGACCTCTATGTCTCGCTTCTGACCGGCGCAACCGGGTTCGAATATGACGCCGCCGATGCTTTCGTCGATGTGGATCCGCGGTTTTACTCGGCGCGCTATCTCCGCGCGTGGCAGCTGCAGTCGCTGCTCAACGACGATCTCACCGCGAGGTTCGATGCCGACTGGCATCGTAATCCCGGCGCCGGCCCGTGGATCGTGAGCGAGCTGTTCGCTCATGGGCAGCGCGACACCGCCGATGAGATTGCGTCCCGCACAAAGGTGGGGAAGCTGTCCTTTGCGCCACTGGAGCGCCGCATCGAGGAGCTCCTTGAGTCCTGACTGGCCGAGCATCCGCACTGAGACAATCGAGCGACTGCAGGCGCTGATCAGGTTCGATACAACAAACCCGCCTGGTAACGAGCTTCCTCTCGCTCGCTACCTGGAGAAAACGCTGACGGGGGCGGGAATCGAGACACAGCTGCTTGTGCCGGCGCCAAACCGCGCCGCGGTGATAGCCCGCATCCGGGGCGATGGTAGCAAGCGGCCCGTCATCCTGCTCGCCCACATGGATGTCGTCGGCGTCGAGAGAGCGAACTGGTCAACCGACCCATTCGGAGGAGAGATAAAGGACGGGTTCCTCTATGGTCGCGGCGCCATCGACGACAAGGGAATGCTCGCCGCCAACCTGATGACGATGCTGCTGCTACAGCGGGAGCCGAAGCAGAACGCCGGGAAGCTCAAGAGAGATGTCGTCTTCATCGCGACATCCGACGAGGAGGCCGGCGGCGACTGGGGGATGGGCTGGCTGGTGGAAAATCACCCCCACCTTCTTGACGCGGAGTTTGCGCTGAACGAGGGTGGTCGCACGCGCGTCATTGCGGGAAACCGCACCTACCTGGCGGTGCAGAGCGCCGAAAAAATCTCTCACGTCGTCAAAGTCACGGCGACGGGCCCGGCCGGACATGCGGCGGTGCCGCTGCGGGGGAATGCGATATTCACGCTCGCCAGGGCGCTTGAAAAACTCTTCCGGCACGAAGAGCCCCTTTTCCTGACGGACATCACGACGGGGTTCTTTTCCCGGCTTGCCGCAATCTGGCCGGACGCCACCGAGCGGAGAGCTATGGAAGATCTCGTGTCCGGTGTCCCGCTGCGAACGGAGAGCGGGGCACGCGTGCTGTCGCAGACGGCGGTTTTCAACGCCGTCATCCGGAACGGCGTCTCTCCGGTGATGCTGGAAGGCGGGATTCGGCACAACGTCATTCCCGCCACTGCCGCCGCCCTCCTGAATGTGCGTACACTGCCGGGCCAGTCGCTCGATGCGGTGATCTCACGAATGGCGCACACGGCCGGGGATCCTGCCGTGTCTTTCGAGGTGATCGAGAAGGGTGTTGAAGCTCCCGCCTCGAATCCGCAGTCGGCGATGTTCGAGGCGATCGAAGACGCGACGCGCGCAATCGATCCGGCAATCGCCGTTGTGCCATATCTGAGCACTGGCGTGACCGACAGCGCGCGCCTCAGGCGCCTCGGCGTGCAGGCCTACGGGGTGCTGCCCTTTCCGATGCATCAGGCGGACGAAGAGCGAATGCACGGGCACGACGAACGGGTTCCGCTCGACTCACTCGAGTTCGGAACCCGACTTATTTATGGAGCGGTCCTGCGTGTTGCGTCTTGACTGCTATATGAGAGAGACACAGATATGCGCCGCGAGAAGCATAGTCTCGCAGTTGCTAGAGAGGGAGGGCCGGCAATTGCCGGATGGCAGTGCGAAGGCCCAGGCGCTTCTCCCAACTAGGATCGTGAAGCGACGGCCAACCTAATTGCGATTAGCCGCCGTCTCGACTGAATGTTTCTCTCTAACAACTGAACCCACTACGCCTCTCGCCGCCCACATCTGCGCCGTTCTCAGTCGCAGTTGCCGTCACCGGCCCTCGAGCTCGTCCGCGATCCGCCCCCCATCGTACACCTTCCTGAGCGCCTCGGTCATCCCCTTCGAGTGCACGCTCACAGAGCGGGCGACTGCCGACGTGAACAGGAACCGGTTGGGCAGCGACTCGATGTTGCCGTCGAAAATAAGTCCCACCACTTCGCCGTTCCTGTTGATCACCGGACTTCCGGAATTACCGCCAATGATGTCGTTGGTGGACACGAAGTTGAACGGCGTCGCGAGGTCGAGATTGTTTCTTCTTTCCACCCAGCGCGGCGGCAGCTTGAACGGATCCTTGTTGTCGAACTCCGCCGAGCGTGCGTACAGACCGTAGAAGGTTGTCTTGTAGGGCGCGATCGTCCCATTCATCGGGAATCCCTTGACGATGCCATCGCTGATACGAAGCGTGAACGTGGCGTCCGGCGGCAGCGCCGTTCCGTACGCGGCGTAAAGCGCCTGGCCGATTTTCTCGCTGTTCGCAGTAATGATTGCATTGAGCTTGTCGGCTCGCAGCGACTGCGTGCGATTGAGCGGATCGACCCCGCGGGCGAAGACGATGAGCGGATCGGTCGACGAAGCGATCGCGGCGGCGCCCCCGTCGACGAGCGACTTGCGGAAGGCGGCATCACCCACGCGCGTGCCACTCACCAACGCACGCGCGGCCTCGTCCGGAGACCGGCCGGCGAGCGCGAGTCGAAGGAACGGGTCGGCTGGAGACAGCTCCGACTGCGCGGCGCGGAACTGCGCCGCCAGTGCCATGCGCTCGAACGGTAGGTCGATCGGCACGTCCCGGGCGAGCTGCGTCTTGAGATTCTCGAGCGCCGCGCCGCGGTATGCCGCGAGACGGTCGGCGCTTGGCTTGACTCCCTCTGCAGGAATGCGAACGAGCTGCGCCGCCATCGTCAGCAGCGTCGAACCTCCGCTGAAGCTCTGATAACGCAGCTGCGGATTGAACGTCCCCAGCTCGCGTTGCGCCGTGGCGATGGCGTCCCAGGTCCCGCCGTACTCGGCAGCGAGCCGCGGATCGGCGGCGATGCGCTGGCGGAATTCCCGCTCAAATGCGCGCTTTGTCGCCATCGACGTGGTATCGACAAGGCCGACCCGGTATCCAGTAACAGCCTTCTGCGAATTCTCGAGACTGAAAACGTTGTTCTGGTAGCGCCGGATCGACGCAGTGTCGTTTTTCGCCAGTTCGCGGTAAATGCCAAGGCTCCGCTTGTAGTTGCCGAGCGTCGCAGGATAACTGACATCGCGCAGGTATTCCATCTGGGCGAGCGTATTCAGCCTTCCCGTCGAGCCAGGATTGCCGACGACGAATACCAGCTCGTTCTCGACGGCGCCGTTCGCGCTCCATTTGAGGAAGTTGGTGGGAACGAAGGGCTGTCCGTTCTCGTAGACACGGAGGAGCGTCAGGTCCAGATCGTAGCGCGGGAAGGTGAAGTTGTCCGGATCCCCGCCAAAGAATGCGATGTCGCCTTCTGGCGCCATCACAAGGCGAAGATCGCTGAATCTCCGGTACCGATAAAGAGAGTAGATGCCGCCCTGGTACAGGCTCACAACCTGGCAGGTGAGCTGCGTCTGCTGCGCGCACTCCGTTTGTATCGTATTGATGATTGTACTTCGCTGCCCGGTCTGTTCGGCCGGAGTGCGTCCGGTTACTGCCGAACGAATGCGCGAAGTGACATTCTCGATCGACTGCAGCTGATCAACGTAAAGACCTTCGCATCTCTTTTCTTCGTTGAGCGTCCTGGCTGTGAATCCGGTGTTGATGTAGTTCGAATCGGGCGGCGACGAGCTGGCGGTGCAATCCCGCGCGCAGTGGTGGTTCGTCATGACCAAGCCGCGGTTGCTCACGAACGAAGCGGAGCAGCCGGGTAGACGCACGGAGGAAAGCCTGACGTGGTCGAGCCAGCGCTGATCGGGCGTGAAATTGTACGTCTTGCGCCAGTACTCCAGCGGGGGAGCATCAAAGGTCCACATCGTACCGAATTCCGGCTTGTACGTGGCCGGTGGCAACGTCGTCGCGGCTGAGCGGGTCGGCGTGCGGGTCTGTGCGCTCGCGGTGGGGGTTACACTTGCGGCAATTGCCAGCGCGGACGCCAGAGTAAGCGTGCGGATCATTGATCGACTCGTCAGCATTGAGCTAATTCCTGTGCTTGAGGGTTAACGCTGAGCAGACTTGCAAGATACCTACCGCCGTCAGGCTCGCTTGTAGGGACCCCGGGGCAGGCCTAGATTGCACGCTCACAACCTTCCACGCCACAACCCGCCCAAATGTCCTCGCAGTCAGACCGCACCCTTCAGGAATCGACGACTTCGCTCCCATCAGCCGACGTCCTCGCCTCCGTCAAGCGTTTCTTTTCGCGGCAGAACGGGATTTACGCCGCTTTTCCCGAGCAGGAGAGCGCGAACCATGTGACGCTTCGGGGGCAGGGGGGAGAGGAGGTAGTTTTCGCGGCCGTGGCCGGCGAGGGAGGGACGCGTGTGACCGGATCCAGCTACCTGTTCGACCAACAGGTATCCCGCTTCCTCGCCACGCTCCCACCTGTCGCATGAGCACGCGCTTCGTGCGCAGCCTGCGCACCAGGGGAGACGCAATGAAGCTGGGGACGGGGTCCGCCGAAGTGCTCAGCCTGCGCGTTCAGGTGCTCGAGGCATGGGACGCGATCAGGGTGGATGCGGATCCGTCGCAGACAGTTGGCGATCTCAAGCGTCTTGCCCTGAGCGAGCTCCGTTCGGGTACGCACGACGCGGACGACTACGTGGTGAAGCTGCACGGCTTCGAGATGCTGGACGAGAACGCCCCGCTTTCATCAACGGGGGCAAGAAACGGCTCGATCTTCCTCGTCAGCGACAGAAGACGCCGCCCCGTACAATAAAAGGGAGCGTGGGTCCATGAGGCCCGCTTTCATCTCCCACAGTGACTGCGGGCGGCATGATACCGGGTGGGGACACCCCGAGCATGTCGGACGCCTCCGCGCCGTCACACGGGCACTTCGCAACGATGCCGAGCTTTTCCAGAGCGTCGAGCATCTCGAGGGACGGCATGCCACCGAGACTGAGCTGGCACTCGTTCACGATCCGGCCTATATCGGGACCGTCAAGCGGCTCGTCGAGAGCGGCGGCGGGCGGCTCGACAACGACACTGTTGCAAGTCCGGGGACCTGGGACGCGGCAAGCGCGGCGGTAGGCTCAGTGTTGATGGCCGTCGACCTCTCCGCAGCCGGCACGCACCGACGCGGGTTCGCGGCAGTGCGCCCTCCCGGACATCACGCCGTGCGTGACCGCGCGATGGGCTTCTGTCTTTTTGGAAGCGTCGCGATAGCCGCCCATTACGCGCGCCAGAAGCGTTCGCTCTCCAAAATTCTGATCGTCGATTGGGATGTGCATCACGGCAACGGAACGCAGGCTCTCGTCGAGTCGGAGCCCGACATCCATTTCGTGTCCATGCACCAGTGGCCCTGGTATCCGGGCACGGGCGCCGCCGCTGACCGCGGACCGCACCGGAATATCTGGAACGTGCCGCTCGCCGCCGGACTTGGGCGCGGCACCTACGTGGACGAGCTCGAGAAGGCGGTCGATGCGGCGACAAAGGGATTCATTCCCGATCTCATCCTCATTTCCGCCGGCTTCGATTCTCTGGCCGGCGATCCGCTCGGCGGCTTCACGCTCGAGATCGATGACTTCGAGCAGCTGACGCGATCGCTCTCGGCGCGTGCCGATGCGTGGTGCGCCGGCCGCCTGGTCAGTGCGCTGGAAGGGGGCTACGCCCCCGAAAGAACGGCCGAAGCCGCGGTCCGTCATCTGGCCGCACTCGGCTCCTGACGGCTATCTTGAACACTGATCCACACGTTCCCGTCGTCGCGGCTCTACCCGACCCGAAATCCTGATGAGCACGGCATTGAATCGCGTTGAGCCGCCAGTGGCCCCCGTTGCCGGCCCACCGCCAAATGATCAGCAGCTCTGGAGCTGCTATTACGACCCGAGCGGGTTCGTGCGGGAAAACCTCGCCCCGGAGGAAATCGCGCGCGTCTTCGCATCGGGTGAGGGAACGCTCTGGGTCGACATCGATACCCGGCGCCCGGAAGAGACGAAGCTCCTCAAGACGATCTTCAATTTCCACCCCCTCGCCCGTGAGGACGCGCTCAATCCTCAGTCGCGCGTCAAGCTCGAGGAGTTCGCCACATATCTGGTGCTGATTGTCCGCACGGTCGCATTCGCCGACCAGACGGAAGACCCTTACGATCTCGAAACGGTCAACATCACCTTCTTTCTCGGCAAGAACTACGTCATCACCGTCCACGGTGCGGATACGACTCCCGTGAGAAGCACCGCGGAGCTGCTCCGCCGCAAGCCTGAGCTGGCGAAATACGGTCCGGCGCGGCTGATGCACGCGATCGTCGATGTTGCCATCGATGCGTACTTTCCGATCATCGACAAGCTCGAGGAGTTCATGGACGGCCTTGAGGAGCGCGTGTTTGCCGACTTCGACCAGGGTGCGCTCAGGGATGTGTTCGCCGTCAAGCGTCTCGTGCTGACCCTCAGGCGCCATCTCGCGCCGCAGCGCGACGCCTTCAACATCCTCACCAACCGTCCCAGCACACTCCTGACGCCGGAAACCCAGGTGTACTTCCGGGACATTCACGACCACGTGCTCCGGATCCACGACTCGCTCGAAACCTACCGGGACCTGCTCAGCAGCACGATGGACAGCTATCTAACACAGGTCTCCAATCGTCTAGGTATGGCGACCAAGGCGCTGAGTGCGGTTGCAACGATCAGCCTGCCATTCGTTGTCGTGTCGGGAATGTGGGGAATGAACTTCGAGCGCGTGCCGTTGAGTGCACATCCCAACGGCTTCCTGATACTGGTGTTATCTCAACTCCTGCTTGGACTGGCCCTTCTCTCCCTACTCAGATGGCGCAAGGTTCTCTAACAGCACTCAAGGTCTACGGTGTAGCGGCCGTGGATTCAGCGCAGACATCGTCGCTGGCCGATTCAACCAGTCTCGTCCACTATCGCGCCCTCGCGGCGGTTGTGGAGCCGAGCGCCTACTCCAACGTGACCCTCGACGAAAAGGAGATGGAGCATTACCTGGCGATCCTTGATGAGGTGACTACGCACGCGGCGGTACTTCCCGCTCCGCCGGGCACGGTCTTCCGCTCTCACGGAACCCTTACCGCGTGGCTCGAGCTGCACTACTTCACGCTCACCGAGGCGATGAACGTAATAGAGGGGCACAGTGCGGCGCGCGTCAGCATCAGAACGCCGGCAACGCACGAAGCCGGCGTCGCTGAGAAGAGCTTTCAGGCGCTCGCGGCCGAAAGCCTGCGCGCGCTCCGCGGGCAGGCGGCCGCGACGGTGACGCTGCCGCATGCCGATGAAGATGAAGCAGAGGGCATCGTTGCCCGGGCATCGTTTCTCATCGACTCACAGCGCTGGACGCAGTTCGAGGAAGCGGTTGCGGTCGAGGCGAAGCGGCAGTCGGCTGTCGACTTCCAGGTTACAGGACCGTGGCCGCCGTACGATTTCGTGCGCATGCAGTTCGGCACCTGAACCGATGTTCTGCACCGATTGCGGAAGCTGGAATCGCGCCGAAGCAGCGCGGTGCGTGAAGTGCGGAATCAGAATGCCCGCATCAGCAGACAAGCGGCAGACGCCGCCCGACGCGTCGGTGACCGCGTTGCGGCAGGTGACCGGCGGGCGATACACCATCATGCACCGCGTTGGAGAAGGGGGCATGGCGAGCGTCTATTATGCCCTTCACGTCTGCCTCGACTCGCCGGTGGTGATCAAGGTTCTCCACCCGCACCTCGCGCGCGAGAAGGAGATGCGCGAGCGGTTCCGGCGTGAAGCGGAGTCCGCCGCACAGCTCGTGCACCCGCACATCTGTTCGATCATCGACTTCGGCATGGTGGACGACCACGTCTTCCTGGTGATGCCTTATCTCGCCCGCGGCACTCTCAGCGACCGCATCGGCGGACATCGCTCGCTGCTTCCGGAGACGACGGCTGCCGTCGCGGCGCAGGTCGCGACGGGACTCGACTACGCACACCGGCGCGGCCTCGTCCACCGCGACATCAAGCCAGACAACATCCTGTTCGACGAGGACGAAAATGCGCTCGTCACCGATTTCGGCATCGCGACCGGGCACTTCCGCAGCCGCATGACCGGCAGCGGCAACGTCATGGGCACGCCGCACTACATGTCGCCCGAGCAGGCGCGCGGAAAGCTTCTCGATGGCCGGAGCGACGTTTACGCGCTCGGCGTCGTCATGTACGAGACGCTGCTCGGCTTCCCGCCTTTCGATGGTGCGGACAGCTACTCCATCAGCTACAAGCACGTGACTGAAATCGCGGTGTCTCCGGAACTGGTCGATTCGCGCATTCCGTCGCAGCTCGCAGCGATCGTCATGCGCTGCCTCGAGAAACGTCCGGCCGACCGCTACGAGCGCGGGAACGATCTCGCCGATGCCCTGATCGGGTTTCTCGCTACCGCAACCGCGGTGACCGAGCTTCGCATGGCCCGCACCGCCCGGATGACTCCGCTCACCGCGGCTGCCGGATGAGGCTCTCGCACCAGACAATTGAGCTCAAGCCCACTCACCCGTTCGTAATCGCGCGCGGTGGGTACGCGCACCACATGAATGTCATCGTGCGCCTCGTGGATGAGGAAGGGAACGAGGGCTTCGGAGAAGCGGCACCCAATAAGTATTATGGCGAGTCGGTGGCCACCGTCACCGCGGCGCTGGACCAGTTTACTTCCCTACTCAGTGCAGCGGACCCGTTCGGGATCGAGCGGATCGAATCTGCGATTGGGCAGGCATTGCAGAAAAATGCCGCCGCGAAAGGCGCGGTGAGCGCGGCGCTTCACGATCTCGTCGGCAAGCGGCTGGGCCTGCCGGTGCATCGGCTGTGGGGACTCGACGCCGAGGATGCTCCGCAATCATCCTTTACCATCGCCATCGCAGATAACGATGTTCTCCGGCAGCGCGTCGCCGAGGCGAAGGATTATCCGATCCTTAAAATCAAGCTCGGGACGGATCGCGACGAAGAAATTGTTCACATCGTGCACGATGCCGCTCCTGGAAAGCGGCTACGGGTCGATGCGAACGCGGCGTGGACGCCAAAGCAGGCGGTCAGGATGAGCGCTTTTCTGGCCGAGCTCGGCGTCGAGATGCTCGAGCAGCCAGTTGCGGCGCAGGATCTCGACGGACTCCGCTTTGTGCGTAAGCAATCGAAGCTGCCGGTGTTCGCGGACGAGTCCTGCCTCATCGCCGCGGACATCCCCAAGCTCGCGGGCGCGGTCGACGGGATCAACATCAAGCTCGCGAAGTGCGGCAGTTTGCGCGAGGCGCTGCGCATGGTGCACACGGCGCGCGCTCACGGGATGGAGGTGATGGCCGGTTGCATGATCGAGAGCTCGCTCGGAATATCGGCGATCGCGCAAATCTCTCCTCTCCTCGACCACGCTGACTTCGACGGCGCCGCGCTGCTCGCTGAGGATCCGTTTCGCGGGACGACGATCGAGGGGGGCGCGGTCAAGCTTGGAACCGGTCCGGGCCTTGGGGCAATGCCTCGACCTGGAGTTCGCGCCCCCGTGGCCTTTCCCAGTGCGTGACGCGGTCGAACGGCTGGTTGAAGTAGCGCTTCCGCTGCCACTCTTCCAGACCTTCACCTACGCCATCGAAGAGGGCACGCTCGACAACCCGGTTGTGCTCGGCTCGCGTGTCGTCGTTCCGTTCCGCAACAGGCGCCAGACGGGAATCTGCGTCGGAGAGAGCGACGCCGGGAGCTACAGCCGCAAACCGAAAGCAATACTGGAGTCGCCCGACGCCGCGCCCGCGGTCGGACCCGCAGTGCTGGAGCTTTGCCGCTGGATGGCGGCGTACTACATCGTTCCGTTCGGTCTTGCGCTCAGGACAGTGCTTCCCGCGATGCTGACAGCGCCTGACCGGCCGCACCCGCCGCGCAAGACGCAGCGCGTCGTGAGAGTCAGCGCCGACCTGCCGTCACTGTTGCAGCGAGACGAGATGTTCGCGCGCTCACCGCGCCAGCGCGCGCTCTTCGAGTTCCTCGAGTTACTTGGCGGGCGAGCCACCGTCGAGCAGCTTGCCGCAAAGCTCGGCTTCTCCGCTTCGGTGCTCGATGGACTGCGCAAGAGGGGATTAATCGAGGTGCTGGAAGAGGCAATCGAGCGAGACCCATTTGCATCGCGAGGTGGCGTCACGCTGGACAGGCAGAAGCCAACTTCCGCCCAGCAGAAAGCGATCGATGTCATGGCGCGCGCCGCCGCCGGAGAGGTGTTCCTGCTCCACGGCATCACCGGGAGCGGCAAGACGCTCGTCTACATCGAGCTGCTACGGCACATCGTCGACGAACGGGGTCAGACGGCCATCGTGCTCGTTCCCGAGATCGCGCTCACCCCGCAGACGGTCGACCGGTTCCGCGCGGCATTCGGCGACCGCATCGCTGTCCTGCACTCGGCGCTGAGTGATGGCGAGCGGTACGACGCGTGGCTGGGCCTGAGGCGGGGAGACAAGCGCATCGTCGTTGGTGCGCGGTCAGCGGTGTTTGCTCCACTCGAAAATCTGGGCGCGATAATTGTCGATGAGGAGCACGAGTCGAGCTACAAGCAAGGCGAGACGCCACGCTATCACGCGCGTGAGGTGGCGATCGTCCGCGCCAGGGCCGAGGGGGCGATTACTGTGCTCGGGAGCGCCACGCCCTCACTCGAGAGCTGGGCCAATGCGGAGAGCGGGAAGTTCACGCTTCTTCGCCTGCCGGACCGCGTTGGTGGCGGGAGGTTGCCAGTAGTGGATGTCGTCGACCTGCGCGGCCGCGTGAAGGACGAAACCGGCAAGGCGGCCGGCGCGACTGATTACGGGGCGGTGATCAGGGACCCGCTCGACCGTGCGCTGGCCGAATGCCTTGCGCGGCACGAGCAGACGATATTGCTGCTCAATCGGCGCGGATATTCCGCCTTTGTGCAATGCACCGACTGCGGCGAGGTTTCCGTCTGCCCGAATTGCAGCATCACCCTCACCATACACCGCGGCCCTGAACGTCTCGTTTGCCACTACTGCCTGCACAAGGAAGATGTGCGCGCCGACTGCGCCCGGTGCGGAGCGCGAAACCTTCGCCAGCGCGGACTGGGCACGCAGCAGGTGGAGCGATTGCTAAGCGAAAGGTTTCCAGCGGCGCGGATCGCTCGCATGGACTTCGACACCACGAGCGGGAAATGGGCGCACACACGGATTCTCGACCGCGTCGGGTCTGGAGAGATCGATATCCTGCTCGGTACGCAGATGATCGCGAAAGGTCTCGATTTTCCGAATGTGACGCTCGTCGG
>DATLXE010000350.1:0-41416 GCA_035575795.1 Gemmatimonadaceae bacterium
TCACACTCACCTCGAGCCCGCCGCTCGCTCGGGGCTCGAGGCGGAGTTCGGCACGGTGGCGTCGTGCGATTGCGGCGACGATGGCGAGGCCGAGCCCGTGGCCGCGGTCGCGGTCTCGTTCGACGGCGGCTCGCCCGTGTAAACGGACGAACGGTTCGGTCAGTGCGAACGCTTGCTCTGCGTTGCCGAGCAGATTATCGGCGAGCAGTCGTACGAGACGAGCGTCTCCGGCGACGGCGCCCGGTTCGAGGTCGAGCGACTCCAACCTTGACTCGAGTCGCTGTTCGCCGTCACCAGCGGCTCCATTCCGCGAGCGCGCCTACTCTTTCGTGAGGTCACCCGGGATCGTTGAAGCGACCAATCCGGCGATGAACTGCGGAATATCCGGGACGGCGATCGTGAAGATAGGTTCATTCGCGTCTTCCGCGAAGATCTCGACCGTATCGACGTCGCCCGAATCGGAGTCTTCCCCGACCACGCCGATGATGGTCCACCGTTCGTGCCGCGTATTGCGGAAGTGGTTGAACTCTGATTTCGCCACTGCATCCTCCAATGTGCTGTTCCGCGCTGGTCGCTCGGCCCGATCAGGTGACTCGCTGCAGTCCTTCGAGAGGTCCCCCTCGAGCGAAACGGTTGGCTCCAGGCTAGTCGTCGAGGTTCGCGCTCGTCTGAGCGATGAGGGGAGGCTCCTGCCATTCGCCTTCCCACGTATAGAGATCAGCAGTGACGGCGTACTCTCGCAGCTCAGCAATCCTGCCGTCTCGAACGGTCGCGATCGTCGCGCCGAGAAAGGACCGGTCTCGCCCGTCCTGGTGGTAGTCGAAACGCCATTCGGCGACGAGCGTGTCTCCGATGGCAAGCTCGTTGGTGACGACCCAGTCGTGCACGCGCGAGCCCTGAGCGTTCCACTTCTCGCACCATTCTCGGACACGGTCCCGACCGCGATAAATCGGGCCGAAGCTCTCGGTGATCACCACATCTGCCGTCACCGCGGCAAGGATGCTATCCGTATCGTTGCTTTTCCAGGCTTCGATGTATTCGGTCAGTGCGCTCATGCCTCAAGTCTATTTGAGGTGACAAAAGCCGGTTTGTCAGGGCCTTATGAACCTCTGTGGTGGTCGGCTCATCGCTCCAGATCGGACGCTCGCAACCGCGTTCGGCTCGCCTCGCCGAGCTCGTCACTCCTCCCCTGCGGGAGCCAGTGGCCGGCGGGCAGACTGGGTGCGGGAGCGGACTGATCTGCACCGCCGGTGGGCGGCACAGCAGCGGCGGCGGCGATCAGTAAGGTGCCGATGACATCCTTCATGGTGGTTCTCCACGGCAGGTCTCGCCATGAGTGGGTGTGGCTCGGTCAGTTCACGAAGACGTCGGGCATCGATTCCAAGGCTGGTATCCGATCCTGCAGCTGGCGGCGTCCCGACACGATCTCGAGCACCGGCTCGTTGGTGCTTGCACGTTTCCAACTCACCTCGTACTGCTCAGTATCGACGCACCTGATGTCGATGCTTCCGGGGTAGTGCCCGCCCCAGCCCCACGCATCGAAAGTCGGTCGATAACCGTTGGACCGCGCATGTTCGCGCCGGGACCACCAACCGCGACCGTTCAAGAACGCATGGAGTTCATCGTCGGACTTCATGACGCGGTCCCTTTCGCGTGGTGCTGCGGATGGCCGGGGTGCCGGGCCGGCCCTGACGAGGGTGCGGGGCGAACGCGGCGGATGGCCGCGCGAAGATTCCGGTCATCTCTTTCCGACCGTCGCAGTGATGAGGTCGTAGGCGAGATCGAGCTGGTAACCGTCGGGGTTCTCCAGGTCGGCGTTCTCATACCAGGTCCGGGTCGCTTCGGGGTGGGGCCCGGAGACTCCGACGCGTCCCTTGCCGTACTTGGCCACGAGCGCGGCAGGTACACCGTTCGGATAGGTGGCCAGCACGGTCGCATCGGCGGTCTCCTTGAGCGTGAATCCGGGGCCGTCTTGGAAGTACAGGTGTCGTTCTCGAGTTCGCCAGATGACTGGGATCACGGTGTCGCGGTCATCGGGCACGGTCGCGCCCTCAGAGCCGGCCCAGCCGAACGTGTCGCCGGGCAGGAGACCGAGTCCCGGGTTGGAGCCTGCAAGGTAGGCGCCGAAGCAGAGACCGAGGTAGGAGCCCCCGGCCTCCACCCAAGCCCGCAGATCATCCGCAGCCGGTTCCAGGTCGTTCCACGTCGCCTCGAGGTCGGAACCTCCTCCCGGCTGGACGTAGAGCGTCGCCTCCTTCAGGATCGCGGCGTTCAGCTCCCGACCAGTGCCGGGGCCGACGTACAAGACCCGGAAGGGTCGTTTCGCCTTCCTCAGAACCGAAGCGATCGTCGGGGCGCAATCGTCACATCCCTGCGGCCCGTTATAGACCAGCGCAAGCGGTCTTTCCTCTGCCTCCGTCGCCGACGCGCTAGCGGCTGTTCGCGGCTCAGCGCCGGTGGTGACAGAGCATCCTGCCAGAGCAGACAGGCTGACGAGGATGAGGGCGGTGGTTGCGGTGAGTCGTCGAACTGCTGCGAGCGGCATGCATACCTCCAGTTGGCGCGAGTGGTGAGCGCACGGCACGGTGTTGGCGCAGATCTGCGGCGAGTTATGCCGCGGAGTTGCGGTGGCGTCGGATCGGACATCTTTTGGGGAACTTTCTGAATCGATCGCTCCACAAGCCATTGTGGGCCATCTGATTTAGAATCGTCAATATGCAGACGAAACGGGCTGGGCGGCCTCCGTCCTTCGATCGCGAGATTGCCCTGCGCGAGGCGGCGCGGTTGTTTTGGCGCCATGGATTCTCGGGCACCTCCACACGGGTGCTGAGTTCCGCTCTCGGGATCTCGAGTTCCAGCCTGTACGCCGCGTTCGGAACGAAGGCCGACCTGTTCGAAGAAGCAATCCGCACCTACGCGCTTCGGTACAGCGCGATCTATGACAGTGCGGTGGCCGAGCCCACGGTCGAGCGCGTGATTGAGCGACTGCTCATGGACTCCGTCACTGAGTTCACCCGATCCACTGAAGGGCATCCCGGCTGCCTGACGGGCAGTGCCGTCATGGCCGACACTTCCGCCACTCTCAACGTCCGAAAGTATGTCGCTGACCTGCAAGACGCTGACGAGGCGCGCCTCGGCGCCCGCCTTCAGCGCGCGGTCGTGGAGGGCGATCTTGCCGCAACGACGAACGTCACAGTGCTGACAGAACTGGTGCAGACCCTCTGGCAAGGGCTTTCGGCACGCGCGGATCTCGGGGCAAGTCGCGAGGAACTGCTCGGCGTGGCCTCCCTCGCTCTCACACTGCTCGGCCCCACCCGCACGAAGATTCAGTAGCGCCGAGGCCCACCTCTTTCTCTTGTCAGTCATCCACTTCTTCGATTAGTTGATAGCCTTTTAACGATGGCCGTCGGTCGCAGCAAGGAAACCGGAGAGTGTCTATGCCACGTTCCCTGAAGAGGACGTCGCTTACTGATCAGGTCACCGAGGCCATCATCGAATTGATCTCGGAACGGAGCCTGAAGCCTGGCGATCGACTTCCCGCCAGCGGCGAGCTGGCGAAGATGCTCGACGTGAGCGTGCCGGTCGTCCGTGAGGCGGTAGCCGGTCTAGCGGCCATCGGGCTCGTAGAACGGCAGCAGGGACGAGAGAGCACGATTGCCACTCCCAACTCATCGCATCTCGGTCGACTGTTCAGTCTGCGCGTGATCGGCAGCGCAGTCGATGATGAGCAGGTTCAGCAGTTCCGCGAGATCGTAGAGGTGGGGAACGCGCGTCTCGCCGCACGCAATCGCAATCCCGAGAGTCTGGCTGCGCTCGAGGCCGCGATGGCGATCTTGGCGAGCGCCCGAACCGCAGAAGAGCTGCATGACGCGGACGTCGCGTTCCACTCGGCGGTCGCGGATGCTGCCGACAACGACCTCTGCCAGCTCACGCTGGAATCGCTCGAGCCGCTGCTGTGGCGGCTGCGCCGCCGGGTGTGGAGCGGATGGGTACAGCAGGGTGGCGAGTTCGATCCGGTCATCGAAGCGCACCGTGCGATCCTCGCGGCGATCGCCGCCGGAGACGAGGACCAAGCAGCACGGGCGATGGCGGACAACCTCGGCCAGGCGCGCATCGGACTCGAGGAGTCCATCAGGAGCGGCGATCAGCCGGCGGCTCCCTCGCCGAATTCCGAGCGACTTCCTCTCCAGTGAGACCGTAGCGAAGCAGCGCCTGACTGTAGCCTCCGTCGATCAGGATGCGGGATCCCGTCACGTAGCGCGAAGCATCGGACGCGAGGAACAGCACTGCACCGACGAGGTCGTCGATCGCGCCGACGCGTCCGAGCGGGATCCACGATTCGAATCGGTCGCGTCCCATCTCTTCGATGACGTCGCGGTTGATGTCAGTCTCGATCGCGCCCGGGGCGATGGAGTTGACGCGGATGCCCGACGCAGCCAGCTCGAGTGCCATCGTCCGCCCAGCAGCGTCAAGAGCGGCCTTGGAAGCGACGTAGGCGACGTTGCCTGCATACGGCACGCTGTCGTGGATACTCGTAACGTTGATCACAGTCCCTGGTCTCCCCTGACGCAGCAGCGGGACGAGTGATCCAGTGATCAGGATCGGAGCGACGACGTTGACGTCGAACGTTTGCCTCAGCGAGGCCCCGTCCATCGCGGTGAGCGGTGCGGGTAGCTCGACACCCGCGTTGTTGACGAGGATGTCGAGCTGCTCGACCCGGGCGTGGACAGCGGCGGTCAGCTCACCGATGCCCTGCTCGGTGGACAGATCGGCCAGGATCATCGAGTCGTCCTGGACCTGGGAGGCGTGCGCCGGGGAGCCGTGCCGGAGCACCCGGGCACCCGCAGCCTGCAGCGCATCCGCGATACCGGCGCCGATTCCCCGGCTGCTACCTGTGACGAGTGCTGTTGCACCTTCCAGGCCCGGGAACGTCGGCGAACTCACAGTACTCCGTAGGTGCGGAGGGCTTCGGTCGAACTCATCCCCGCCTCGATTGCGCTGCGCACGGTGTTCTCGGTCCGCGCCTTCGCCAGCGCACGTTCGATCACTTCGTCCTCCACCGCCGCCGGGATGACGATCACACCATCGATATCACCGAAGATGAGGTCGCCAGGTGCGATCTCGACGTCGCCGATACGCACCTGGCATCGGAAGTCGATCACCGATGACCGCACGGCGGCATCCTGCGCGTAGCCACCGCGACTGAATACCGGGAACTCCTGCTGCAGCACCCGGG
This sequence comes from Gemmatimonadaceae bacterium, assembly GCA_035575795.1. GTDB lineage: Bacteria > Gemmatimonadota > Gemmatimonadetes > Gemmatimonadales > Gemmatimonadaceae > UBA4720. Next base: position 5,237 of record DATLXE010000350.1, read on the forward strand.
GAGTATCGCGGTGGTAGCCATCGACCACGGCCCCCACCGCACCACGCTGTCGGGCCGTGGCGGTGAGAATCTCTCCCCATGCGGAGCACGGGATCGTGGCGTTCTGCGCGACGTAGACCTCTCCCGGCTCGAGCTGGTCGAGCGCTTCGGTGAGCCTGCCGAACGGCTTCGTCTGCGGCCCCGTCACATCGGCGACGAGCACGGGCATCGCCCTGCCGACGACCACCATCTCGTTCTTGATGCCGTGGATCTCCGGCGGAAGGAACTGCCGCCGATAACCAAGTTCATCCAGAATGTCACCGACCACGGGCGTGTACAGCTCGCCACGGATCGCGTTCATGCGCTCTGCGTCTTTGGATGCGGCCATTGCGCCACCTCTCGTCATCTGCTCATTCATGGTCATCGGCTGACGACTGCAACGCCAGCGGGGGGAACCGTCACGACCAGTCGCCCATCGTCGACGTGCACCACCTTCTCGCGTAGCTGAAGGACGTCCGGGTGATCGAAGTCATTCTGCGCCCACACATCGGGCCCAGCAATCCATTGAACCTTCGCGGGACCGTCTGCCCAACTGATCACCTCGACGTCGTGCGCGGCCTCAGGGTCGGCGTTCACCAGGAACACCGCGCTCCGATCGCCCTCGCGGGTTGCTGCCGCCGTGATCACGCGAGCCTCGCGCGGCTCGATGAGGATGCTCCCGCTCATGGCTGCGGGGTCGAGACCTTCGAAGGGCTGGACGTGCATCGAGGGACTTTCCACTCTGGTCGAGAGGCTGCGGCCACGGGCATGGTGGGAGTACAGGCGCGCGACGAGGAAGGACACGGTGACAAATAGGCGCTTGTCGTCGGTCTGGATCGGCGCCAGACAGTTGACCAGGTGGCTGATGAACGCCATCGGGATGCGGTCGGCATGGGCGAGGATCGCGTTGTAGCATCCGGCGAAGAACGCGGCGTTGCCCAGCGGATGATTCGTCGCGAGGTGGTCGTCGAACTGCACCATCCGGTTCCACTCGTCGAAGGAGATGTCGATGCGGCGGTCAGGCCCGGTCAGGTCGTCGACGAACCCAATAGTTGTGGCGAATGCATCCTCGAGAAGCTGCGGGGAAGTCGACAGTTGGCGGAGGTCGCCCGTCGTGCGGAGCGGTCGCTCGATCATGCCGGGGAAGTACCAGTGGACCGACAGCAGATCGATGTCGTCCTTGCACTCCTGGAGCACGCCGGCGTTCCACACCTTGGCGGGATACGGGGCCATGCCGGCCGGCATGCTCTCGTGGGTGTTGTTGACGGGCAGCCCGACCGCGACGAACTTGATGTCCGGGTCGACGGCCCTCATGGCGCGCGCGAACTCAACCACTCGGCGGCCGTACACCGTAGGTTCGGCATGTGCGTACTCCTGGATCCCCCAGGCTTCATTGCCGAGTGACCACCACGTCACCGGGCGGGGCGAGCGTCGGTCCACGTTGCAGTATCGCACCCAGTCCGCAGCCTCTTCGGGAGTCCCCGTGCCCATGTTGACGACGAGGAACGGTTCTGCGTCGACGTCGAGACAGTACTGGAGGAACTCGTCGGTGCCGAGGAGGTTGGGTTCGGGAGGTCCGATAAGCCGCCCGATGTCTTCCGGGGTCGACGCGAAGGTCGAGTTGGTGCCGAATCCGCCGAGCCGCTGGGTCACCGTCGTCCAGAACGTCTCCTCCACGAGTGGACGCTCGGACTTCGGGCCGACGCCATCGCGCCAGTGATAGTCATCCGAGAAGCAGCCGCCCGGGTAGCGGAGAGCGCGAACGCCCATCGCCTCGATGGCAGCCTTCGTATCCGATCGCGGGATGTCATGCTCCGCGTCCCAGATGCCGGGGTCGACGGTGCGGCCGAAGTGTTCGATCATCCCCCCGAAGATCAAGGGGGATATGAGCTGTCCTGGTTCATCCGAGCCGATGGTGACAGTGGCGAAGGGTTCAGTCATGGTGTGCCTTTCTTGAAGAGGGGTGTGTTCCGTTAAGGAGTCGAGGCTCGATGGCGGGCTCGGCTCTGCGCCGCTCGCGGCGCTCGGCTTGCACGACGGGGTCGGGATAAGGAGATGCCGCCGCCAGTCGGCGCGTGTACGGGTCATGGGGCTCTGTCGCGACGACTTCACTCGCACCCACCTCAACGAGCGAGCCGTGTTGGAGAACGGCTGTCCGGTCACCGATATGTCGCACGACGTCGAGGTCGTGGGAGATGAACAGGTATGCGACCCGGGTGCGCTGTTGCAGCTCTGCGAACAGATCGAGGACGCTGGCTTGGGTCGAGAGGTCGAGCGCGCTCACTGCTTCATCGCAGATGATGAGCCGCGGCGAGCGCGACAGCGCCCGCGCGATGGCTATCCTCTGCCTCTGGCCGCCAGAGAACTCGTTTGCGCGGCGTCGTCCCGCATCCGCCGGAAGATGCACGGCATCGAGAAGGCTCTGAACCCGCTTGATCGCGCCGGCGCGGCTGACCGTCGGATCGATGAGCAGCGGTTCGACCAGGATGTCCTCAACCGCCATCGCCGGGTTGAGCGAGCTGTACGGATCTTGGAACACGACCTGGATGTCGGAGCTCAGCGCCCTCCGCGTCCTCTTGGAGGCGAAGGCGATGCTCGTTCCGTCCCAGAGGATGTCCCCCTCGGTAACGGGGGCGAGCCCCAGGATGGCACGTCCGATGGTCGACTTGCCTGAACCGGACTCGCCGACGAGGCCTAAGGTCTCGCCCTCGCGAATCGAGAACGAGACGTCCTTCACCGCGACGAATTCGTGGCCGCGCCGACCTGGGTATGTCACCTTGAGCTTCTCTACGCGGAGGATCTCTGCTGCGCCGTCCAGCTGCGTGGGCGTGCGGGGTGAAAGGTGCGCCGGAGCGGCCGCAAGCAGCGCTCGGGTGTAGCTGTGATCTGGCTCGGCGAAGAGGGTCCGGACGGGCGCGGACTCGAGTACATTCCCGGACCTCATCACCGCAACGTCGTCGCAGATATCAGCGACGACGCCGAAGTCGTGGGTGACGAGGACGACCGCGATATCGCGCTCCACGATGATCGAGCGAAGCAGATCGAGGACCTCTGCCTGCACCGTCACGTCGAGAGCGGTGGTCGGCTCGTCGGCGATGATGAGCTTCGGGTCGCAGGAGACCGCGCCGGCGATCAGCACGCGCTGCGCCATGCCACCGGAGATCTGGTGCGGGAAGCTGTCGAGAGTGCGGCCGGGGTCGGCGATGCCCACCCGGGCCAGCAAGTCGTTCGCTCTCCTGCGGGCCTCACGGCGGGAAAGCCCGAGATGACGACGCATCGGTTCGATGAGCTGGCTGCCGATCGTAAAGCTCGGATCGAGATTCGACATCGGCTCCTGAGGAATGTAGCCGATCTCGCGGCCGAGAACGCCCTTGAGGTCGGCTGCGCCGAGCTGCACCAGGTCTCGACCGTTGAAGACGGCCGAACCGGCGACCACTGCGCCGCCGGCGGAGAGCAGTCCGAGCACGCCGAGAACTGTCTGGGTCTTGCCTGAGCCGGATTCGCCGACCAGCCCGAGCACGCGGCCTCGGTCGACAGAGAAGCTCACGCCGTCGACGACTCGGCGGTCGCGGCCATCGAGTCGGTACTCGATCTTGAGGTCGGTCACCTCGAGCAAGTGTTCTGAAGGCGGCCGTACGGCGACCGTCTCGGCGACGACGCGCTTGCGGCGGCGCCTCTTCGTCGGCGTCGTTCCGTCGCTGATGAGGTCGCGCCCCACCGAGGCGAGCAGGATGAGGCAGACCACTGTGAGGGTGATGGCCAGCGCCGGGGGCAGGAGCAGGAGCGGGGTGTTGTAGATGTCCTTGAACGCGTCACCGAGCATGCCACCCCAGCTTGCGGCCCCCTGTTCGCCGATGCCGATGAACTCGAGGCCGACCTGCACGATGAGCGCGAGTCCGAAGATGAAGCCGATCTGGATGAGCGCGACCGGGAGCACCACGCCCAAGATGTGTCGGCCCATGATCGCGAGGTCGCCGATGCCCGACACTTTCGCGGCGTCGATGTACAGCTCGCGCCGAACATCGATGACTGCCGCCCGAACGGGGCGGAACATGGCGGGAATCATGAGGATCCCGAAGACGGCCATCACGGCGACGGGGTTGGAGCCGATGAGGACGGAGACGGCGAGCAACGCGACGATCGCGGGGAGCGCTTGGATCAGATCCGACAACCAACTTGCGGCTGAATCGAGCCTGCCGCTGTAGTAGCCGGCGGCGAGACCCATCGGCACGCCGAGCAGGAACGTGACCGCGGTGGCGGTGAGGCCGGCGAGCAGGGTTACTTGGCCGCCGAACAGGAGACGGCTGAGGACGTCGCGGCCCGAGGAGTCCGTTCCGAGAAGATGCCCAGCCCCGGGAGGCTGCCGTACGGCCGTCACATCGGCAAAGCCGGGCGACGGGAGACCGAAGACGGGAGCGAGCGCGCAGATCAGCACGATCACGAGCAGCACGACCGCGGGGATGAGCATGGCGGGGCTGCGAAGCAGACGGTGAAGCGTCGACCGTCGATCGAGAAGGGTGGCGGTCGCCAGAGCGAGAGTTGTGGGAGGAACGGTCACGAGCGGACTTTCGGGTTGAGCCATGCATAGGCGAGATCCATGACGAGGTTGACGACGACGACAGCGACGACGACGGTGATCACTGCGCCCTGGATGACAGGCTGATCCTGCTGCGTCGCGGCCCCGACGGTCAGCGCGCCGAGACCGGGCAAGGCGAACATGTACTCGATGACCACGGCGCCGCTGAGCAGTCCGATGAACTGGAGAGACAGGACGGTGAGCGCGACGGGCGCCGAGTTCCGGAGGACATGTTTGAAGTAGATGGACCCCGTTCCCAGTCCCCGACTGCGGAGTGTGCGGACGTAGTCCTGCTGCATGGTCGCGATGGCCGCGTTCCTCGTCTGCTGTGCCACCGCGGCGGTGGCTGCGATCGCCAGTGCGATCACGGGCAGCACGATCGACTTGGCCCAGAGGCCCGGGTCGGATCCGAAGTCGACCCATCCGGTCGCTGGGACGACGCGGAGGTTGATCGCGAACACCGTGATGAGCAGGATCGCGACGATGAAGTTCGGGACGGCGAAGCCGAGTACGGCGAACGGCTGTATCGCGCTGTCGACGGGGCCACGTCGCGCCGCGGCGAGAAGACCAATGCCGACGCCGACCACACCGGCGAGAACGATGGCGATGATCGTGATCGACAAGGTGACAGGCAGGCGCATGGCTATCGAGTCGGCCACTGACTGATTCGTGAACCATGAGGTACCGAGGTCACCGGTGAGCATCTTGCGGACCCAGCCGAAGTAGGCCGCGAATACGTTTTGGTCGAGCCCTAGCGCGGTCCGCTTCGCCTCCACCTGGGCGCCGGTCGCGCTGACCCCCAGGATCGCGCGAGCTGGGTCTCCGGGCGTGAGCCAGGTGAGCGCGAATGAGATGAATGACACCACGATAATGAGCACGACCGCTGAGGCGATGCGTTTCAGCAAGAAAGGGAACATGATGACCTCCGGGTCGAGGGGCGGCCGAATGTCGGCCGCCCCCCGCGAGCGATCCGCCTATTTGGCGGGCCGGTAGTTGTAGATCGACGGAACGATCTGCTGCGGTTGGGGTGTCACCGTCACGTCGGCGCCGACGAACATCAGGTTGCTGACGACGTAGAAGGGGTCGAACCATGCCTGATCGACGATGTAGGCGGACAACTCCTTGTAGAGCGCGTCTTGTGCCTCCCCGTCAGCGGCAGCGATCTTCGTCATGAGCTCGGTGATCTTCGGATCGGCGACGTGGTACGGGTTCCATGCTCCGCCTTCACTGAGGAGCAGGCTCGCGTCGAGCCAGTTCTGAGAAGCACCCCAGCTGAAGAAGAACGATGAGTACTGTCCACTGAGGTATGGTCCCAGGCCCGCCGCCGGGGTCTGCGGGTCGTATTCGATGGTGATGCCAACGTCCGCCAGCTGCTGTTCAATGATCGGATACACCTCGGGAAGGAAGGCGTCTGAGGATGGCATCCTCAAAGTGAACCCATCCGCGTAGCCCGCCTCCTGGAGAAGCTCCTTAGCTTTGTCGGGGTCGTAGGGGTACCTGTCGTCGAGCTTCGGCTCGAATGCTGGGGTGTTCGGGTAGAACACTTGAGTGGTGGGTGTCCCCTGCTCGAACGCGACCGACTTCAGGATCGCGTCTCCATCGATTGCATAGTTCAGAGCCTGACGAACGCGGACGTCGCCGAGCGCGGGCGTAGCGGCGCCCTTTCGATCGATGAGGAACAGGCCCTGCCAGTCACCCGGCGTCGAGACGACCGTGAGCCCGGACGATCGGGCTTCAGACAGCTGCGACGGAGCACCGTAGACCGCATCGACCTGCCCCGTCTTGGCGGCGTTCAAACGCGCGGTGGGATCGGTCAGCACCCGAATGCTGATCGAATCGAACGGGAACGCCTCGGGGTCGTAGTAGTTCTCATTGCGCTCGAATACGTACACGTCGCCGCGTCGCGTGGCTTTCGTGTCGAGGACGTAGGGGCCGGTACCCGCGGGAACACTCGCTAGATCGGTATCGGCGACGGCGGGATTGGTGATCATGCCGGCGACCAGGGCCAAATTGTGCGCGAGCGCCGGATCGGGGGCGCCGAGGTGCAGCTGAACCGTTGTGTCGTCGAGCCCGTTCACTGACTCCACCGATGCAAGGGCCGTCGAGCGCGGCCCGTTCGACGCCTTGAAGCGCCCCAAGGAGGAGACCACGGCCTCGGCGGTGAGGGGCGTTCCATCCGAGAACTTCACGTCGTCGCGGAGCTTCAACTCCATGGTCGTCTTCGCCTCGTCGACGTAGTCCCAACTGGTCGCGAGCATGGGAACCAGATCGCCCTGATCATTCAGCTTTATGAGGGTGTCGTAGGCAGGCTGCAGAAACGGCATGTAATGCCCGACGTCTGACTGTGCAGGGTCGAGTGACGCAGCGTCGACGAACGAGCCGAGGTCGAGCGACGCTTGGTCGTCGCTGCTGCCGCCGCCCGTCGTGCATCCGGTCAGCGCGGCCATCAGTATGGCTGCGGTTGCGAGTCCGCCTATGAGCGATCTCGGAAATCGTGAAAACACAGCATCCTCCTTGAAGTTGTGCAGAGCGGGTTTCCCCGAGTTCTTATCTTATAAGATATGTTGCTATATGGAAAGCTGTTAAGCAAGGGATCGGCTGAGAACATGCTCTTCGCCGAGCTCACGCGAGACGATGTCTGCGCCGTCGAGCGCCCCGCCGTGGGCAGGAGGCCGTCGAGCCATCCACAAGCGAGACGGCCCCTCCGGACCCCAGCTTGACCGCGATCGCGCGGAGTCTGGGGAGGGCGTCTCGACGCTAGCCCTCCCCTGCGCGGTCCTCGGCGTCACCTCAATCGCTCGCAGGCCTCCGCCGGCGGACCCCGCCGCGATCGGGTCGAATTCGTCCAGATCGTCGATCGTGAAGACGGGGATGATTTCGGCTGACGGAGCTTCTCGAGCGTCGTCGTCACGTGGCGGCGCCGACAATCGTGAGGGCACGGCCCACAGGAAGTGTGACCGCGGGTACGCCCCATGCCTCGGCCGCGGCCTCGAAGCGCCCCAGCGCATCCGCATCGATGTTCTGCGCGAACATGTCGTAGTGCATGGGGAGCGTGAGGTGCGCCCCGCTCGACTGCGCCAGCTGCACCGCCTCCTCCGCATCCATGTTGCCCGCAAAGCCTGCCGCGGCCCGCTTCGGACTTCGCCCGTTGATCGGCACAGCAAGCAGGTCGACGGAAGCCGTTGCGAGAGCCGAGACGATCCGCGGATGTACGCGAGCATCACCGAGGTGAGCCACGGTGGTTCGGCCGTCCCCGACGAGCCAGCCGAGGTAGGGGTGGCCGCGGGGCCCATCGTCGAAGTCATCGTGCGGCACCGCGAACGAGCGCAGCCGCAAACCGGAGATCTCCGCGCTGGTCCCGTCGTCGCAGGACACGATGCGTTCTTGCGCCCAGCCGAGTTCGCCGACGAGGCCCGCGCAGGATCTCGGAACGGCGATCATCGCACCCGGGCTCTGTTTCGCGAGGGATCGAATCGTCGGCGGGTCGAGGTGATCGAGGTGGTCATGGCTGCAGATGACAAGATCCAGCATATCCAGATCGACCGGGTCCAGTGGAGAGCGCGTGAGCCTTCGGTGGTCGAACGGGTCGCCGAGGACAGCCTCGCAATGGTTGCTGAGGTAGGGGTCGACCAGCACCGTGGCGCGAGGGAAGCGCAAGAGGACCCCGGACTGTCCGAGCCGCCACACGACGGCGCTCCCCTCCGAAGGACGCGCCCCACGGAGCGCCGCGACGAGCGCCGCGCCCGCGAGCTCGGGCTCGATCATACGGGCTGCTCCGCGTCGAGCTCCCGAACGAGACGGACGTCGCGTGACGACGCTGCGATGTCGAAGCGAACGACACCCGGCGCGCGGACCCACCGACTCTCCGCAACCGACCAGACGGACAGATAGATTGCCGGAATCCTGATGATAGCCTCCCGATTCTCGCCCGGCTCGAGCTCCGCCGACACCCAGCCCACCAACCGACGCGGGGTCGCTGCAGCTTCGGGCAAGGTCGCATATACCTGCGCGACCTCCCGCCCGGCGACCACACCCGTATTGGTGAGCGAGACCGTGATGACGGCCCCTCCTGTGCGCTCGGAGACGACGGATGCGCCGTCATACGAGAACCGCGCGTACGACAGTCCATGCCCGAACGGGAAGGCGACGCGCTTGCCGGTGGCGTCAAACCACTTGTAGCCGAGCAGCAGGCCCTCGTCGTAGACGGCATCGAAATACTCACCCTGCTTCTCAGCGAGGATGTTCACCAGAGTGAGTTCCACCGGTCCGCCCTTTCCACGCAGCGGTGGCAGGGGAAACACCTCGCGGTGGGGAAGGTCGTCCTCGCTGTCGGGGAATGTCGCGGGCAGCTTCCCCGAAGGAGCGACAGCGCCCGACAGGATGGCCGCCAGCGCCTCTCCTCCCCGATGCCCGGGATACCATGCGGCGAGCAGTGCGGCGACGTCGTTCCGCCACGGGGTCAGGACGACGCCTCCAGTCTCGAGGACGACGACAGTCGGTGTGCCTGTGGACGCGACGGCTGTGATGAGTTCGTCCTGGGCGTCGGGCAGGTGCAGGTCGGGCACGTCGAAGTGCTCCATGGTGAGCTGGTGCGCAATCACCACGACGACGTCGCACTCCGCGGCGAGGATCGCAGCTGCGGCATGGTCCGTCCCTGCGTCGAAGCGGACCTCAGCTTTGGGAAGAGCCTCGCGAAGAGCCCCGACGGGCGAAGACGGAAGCCAGTATCGTGGCAAGTTACCCTGGGCGTCGGAGACAGGGTCGCCGCCGATCGGGCGCACCGCCCCGGAGCCCCCGCCGGATGGGACCGCGATGTCCGCATGCGACCCGATGACCCCAACCACACCGGAGAAGCTGCGAGAGAGCGGAAGGACGCCATCGTTCTGCAGCAGCACAATGCCCTCTTCGGCGACCCGCTGCGCTGTATTCAGACAGGCGTCGATCTCCCGAGCAGGACGTCCGGACGAGTCCAGAGCTCCGACCGCGATGAGGCTCCTCAGGATGCGGAGGTTCATGTCGTCAAGTCGCGACTCGGGCACCTCGCCGTTCTCGATAGCGGTTCTGAGACGCGATCCATACCAGTGGGCGTGCGGAAACTCCTGGTCGAGCCCGGCCAGCGCCGACGCCACTGTGCTGTGCGCGGCACCCCAGTCCGACATCACCCAGCCGCTGAAGCCCCATTCGTCCTTGAGTACCTCCGTGAGAAGGTAGTGGTTCTCCGAGGCATATGTCCCGTTGAGCTTGTTGTACGACGTCATCACCGCCCCCACACCGACCTCGTCGGTTTCGTCGGCCGGCCCGGTGAGTGCCACCTCGAATGCGAGCAGCTCGCCTTCGCGCAGAGCCCGCTCCCCCACCACCGAGTTGACGACGAATCGGCCGGTCTCCTGAAAGTTCGCTGCAAAGTGCTTCACCGAGGCGACGACACCCTCGTCCTGCGTGCCGAGCATCTCTTGACGGGTGATGGTTCCGGCGAGAATCGGGTCCTCTCCGTGGTACTCGAACGCGCGTCCGGAACGAGGCTCGATCGTGAGATTGCAGGCGGCACCCAGCATGACGTTGATGCCCTGGGCGCGCGCCTCCCGCCCCACTCGACGACCGAACTCCCGGATCAGCGGAACGTCCCATGTCGATGCCTGCGCCATGGCGGACGGAAACGAGACGCTTTCACCTCCTTCACGGGGGACGAGGCTCGTGACGCCCATACCGGCCCCCGCGAGCTGAAGACCCGGAATGCCGAGCCGCGGCACGCCCGGCACGAAGCCGTCGGATCCCACGGCGCCGGGCGGTGGGGTCATCTCCTCGGTCAGACCGAATACTCCGCCAGGGACAACATGGGCGGCGGAATCGACCGGCATCCCCAAGTAGCCAGTGACGAGCTGGATCTTCTCGTCGAGGGTCATCGCCTCAACCAGGTCGGAGGCTCGTGCGTCGGGGCTGGTCATGTTCTCTCTCATTCTCGGTCGGGTCACTTCAGCGGGCGAAGACCGTGGTGCCGGGCTTCGCCCAGCGCTCGACGACCTCGAGCACCGGTTCGACTCCGATGCCCGGTCGATCGGTCATAGCAATCTGTCCGTGCTCGATGAGGGGGACATCGACAAGGTCGGCGAAGAAGGGAACGTCCTGCGCGTGGTACTCGAGAGCGAGGAAGTTCGGCCAGGTCGCCGACACCTGCGCGGCGAACGCCGTGCCGATAGGACCAGCGATGTTGTGGGGCGCGATCGAGAGGCCACGATCCGCACTACTCGCCGCGATCCGCCTGGCCTCGGAAACGCCACCGACCTTACCGAGGTCGGGTGTGACGACCGCAAGCGCTCCCGCCGAGATCACAGGCTCGAACGAGCGATGACCGATGAGGTTCTCGCCCCCGCCAAGCGGGACACGGGTGGACTGCGACAGAGCGATGAGCCCGCTCACGTTTTCAGGCGGCAAGGGGTCTTCAAGCCACATGATCGGCTGATGCTCGACGGCCGCGGCAAGTCGCACAGCCGAAGCCATGTCGTAGCGCCAATGCAGGTCGAAGGAGAGCTCGACACCCGGCCCAGCACCCTCAGCGATCGCGTCGGCCATATCATGCGCAAGCGATTCAGCGCCTGGCGGCAGAGTCCGTGACCCCCGTTTCGTCGGAACCAGACCCGGCACGTCGAGATCGAATTTGAGCGCGTCGAACCCCGCATCGACCGCAGCGCGGGCGCGCTCGGCGAGCAGGTCGAGGTCGACCGGTTCGGTCTCGGCGTCGATGTCGAAGAGGCTCTTGCCCACCGTCCCGTCAGCCACCTGGCCGCTGGCGTCCAACCAGGGAACGGGACGGATGTCGAGCATCGGCCCGAGGCTCATCAGTCCCGCCCCTCCATGGCAGTCGGCGTAGACGCGGACGGATCGGTGGAACGCGCCACCAAGCAGCCGCCAGAGTGGAACGCCGAGCTCGCGGGCGTTCAGGTCCCAGAGGGCGCCGTCGATTGCCGACAGGGCGTTGTGCACGATTCCGCCCACCGATCCCGCGCCTGACGTCGCCGCGCGAAGCCTGGCGCCGATGACCTCGACATCTGTCGCGTCATCACCCTCGATTAGGCGACCCATCTCGCCGATGATCTCCGGGAGGCCCGGAGCGAAGAACGCCTCGCCCCACCCGACCGCACCTGACTCTGCTTCGATCCGGACGATTGTCCAATCAAAGTTCGCTGCAACCACGGCCGTCGATACTGACCTGATTCTGGACATTACACGCCTCCTTGCGTGCCGCTCGGAGCGGCGGCTCTAACTTATAATAGAAGTAATGAGGTAGTCAACATGATGACGAGTTCGCTATAGTCTGACGAGTCGAGTGCAAAGGGGACCCATGCCGATCTCGCTCAAGCGCAACTCTCTCGCCGAGCAAGCTGCCGAAGCAATCATCGAGATCATCGATGACCAGCAACTCCGCGATGGAGACCCCCTCCCCGCAACTGCGGATCTCGCCGAGATGCTCGACGTCAGCATCCCCGTCATCAGAGAGGCGGTAGCGGGACTCGCCGCCATCGGCCTACTCAAGCGCCACCAGGGCCGCGAGAGCACAGTCTCCGTGCCCGATTCGTCTCACATGGCCAGACTCCTGACACTCCGAGTCGTCGGAGCCGAGGTCGAAGACGAACGTCTGCAGCAGTTCCGCGAGATCGTCGAGGTGGGCAATGCTCGCCTCGCCGCCCTCCACCGAACGCCCGACGACCTCGCCTCGATGGACGCGGCAATGGACCAGATGCGCACGGTCACGACCGCAGAAGACCTGCATGCCGCAGACGTCGACTTTCACGCAGCTATGGCCCGCGCCACAGCCAACGATCTCTGCGAACTCACGCTCGAGGCGCTCGAGCCCGTCCTGTGGCGACTTCGCCGCAGGGTGTGGAGCGGGTGGGTCGCAGCCGGCGGAAGCCTGGACAGCATCATCGACGCCCACACCATCATCCTGGAAGCCATCCGCGCCGGAAACGCATCCGACGCCTCACAGGCCATGTCAAATCACCTCGCCCAAGCCCGCGCCGGTCTGGAAGCGCCACTCGACAAGGTGGCGAGAACCCGAGCGCAGCACCTCGCGCCCGACCCGCGGATGACCGAGACGCTATCGGCTACCTGAGCGAGAGTGAGCGATTGGCGGCGTTGGCCGTCACGCACGATCTTGGATGGCAACAGAACGCGCGGACAACGTGCTCGCTCTAGACAAGCGTTTGCCGGCCACAAGCGGTCTCGCGATCGACGCCACAATCGTGCGACGACATCACTTCGACCTGCGATTCGAGCCACGAGCGAACAGCAGCTTGATGTCACGGTGACATCCCGGCTTGGAAGTCCTCGTCGGCATGCCGTCGATAAGATCACCCGCGGCCTCGGCTTCGGCACTCCGTCGGGGCGACGGCCGCGAAGCGGGATGGGCAATCCGAAACGAGATCGCCCACGACTTCTGGTCGGCGACTCAGCCCACGTTACGACCGTAGATGGCCTCTGCGGAGCTTCGGTAGGCGCTCTCGGTAGGTGTGATTCCTCGCAGCGCCGCTTGCTCCGGGTTCTCGCTTGTCCGGGTGGGGACGGTCCGTTCGATGGTCTCACGCAGCCGTTCCTGCGATGCGCCGGCACCCCAGGCGTATTCCTCGGCGGCGCTCCTAACCCCGGCGGTGTTGTGCCACCGTTCGGTCTGGAAGGGGATGCGCGCTCAGCGAGTCGGCGCGCGAGACGCTCCTCCTCGCCCTGGCTGGTCGCCTTGAGCTGGTTATTGGCCGGTCCGAACACGTACCGGAACCGCAGGCGGTCGATCAGCTGTGATCCCTGCGTTCACCCGCTCGGTGATCAGCTCGCGTTCATACTCGGCCAAGGTGGCGAGCATATTCAGCATCAGCCGGCCCGACGTCGTCGACGGGTCGATCCCGTCCGAGATGCTCTTCACCGGTATGTCACGCTCCCGGAGCAGCTTCACATTGTTCAGCACATCGATCAAGGATCTTCCGAGGCGATCGACCCGCCACACGACGACGGTGTCACCAGGCTGGGCCTGCTCGAGGAGCTTCTTCATCCCGGGGCGTGAGATCGCGGTCCGACTGCTTGAGGTGACGTCGGCGAAAAAGTCCCGCCCATGCACGCCCGATCGACCGGAGCCTCAACCTGCAACCTCGCGTCTTGGCTCCTGATGCTGACCCGCGTATATCCAAGATGTCTCACGGATCCATTCCGTCTTGGAAATGGCTAGAAGCGTCGGAGCGAACTCACTTCGCGGTGAGACGAGTGTCCAAGACAGATCGCGTCCCCAAATTCCGCCGTTTTCCTGAGGCGCGAGGGAGGCTTCCCATGTCTCGAAAACTTTAGATTTTCGAGACATCTCGGTGCCCGTCTAATGGTCGCAAGCTTCGTCTGGGAGACTTGGCCGCTAATAACCAGCCCCAACCAGTCGGGGATTGCTTTCATGAGTTGGAGGGTTTCTACAGATGTGCAGCAAGTCGGATCTCTGCGGTGGATCACCTGGCAGTCGAGAAATGACATCGAGAATCCTCGACCCCTGTCACTCCTGGTCGCATTGCGGCGGTCGCGAAAGGTGCGAACGAGAAGATCGATAGTTGGTGAAAGAGCTGTAGCTGCGGGCGAGGACGGCGATGGTGACGAGCAGGAGGACGCCGCCGAGCACGGGCGGCAACCAGAGGGCACCGACGGTGGCAAGCGTTCCGACGAAGAGGTCTCCAAGGCGGGGACCGCCGTTGATGACAACGGTGAAGACACCTTGGAGGCGACCACGTATGTTGTCCGGCGCTGCGCTCTGCAGGATCGTGGTGCGGAATATGGCGCTGGTCTCATCACTCGCTCCGGCCACCGCGAGGAACAGCAGTGCGAAGACGAGGGAGGAGGGAGCGACTGCGGCGTCCATGCCGCGGTGGCCCGTTGCAAGGAGTACGAGCCCGAACGCACCGATGCTGGCCGCGTAGATGGCGATGGACCAGCTGACTGCGAGGCCCTGCCGAGAGATCCGCACTAGCCGGCCGCTCAGCACGCTAAGGAGGAGAGCTCCGACGGCGAACGCTGCCGTGAAAGCACCCACGGTCGCGGCCCCTCCTCCGATGATCGTCGCGCCCACGGCAGGGAAGAGGGCATTCGGTCTGGCCAGTGTCATGGCCGCGATATCGACGAGAAACGACGCACGGACGACGGGAGAGCCTCGGAGGAAGGCGAACCCTGCTTTGATCGACCGGATGCCGGGGGCATGCCGTTCGCCTTCGGGAATCAGTGCGGGGAGGGTGTAAGCGGCAGCCAACGCGCCCAAAAACAGGACGGCATCGATCGTGTAGGTCCAATTGAACCCGACGGTCGCGACGAGGACCCCGGCGAGGGCGGGACCTGCTGTGACAAACAACCCGGCCGAGATGCCGCCAAGTGCCGCAGCGGCGGGGAGAAGCTCTGGCCGCACGAGTTGCGCAATCACAGAGGTGCGGGCAATGTTCACCACCGCTCCCGCGACGGAATTCACGACCGTAAGCATGTACAGCACCCACAACGACTGCCCGCCCATCCACGCGAACACCGCGAGCCCGATCGTGGATGCCCACGCCACAAGCGACGCAGCAAGCAGAACCCGCCGCCGGTCGAAGGCATCCACGAGCATTCCGCCGTAGAGGCCGGCGACGATCAAGGGTGCCAACCCCAGGACGCCCACAAGTGACACTGCGAGGGTGGAATGACTCAGCTCCCATACCTGCAAGCCGACCGCGATCACGGTCAGCTGGACACCGAGGCCGGACACCAGCATCCCGGACCACAGACGAGCGAAAGCGGGAGACTCGCGCAGCGGGCTCACATCGACCAGGAACCCGCCCGCGGTACGCATTAGAAGGCCCCGCCTAGGGCGCTGGAATTTACTCATACTCCGACGTTCGCAGTCTTGCCCGGTGACGGCTTCCGATAATCTGATGCACTATGCGGGAAATCAGCCACGAACCAATTGCGGGCACCGGCGTGGAACAGCACGAGGGCGGGGCCCTGATCCCGGCGCACGTGCACGACGACGACCAGATCGTCTATGTAAACTCGGGCGTTCTCGCAGTGACGACACGGCTGGGAGCGTGGGCGGTGACCCCGGAGCGGGCAGTACTCATCCCCGCCGGTGCCTGGCACGAACACCGCGTGTTCGGGCGGAGCAGCGTGCACACTCTAGGCCTTGGCAGCGGCACCCCCGCCTCTGCACACGGTGGTACTCCTGTCATCCTCCACATGCCCGCCCTGCACCGCGAGTTGCTACTCGCACTCACAAGGAAAGAACTCCACCCGGACGCGAGCGTAATAGCGAAGTCTCTACTCGTCATCCTCGCTGCGGGATCCTCGACGAAAGGGCTCCACCTCCCCAAACCCACGGATGCCCGCCTGGCCAGAGCCTGCTCCATCGTCGAGGCGAACCTCAGCGAAAGCCCTTCCCTGAGCGAGCTGGCAGCGCGGTGCGGTGCAAGTGAACGCACTCTCAGTCGCCTCTTTCACACCCAGTTCTGCTTGACCTACCCACAGTGGCGGTCGGTTTGCAGAGTGTTCCACGCCTCCATCGCGCTGACCGAGGGGCGAACAATAACCGAGACTGCAATTGCCTACGGGTGGGCAACACCCAGCGCATTCAGCACCACCTTCGCCCGCCTAACCGGCCACACTCCTACTGCGTACCAACGCTCTCTGTAATTGAGGCCGCCAGGCCGGCGCGAACCCACGAGTTTGGGACGCGACGCCGACGTGCGGTACCTACGGTCAACTGCGAATGGCGCGAGCGATTCGATCGTCCGCGTCCGCGACGAGGGTCCGACGAGCTTCAGCATCGCCCTGCTCTGACTCCTACACGAAAACGGGGGTGCGCTCGGCCACCCGCGACCGGCTGTTCGGAGCCGCCACCCGCATCCTCGTTATCGGCATTGAAACGACACAGAGCAATCACAAAACACCGCCATAGAGCGCCAAACTCCACGACTCTTGCGAACCCCCACAGCATGAGCTAATCCCAATGCCCCCCGTACTCGCACTATCCCGGATCCGCCCTGCGACCGTACTCGGAAGGTCTGGGAGCCCCGTAATCCGAAACCGCGCCAGCCGACGACGCTCCTTCTCCTGAAGGTGCTCCTCCTGCCCCCCCCTCCCCCGAGTGTCGCCGCCGGGGCTGCGAACTCTTGGACTGCCGGTTCGCTGAGAGTGGGCTCGGAGGGTTCGTGAGTGTGTGATGTAGGGGCCATGGCCGTGGCGGGTTATCGGGACCGGTAGGGGTGTCAGGAGCGGACGATGACGACGGAGTCCTCCTACGTGTCGAGCCCGTCCTGGACCAGCGCATTGCCGAGGAGGCGCATTGCCGATCCGGTGAGGCGCTAACGCCTCACCGGAAAAACTCGGTGGCCGCACTCGTGAGCGTCCGCACCCCAATGTCGATGAGTTCGTCAGGGAAATCAAAATCCGGATTGTGCAGCTGTGGTGAACCCTGGCCGCGGTCAGAGCCGAGAAAGAACATGGCGGAAGGAGCGACAGCGCGGAACAGGCCGAAATCCTCCGACCCGCGCTCAACTACACCCGTCGTATGGGCGATGCCATCCTTGTCGAAGGCGCGTCGCAGGAGCGCGACGGCATCCGGATCATTCTCGCAGTGGCGAAAGACGTCGTGTTCCTCGAACGATGCGGTGAGGCCATCGCGCTCGGCTACGCTGCGCGTCACACGCTCGGCGTCGACACGAAGAGCATCCATTCCGTCGTCGCTCATCGTGCGCAAGGTGACCCAGACTTCTGCGTGCCCGGGCGCGACACCGAATGCCTCCTCCCCGAGAACGGCGTGTGTCACGGTGACGAGGCGGTAACCAGGACCAGGCACACCCCCGAACCCCAGGGCGGGGAGCGAATCGAGCAGCGCCGCGACCGACGCCGTCGGCGAGATACCGTCTTCAGGCGCGGATGCATGCGCAGTCTGGCCGTCAAGGATGATTCGCAGACCGCGCGATGCACAATTGACCACCCCCTCGTCGAGCACGACCCGACCGAGTGGCTGGGACGAAAGGTTATGCAATGCGAGAGCCATATCGGGCCGCATACTTTCAAACGCCGGATCCGCCAAGACGGCGGCAGCACCCAACGCGTTCTCCTCAGCCGGCTGGAACATCAGCACCACTCGCCCGCGCTTAGGCCGGCGACGCCCGAGCATCAACCCCACCCCCGCAAGGATGGCCATGTGCCCGTCGTGACCACAGTGATGGCCTATGCCGCTATTTTCTGAGCGGTATGACACGTTGGTCACTTCGATGATCGGAAGGGCGTCGAGCTCAGCGCGCAGCAGCAGCGTCGGTCCGGGATGAGCACCATAGGTCACGGCAACTCCGTGACCGCCGAGACCAGTCACGATGCTGTCAGGCGCGGAGCCGTCGAGAAACTCCACGACTGCGGACGCCGTCTTTGCCTCTGTGCCAGCGAGCTCTGGAAGACGGTGCAACCGTCGACGGAAGTCAATCAAGCTCCCGAGATCGGCGCCGGAAAGCACAGGATCTGAAGTTACTCGATGCACTGGCGCCCCTCTCGTCGACGGCCGCGACCAGTCTTCGTGATCGACCCAGGATCGGTGTATGTACGCACCGCTCACTGATGCGTTGGCGCACTGTGGGGTTGATACAGGCGCGAGCGCAGGACGGCCTGTTGTTCACAGGAGAAGTGGCGTGCCTCCTCGCCGCCGTCATCATCGCCGTGGTCAGGCGTCGACGCCCTCAGTATCGAGCCATCTGAGCCACATAGGTTGCCGAGATCAGCGGCATACCCGGAGTCTTCGCTCAATGCTCGCTGCTGAGGGGCAGGTTGACGCGGCTCGCGATCGGCCAGCGCCCCTCGCGCAGGGTAACCGTACGGACCCTCCGCTCCTCGAGGAGCTCATGCACGGTGGAGAGGTCACCGTCAAGTGACCTGCTAGCAACACCCCGGCAGGGAGAGAGGTTAGCCGGGGGGCGTTGCGGTAAGGGGTCAGCTACTGACGGGCGTGGGTGACGATTTCATCGGCCAGCGTGACGAGTGCGAGAACGACTGAGGTCATGCGGGTGGGATCTCCGAAATAACCGCTGGGGAGCTGCGCACGGATCAGTCCGCTGCGCTGAGAATCGTCGAGCTGTTTGCCGACCGACGCCGACAGGAGGGCGTGTGCGTGACTCATGTCGTCGTGGTTGACAGCGTTCGGGCCGACAGCGTTCGGGCCAAGTGGTGGAATAACAGCGTTGGGCGTATGCGTGAAGGCGGCCAGGCACCCTGTCAGGGTTCCCTCCACAAGGAGAGGGGCTACGAGCGAGCTGCTGAATGCCGCCACGAGCGTGTCTTCATCGGCAATGTCTTCTAGCCCATACCCCTGGCCAGCATCGACCACGAGAGCCCGCTCTGCAGCTTCCGCTGCTTTCTCGTACAGCGCTCCCGGATTTACAAAGATTGAGTTCGACATGGGTTTCCCTTCATCGTGCGGCGGTTGCGTTGGGCGCAGCGTTGGCGTTAGTCAGGTGCTCATCCTGACACTGGCGAGCGACAGCGTCCACGGGGCTAGCCCTGCCGCTGCGATCCAGGGCCGAGCCGGACCTGATAGCGGAAGCCGCGGCGACTGCCGAGGTGGACATCCGCCTGGGTCCGAGAGACGGCACTCGAGGCCGCGCGACGGAGTCATGGTGTTCAGATGCAGTCGTTAGCGCACCGTCGCCACGACCACCAGCTCCATGAACTGCCGCAGGCGGAGGTCGCTAGCTCAGGATGCCGCCCCGGCGCTCAGCCGAGACTGTGCGGACTCGCTTAGGCCAAGCGACTCACACTTTTTCACTCTAACGCGAGTGCACCATGCGTCATCTCGGCACACACCCTCCTGGAATCACGCGGAAGTTCGCTCCAGTGAGCCACCGTTGCACGACAGTTGGTAACTTCAGCTTCCCAAGCCGATATCCCGCGTGAGCGTGCCTCTGGTGCTCCGCGAGACGAGTTCTCACGCCGTCAGTCCGCAGAAGTCCGCACGTTCGAAAGGTCGATTGCAAGAGCAACTGAGGATGCCCAACCCGGGCACATTGCCGAACGGACCAAAATGCCTATCGAGGAACTCATGTTCACCCCGGAGGAAGCGGCGGAGTCGCTCGGCGTCGGACGCTCCACGATCTACGACCTCATGCGGCTGAAGCGGCTCAACAGCGTCAGGATCGGGCGGTCTCGCCGCATCCCCGCGACAGCACTTCGCGAGTTCGCCGAGCGTCTCACCGACTCCACTCCGTGATGACGCAGCGAGCCAATGGTGAGGGTTCGATCTACAAACGGAGCAACGGCAAATGGTGCGGAGTTGCGTTCGTGCTCGCCGCCGACGGAGCACGTAAGCGGCGGACCGTCTACGGGCATACGAAAGCCGAAGTGACGGGTAAGCTCCGAGACCTCATCTCTCAGACCGAGAGCGGAGTTCCCGCAGCGGTATCGGGTTGGACGGTGCAGTCCTATGCGGGCTATTGGCTCGAGCACATCGCGCCGAGCAGTCTGCGCCCAACAACCCGCACGAACTACGAATGAGTACTGAGGAAGCACATTCTGCCCGCCGTGGGCTCGAAGAAGCTCGAACAACTGACGCCGCAACACGTGCGGGAGATGCATACGTTGATCGGTCGCACCGGCGTCTCGGCACACACCGTTCGACTTGCACACGCCGTACTGCGGAGCGTGCTCAGCGAGGCGGCGCGCGAGCAGCACATCGCACGCAACGTCGCGTCCCTGGTGCGCACACCAAAGATCGAGCATCACGAGGTCGAACCCTGGACCGCAACCGAGGCCTCGACCTTCGTCGATTCGAGCAAGGGATCCCAATTCGCCGAGTTGTACACCGTCGCCCTCACCCTCGGGCTCCGACGCAGCGAGCTCCTCGGGCTCCGCTGGTCCGATATCAGCGCAGAACGAACTCCGCTGCGCGTCCGACAGACAGCCCCCAGGGCCGGTGTGGGGCAAGGAATCACCATCTGCCCCACTAAGACGGCTCGATCCAAGCGGACACTCCCCCTGCCCCAGCGCACGGTGGATGCCTTTCGGAGGCGGTAATCGTCACAGCGCGCCGACACGCGTGCGGCGGGCGACACATGGTGGACAGCGGACTCGTCTTCAATACGACCCTCGGCACTCCCATCGAGCCGAGCACCTCCGCCGCAGCTTCGACCGCGACATCCTTACTGCAAACGTCAGGCGCATCCGATTCCACGATATGAGACACACCTGCGCATCGCTCCTCCTCGCCGAGGGCGTCCAGATGCGAGTCGTCATGGAGGTCCTCGGGCACGCGAACATGGCCATCACCTCAGACATCTACTCACACGTCGCGCCGACGACTCTGAGAAGGCCTCGGAAGCGATGAACAGCGCGCTGAGTGGACCGCACGAAGGGATGGCGTGAACCGGAATCGTGCACTGTCGTCCGCTGAGATTCAGGGCCGCTCGTGGGGCCGTTGCTGTATGCGTTGCTGTACTTTCGACGCCATGCGACATTTATCGCGCGGTTCCTGCGTCATCACAATGAGGTCAGCAGGCCGAAAAATAGCCGCTGACCTGGGTTTTCCAGGGCAACGGCCGGGTGATGCAGATGGAGCCGCCCGAGGGAATCGAACCCTTGACCTTCTCATTACAAGGTTCAGGGTTCGCTGGAGGCCGGGTACCTGCTGATCGGCTGCATCATCGCTCAGGCGACCGGTGGCGCGCGCCGCGTCCTGCGACAAGGTGACCCAAAATAGGGTCTTCTGCGTGAATATGAACCATGAAACACCAGACTTGCAGTCCGTCCTCGCTTACTGGCGGGTGTGGCAGGAGTCCCAAGGACTTTCTGAACGCACGATCCAAGAGCGCGCTGATGTCGTCACCCGACTGATGGAGCATGCAAACGTCGAGCCGTTGGCGTTAACGCCCATGGCGATCATGACGTTCGTGGCTCGCAAGACACTGTCGACGAATACGCGCGGCACCTACCATGCGTCGATTCGCGCCTACTGTAGCTGGCTCGTGAAGACCGACCAGCGCGTCGATGACCCGTCCACGAAGACCCCGACACCTAAACGAGTGAAGGGCAAGCCGCGTCCCGTGTTCAGCAATCAACTGCTGCTCATGCTGGCGATCGTCAACCGTCGGCGCACTCGCACGATGATCCTCCTCGCGGCCCTTGCCGGTATGCGCGTGCACGAGATCGCGAAAATCCATGGCAGTCACATCGACCGCGCCAACGGCGTCCTTCGAATCACTGGCAAGGGCGGACTCACACAAATGGTCCCCCTCCATGACGAACTCGTCGCTGAGGCTCTCTCATACCCGGAGAATGACTTCTGGTTCCCCGCGTACGCCGCACAGACCAGCAGCGAGCACGTAACACGGCAGGGTGTGTATGCCGCGATCAAAGGCGTCATGGATCGGGCTGGGGTGGAAGGGACACCACACCAGTTGCGGCACTGGTACGGAACAAGCCTGCTCGACTGCGGCGTCGACGTTCGCGTCGTTCAACGCCTGATGCGCCATCAGTCGCTCGATACCACAGCTATCTATACGGAGGTCAGCCTCCGCAAGGAACGCGAGGGCATCAACATGCTCGAACTGCCCCGCGCCGCGTAACCGCTCGGGCGGAACGCGCCGTCGCGCTCCGCCCCTCCGGCTACCGGATCCCGGCTTGTCTCCGAAAGAACGCTTAATCCAACATCAATAGACGCGACCCTCCCGGCATTCAATATCGTCACCACAAGAGGCCCAAACGGTGTCCTCAACCAAGAGAAGGCGACAACGATGTCCAAAATGCTCAAATCCGTATTCGCTTCCGGGCTTCTCGCGTTGCTCCTGACCGCTGGAATCCCGGCAGCCGCCCATGCGGACCAGGTCGCGACCGTTTCCGTCTCTCAGAGTCAATCTGACGGACGCAACGTCGCATCGGGAACGCCTGCCTCTGCGAATTCGACAGACGTGCAACCCGACGAGCGCAAGCCATGCCTGTACGAGTACGGCTCACGATGCGTGACCTGGGTGACGAACGACTACACCTGCAAGAACATCTTCCAGATCACCACTAACTATGAGAAGCGCAAGGCGTGCTCGATCTACGCCACGGTCGGGATCGTCACAGTCTGGCCCTGATGGAAGCGCGCAGCTCCCGGAGCACCGTCCTCCTGGGAACGATTCTCGCAACCTCCATGCTGGCTCTCACCGCTTGCGCGCAGATCGATGACTCCTTCTGCAACGAATACGCATCGGCATGGAACGACTTCGCGGAAGTGCGCGACGGCAGCTCAGCCACGGCTCAGGAGGTGATCGATGCAAGCAAGACAATGCGGGATCGATGGGCCAAGCTCTCCGCCGACGAAGACGTACCCTCATACGCCCGCAACATGGTGGGCATAGCTGAGTCGAGTTTCATGTCGGCCTGGACCGCAAGTTCCAGTTTCGATCGCAAGGCCTACCAACAGTCGTGGATCAACGGGCGAGACTACATCGCTCGCCAGTGCTCCGAAGCTGGATTCGACATCGAATTCAACGGTGAAGATGTGCCAATCGAGTCGCCCCGCCTGGGGGCTGACTGACAGCACGTCTAAAGCCATGACGCTCGAGGGGCGTCCGATCATCTCGGTCGGACGCCCTTTCGTGTGTCATCGTTTTGCGTGTCTGCCGTGTGTGGGTGTGGTGTTGGCGGCTGCGAGGCTGAGTCCGAGGATCGCGGTGGCGAGGCCGAGCCAGAGGGCGGCTTGTTCGTGGGTGAGGAGTCCGTATCCGGTGGCGAGGGGTGTTGCTGCGAGGAGGATGCGGTAGAGGTAGGCGCGGGCGTTGCGGGATGGTTTGCTGATGGTCATGTGTCTTCCTTGAACAGGCCTGCCGGTGGTGGGGGTGGGGGTGCGCCCCGGCCGCGGTAGATGTGGTCGATGAGGGTGCGGCAGTACAGCCACAACGAGCGTTCGCGTCGTTCGACGGCGTGGATGCGTCGTTCGAGGGAAGCGGTGCGGGCGACGATCCACGTGCATGCGGCCGCGATGAGCGCGAGGAGCGCTTCGGGTATCCATTCAGGCATCACCACCCGCACCTCCCTGGGCGGCCGTCGCAGTACCAGCCCGCACGCGCCCGTGGGCAGCGGCCGAGCGCGCACCGCGCCCGCCGCCACCAGGCCCTACCGCCCCACACGCTTTGCGACCTTGTCCGCGAGGAGATCACCGCGATGGTTTGCCTCGCCGACGAGGGTTGTCACGATGTCTTCGGTGAGGTTTGGGATTTCGCCATAGACGAGGCGGTTGGCTGCGAGGGAGAAGTCGCCGGGGTGGTTGTAGGTGTAGCCGTGGGTTTCAGACACGAACGCGATGGTGCCTCGGGGGACGCTGAGGATTTTGGGCATGGTGATTCCTTCCAGACTGGTGATGAGATGGGTGAGGGGATCGACGGCGGTTCCGTCGGGCTGGTGGAGTTCTTGGTGCAGGTGCACGAACTGGGTGCCTGTGTCGCCCATGACCGCGATGGGGCGGCCGATGGCGACAGCGGTGCCCGTGCGGGGTGCGGTGCCGTCCTTCAGATGGGCGAGGAGTGACCACCAGCCGCCTGCATGGTCGATGAGGACCCGGTACCCGTAGGACCCGTACCAACCGGACGCGGTAACCGTGCCGTCAGCCGGGGCGAGCACTTCGAGGTCCGCGGGGGTCTTGTCCCCGTGGCCGATGTCGATGCCGACGTGCAGGAAGGGTCGGCCGATGTCTTCGCCGTGGCGGGTGGTGATGCGGCCGCGAGCCGCGCGAATGATCTGCATGATGTGCTCCTAGGTGTTGGGTCCGAGATAGGTGGCGAAGATGCGGCCGGTGATCGGTGCGGCTGCTCCGACGTTGCGGTAGAACCCGAACGTCACCGGCCCCGGGGTTGCGATGACCACGTCCGGCGTGGTGGCTGCGCCGTGGTCTTCGGTACCGGCACCGGCGGCGAGGCCGAACCGGAACGCTTCACCGCCGACGGTGAGGTCCACGAACGAGCGGGTGCCGAGCTTGGCCGGGGAGGCGAGGAGGTCGAACCCGAACCGGTACACGCCGGGGTTTCGGAGCGTCAATCCTGCCGGGATCGGGGCGAACAGGTCGGCCGCACGAGAGGACGACACGGCAGGTTTCAGGGTGAGTGCACCGATGGGGTCCACGCCGGTGCCGGAGGACGAGAACGCGACCGCATACTGCGCGCTCATCTGTCCCGCGGGATACCAACCGGCAACCGCACGGCCTGCCTTGTTCGTGGCGGCGTTGTATGCGGCGAAGTACCGTTCGGTGTGGCCGGTGTCCGTGCGGATCACCATCGGCCCGCGCGCTTGCAACGCAAGCTGCGCCGCTGCGGTGGCGGGTTTACCGAAGTGCGCATCACGTGCAGCCTCCGACGGTGCGACCCGTACGTCCGGGTTACTGGTGGGCGGGATCGACGCCGCCAGCAGCGCGGCCTCGATCGACAGCGCCATGGCCTCCTGGTTCGTGCCGTGGTCTTTGGGCTTCTCCCGACTGTCGGGCCACTTGATGCCGAAGATGGGTGTTCGTTGGATGGTCATGCTGCTCCTTGGGTCACGGCTGCGAAATCAGCCCACGTGATGGCATCGTCGAAATCCGCATAGGTGGCGGTGTCGTTGCTCACCCAGGTGGTGAACGTCACCGGCTCCCCGGGCGAGGTCCGCGCGGGGGCAAGGGTTGGGGTGATGATCCACCCGCTGTCGAAGGTCAGGGTGCCGCCGATGATCTGGAACAGCGGCCCGTGG
Organism: Gemmatimonadaceae bacterium; assembly: GCA_035575795.1. Taxonomy (GTDB): domain Bacteria; phylum Gemmatimonadota; class Gemmatimonadetes; order Gemmatimonadales; family Gemmatimonadaceae; genus UBA4720. The sequence goes on from DATLXE010000350.1 coordinate 30,558, forward strand.
TTCGGGAGCCCTGCCGTGTATGCGCCGGGGAAGAACACCGGGGCGGGGGTGTCGAACGTGGTGAACAACACCCGCACCTGCGCTGGCGTGAGTTGCGGGTGGCGTTCGATGTCATGGAAGAGGCCCTCGGGGACGGTGCGGCCGTTCAACGCTGCGACCAGCGGGCGAAGCGCTGCCCCGAGGGCGTTCACCCCGGAATCATGCACCGCCATCCCGGACACCTGATCCGCAGCAGACCTGCGGTGGCTGGTGCGCACCGACAGGGTGCGGCGCTTGTCCGCAACACCCGGGACGGGGAAGTCATTCGCGACGGTTGCGTCGGAGAGTTTCGGGAACACCCAATAGGAGCCGTCCTTCTTCTCCGGCGGGAACCACTTCGTCATCGACGCCTCAAACGCCTCCACCTGGATCGTGTCGATCGAATCCCCCAACGTCGACCGCACCACCACCCCATCCCGAGGCACCCCGATACTCCGGGCCGGGATGGACATCGCACCGGCAGCCGTCAACACCAGACGCCCGCCCGTGAAGGTCAGGGCGAGAGCGGCAGGAGTGGCAGGGCGGCCGCAGGAGAGAGTGTTGGTGTCGGGACGATAGTTCACATGCCCACCCGCCACCCCACCCCGATACGCGAACCCCATCACATCAACCACGGACGCCTGCTCGCTGCCCTTGATCACATACCCCCACGCCGCGTCCCCTGGAATCTCAATCGACTCCACATGCGCTTTCGCTGCCGTCATGAGCTTCGCCACCCGGGCACCACCCTGAGTGGATGCGGTCCAATAGCCGGGGTCGTACCAGTTCGTGTACGCGGCGTGATAGTCCTTATCCGGGTACGGCACCCCCGGCACCACCACCCGCGACAGCGCAGCCTTCGGATCAGCGACCGTCAACGTCGTCACCCACACCCACACCGCCTCAGGTTTCGGCTGCCCTGGCGTGGACGGCGGAACGAGCTGGCGACGCTTCGACGACACCCCGGTGACATCTCCTCGGAAGATCGTCATCCCGAGCTCCGGGATGTCCACGGTGACGCGTTCGTCGTAGCGGGCGGGGTCGGATGACCAGGCACCGCCCGGGTCGATGACATCGAACTGCAACATGGTGGGGTCGGGTTCGCCGAAGAAGTCCGTGCGCCCCCAGCCCAGGGTGATCCTCGCCACCGCCGCGATGCCCGACCCGTCCCACGAGGCAGGGATCGGGACACCACCGATGCTCAACCGAGGCACATACCGGGTCATGGCAGGAACCTCCGCCCAGCCGACGCCGTCTTCCCCGACGCCTTCGCCGCATCATCCAACAGCTTCTCGACCGCCCTCGCAGCACCGGGCGCATCAATGACGGTGCCCGCGATGGTCACTTGATAGGTGATGTGGGTGTCGCCGGTTTGTCCTGCGCCGGTGTTGTTCAGGCGAGGGAGTGTTGGGGCGGTGGGTGTGCGGTAGTCGGGGGTGCTGTAGCCGTAGCCGGTGGCATCAGCGACTGCCGGGTAGCCGCGCATGTTCCAGTCGGGCAGGGCGTCCCAGATGAATCCGAGGCCGGCCATCCGGCCGAGCTGCTCAATCCAGGACATGAGTTGCTCGATTTTCCCGATGATGAATTCAACGCCGGACGTCATGCCGTCCATCAGATTGCCCCAGCCGTCGCCGATCCACCCAAACACATTCCCGGTGGCATCACCGATCAGGTTCGCCCCGTCGGAGACCGTTCCAGTGAGGACCTCCCAGTTCTCGATCCACACCCACACGATCGCGACGACCAGAGCGATTGCTGCGACGATCGCGAGGACGACCCAGGTCACCGGGTTCGCAAGCCACGCCGCGTTCTGCGCCCACTGGGCAGCGGTCTGGATGACCTGCATGGCCGCGTAGAGCTTCATCGCCCCGTTCACGGCAAGCACCCCGGATGCCAGCACCCCGAGCCCTCCAGCGAGGACCAGCACAAGGTCAGCGTTGTCGGCGATCCATCCGGCAGCCCCCATGCCGAGGTCGCGGAACTTCTCGAACGCGGGCAGCAGCTTCTGCCCGAGTTCCTCCTCGGCAAGCTGCCAGGACACGCTCATCTTGTCGGACGCGTTCGCGGTCGCCTCAGCGGTCCCGCCGACTTGCCGTTCGACGGCGGCAAGAATCTCCTGCTGCGCACCGAGCATGTCGCCGGACTCCTGCAGGGCGCGGATGGTGTCCTTCTGGCTGTCGGAGAACGTGACCCCGACCCGGGTCATCGCCGCCATCCCGGCGACCGGATCGTTCAGAGCTTTGCCGAGCATGGTGGCAGCGGACTCCACCGACCCGAACCCCGCAGCAGCCAGGTCTGTGGAGGACTTCGCGGCGCGGTCGAATGTCCCGCCGACCTGATCGGCGCTTGCGGCGATGTTCTCGAACGTCATCAGCGTGGCTTGGCCCTGCTTGATGATGTTCGGGTCAATACCCGTCTTCCGGGCCATGTCCTCAGCGGACTTGATCACCCGCTGCGACACCACCCCCGCCCGGTCCCCCATCAACCCCATCGAGGACGTGATATTCGTGATCCGAGCGTTTGAGGTTGCGGCGGCCTCCCCCGCCGCTTCCAGCTTCATCGCCATAGCACCAAGGCCGACGAGCACGGCCCCGGCGGCGACCGAGGCACGGTCCATGCCCTGCGCCATCCGGTCAGCGGAGGTGGAGGTGTCGTCGAACCCCTTCTGTGCACCCTTGGCGTCGCTGATGATGCGCACCGACAGCACGGCAGGTCTACGACTCATGCGTCTTGCCTTTCGTTCGACGTGTGCAGGATGTGCACGGCGGTGGCGATGTTCTCAGCGGACTCGTTCAACCATTGAGACGGGAGGGTGTGGGTGGCGACCGCGAGGCCTACGAGGAGGTAGTGGACGGAATCGCCCGGGTGCCTTTTCCCAGACCCTCCACCTCCAACTCGTCGTCGTCGTCTTCGTCGTCGTCATGGACGACGGTCACGGACTGCACGGGCGTGTTCGGGTCGTCGTTGAAGTCCTCCCAGGACATGTCCAGCACCCCGGTGCGGTTCGCGGCCGACCAGCCACGGAACACCTGCATGCGGAGGATGTTGTCCTGCAACTTCCCCCACTGCTTGTTGTTGCGCAGCGCCCGTTCGAACGCGACCTGATCGAACAGGTTCGGGACCACATCGACCGGGGTCCGCCCGTCGGTGAAGGTGATGCGGAGGGTTTCAATTGCCATGGTCATACTCCTTGGATCTTGTCGAGGGTTTTGTCGAGGTAGGACTCGTAGACGCGAATCCAGCGGCCTTCGCTGTCTTGCGCGCCCTGGGAGAGGAAGGGTTGCGGGGTGATGTGGCGGGCAAACCACCCCCAGTGAATGGGACCGGCATACGGGACGCGGGCAAACCCCGCCCGGATGACCGCGGCGGTCTTTGTCCCGGAGCCGCGAATGGTGCGGGCGAGGCGGTCGGTGCGGTGTGGTGCGAGGGCGGAGGAGGCTCTCGCGGCAATGTCCGCTGCGCTCTTGTGGGCGGTGCGCATCTCTTGCAGCTCGTCGCCTGCCTGCTTGAGGGTGCGGCGCAGCTCCCGTGCACCCTCCACCCGCACCAGACCCGCCTCCTGCCACCCCATCCGAACTACTCCGCAGGCTTCGGTGCGGGCTTCGGCTTCGCGACCGGCTTCGGCTTCGGCACCGCGCTTCGGCCCGTGGGCTTGGTGAGGTCTGCGGTGGCGACGGGTGCGATGTTCTTGGCTTGGAAGGTGAAGTCGGAGGTGTTGCGGGTCTTCACGTCTCCGCCGACCTTGATCGGCTGGATACGCGCCTCGCCCTTCCACGACTGGGTGCCCTCGTTGTTCGGGGTGAACGTGAACGGCACCCAGGAACCCTTGTTCTCCCAGCACCACATCTCCAGGCTGTCGAGGTCGTAGTCCTGGAGCACCGTGCCGCCGATCGACCAGGTTTCCTCGTCAACCTCGCTGATCTGCTCACCCGAGAGCACGTCCAGCAGCTCCCCGTCCTTGATGTCCGGGGCAAGCTCTGCCTTCCGCAGTTGGGAGGAAAATTCGCGTGGGGTGCCGGTGGCACCGAACTTCAGACTGCCGGGGCCAAGGGCACGAGACTTGATCGTCATGATGGTGAGTCCTTTACAGGTCGAGGTCGAGAGGGATACGGAACGCGGGCAGCGTCTTGCCGCCGGTGAGGTCGATGGCACGGTCCAGTTCCACGGGGCCGTCCGGGGTGATGACGCTCAGCGCCCGGCCGAGGAGGTCTGTGAGTGCTGCCATGGCTTGCGGGTACGCCCACGCTGGGACGGCCAGGTCAACGAACGCGCCCAGGGTGCCGGAGCCGTCGAGGTTGTCGATGGTGAATTGGTCGGCGTGCACCCACGCGCACGGCGGGTTGAGCTTCGCCGGGTCGCAGCCCGCCGCGATACCCGCCCCCAACAGCACAGCGACGAGGGCGTCGAGGGCGTCCTGGATGGTTGTCATCAGCCCACCACCGGGGTGGAGAAGCGGCCGATCTGGAGGAGCTGTTCGATCTCCACATCGGTTGCCCGCTTGTACACGTTGGCTTGCGCGAACGGTTCGGCGATGCCTGGGGTGGCGGCGTCACGGTGGAGGCCGGCTGCGAGCTTGACCGCTCCGAGCACGTAGTCCGCAGGCCACTCGGTGCGGCCGGGGTGGTGGCGGCGCACGAACGCTTCCGCAGCGTCACGCGCCGCCACCACGTCCAGGTCCGTGGACATGCTGGGTGGCAAGCCGAGCTTGCGCAGCACCGCGTCCATCGGAATGAATGTGCCCGGGGAGGTCTGGTCGGGCATGGTTACTCGTCGTCCGACTCGTCGGTGTCGTCGCCTGCGAGACGGGCCTTCTCTGCGTCCTTCAGTTCGGTGAGTTCCTTCGCGGCCGCGGCGGTCGCGGTGCGGGAGACGATCAGGCGCGGGTCGTGGAGGTCGAAGCGGCCATAGGAGTAGAACCCGAGGTCCACACCCGCACGCGCAACGTCCAACTGGTTGACCCGGATGGGCGTCCTCTCCCGCACGGTCGCGGCCCGCTTGTCGAACCCGATACCGGCCCCGGCAGGGACCAGCGGGTCGGTTTCGATGGTGAGCTTCGGGGTGATGCGGGCGGTCCCGTCAATCACTTCGACGCCACCGACCGCGTTGGCGAGCCATGCGGGCAGGTCGGTGATCTTCAGTTCGGAGTACTCCGTGTAGAGGTCCTCCGCGAGGAACAGCTGAGTGAGGCGGGCACCGCGGACCTTGCGCATGTCGGCGGCGATCCCGAGGATCACCCCGAGCGCCTTGCTGCCGCCTCCGGTGACCGTGCCGCCGGGGACGGCTGCGGCGATGGTCTTGGTGGCGATGTCGGTATCGGAGTCGAGGTTGTACTCCGCAGCAGCCGCCAGCCAGAACGCCTTCAGGAACTCCGGGTCGGCGAAATCGATGAACGCCCGGTCGATGTCCCAACCGCCAGCCCACCGCTCCGCAATAAACCGGGCCTTGGTGGTCTTGGGCTTGTTCGACGGGATCGGAGCCTTGTTGCCCGCGTACTTGCCACCCTTGGGGCGGGTCACCCAACGCCACCCGGCCGCGGTCAGGGTCAGCAGCGGCTTCGCCCCACCCCACGCCTCGATCCACCGGCGGGTTTCGTCTGCGGCGGTGAACAGCTCCCCCATCCAGTCATCACGGCCAAGCCATGCTGTACCGGCATCGTCCGCGGGGATCACGTCCTGAAGCGCTGCACGGATCGCGTTCGGGTCGCCTGCGTTGAACGACGCCGCCACATGCGCGACCGCCTGATCCAGCGACATCCCACGCGGCTCCACCGCCACCGCCGCCGGGGTCACCGGTGCCAGCGGCACAGGGCCTGCGCCCAGCTCCGCAACGATCTGCGCCTCCACACCCGGCGCAGCACCAGCCATCGGCGCCGCCGCAGCGGGGGCGGGGGCGGGGCGGGGGCGGGGGCGGGCGTCTGTTCGGTGGCGACGATGAGGGCAAGCTGGCGGTCGTGTTCGGCCTGGGTGATGGTCCCGGCCGTCAGGGCTGCGGTGAGCTGGGCACGGTTCATGGTGTTGTCCTTACTGTGGTGGGTGGTGTCCATGGCGGCTGCCACGTCGATGACTTGGGCGTCGGAGAACGCGGGGACCGCGACGAGCGACACTTCGTGCATTTCGGCCCGGTAGATGTGCAGCACCCCGTTCGCGTCGTACTCATGCGCGCCCGCTTCCTGCGAGGGGATGAGTCCGACGCTGAGGCCGTCGCGGAGGCCGTTGCGGGCCTCCTCCAACGCTTTGTCCCCGTCGGGGCCGTCCGGCACGGTGAATGAGGCAGTGAGCGCATCATCGGACAGGGCGGTCATGAAGCCGACGGGTTGGGACTGGTCGTGATCGCGCAGTAACTTCACCCGGTTCAGCGGCATGCGCGGGGTGATGGAGCCTTGGTGGAACACGAACCGGTTGTCGTTGGATACTCGGTCAAACGCGGTGATCGTGCCCGTCAGGGTGCGGTCCTCGATCGATGCCGTCACCCCGTACGCCCACGCATGGATCGGGGCAGGCTGTGCGCTTGCGGTGACGGTGGCGGGCGGGGTGCTCATGCGTGGTCCTCCGTGGTTTCCCAGCCTTCCCAGGTGGCGATCCGCTCCTTGGGGAGGAAGTTGTTTGTGACGCCGATGGCGTAGGTTTCAAACCTCGTTTTGAGGTCGGGGCGGATGAGTTCGTCGGTGTCGAACTTCACCCGCCAACCGCGCGGGCACACGTCGTTCATGCTGAGCCGGTCCGCGATGACACTCATATACGGGGAGAGGGCACCGTCGATGAGTTCCGCGTTCCGGGATTGCCGGTTGGTGTAGTTCATGCTTTGCCCGGCGACGGTGGCGTCGACGACCCAGGCGGGAACGTTCATGGCGCGGACGATGGCGATGTCGGCGCGTTGGCGTCCCGCGATGAGGAGCTGTTCCGGGACCAGGCCGTGCGCTTTGGTTTCAATGGCTTTGTTGGTGAACCCGACGCCGCGCACCCGGCGGGCGTTGATCCACGCGTCGATGATCTTGTTGATCTCTTTCGGGTCGCGCACGTCCTCGCCGATGTTGTGCAGTTCCAGCGACGGGATGGGGTTGTCCTCCGCCAGCGACGCGGCGTGTTCGATCGCGACCGCGCGGCGCAGCGTCTTCCGGCCCTCGCGCAGCAGTCCGCCATGCCAGGAGTCAAAGCGGATCACATCGGCCGGGTTCACGGGTTTGCCGAATGCGTCGAACAGTGCCCCGGTCTTCTCGTCCCAGTTCGCTTCGCTTCGCGGGACGCGGCGCACCCGGACGGGCCACCGGTTGGCGTCGCGTTCGGTGATCAGCCACCACGCGAACGGGTAGAAGATCAGGTCGTCGATCGTCCACGTCAACGTGGTCGACAGCGGCACCGACGCTTCCGGCTGATCCAACAGGGCCGGCTGCTGCACGACGCGGGTGGCCTTCCGGTACGCGACCAGCGGCAGGCGGCCGATCGTCGGTGCGACGGCGGCGCGGGCCTTCGCGACCGTGGGGAGCTGGATCGCCTCAGCACGGCCGATCCGCCAATCACCGGGGAGCATGGCCTCAAAGTCGCCGTGCTGCAAATGCGTTCGCAGTTCTGCCTGCTCCGCCGCAACCTCAGCAGTGAGCGCGGAGAAGCCGAATGCGGCGGCGATGCGGGAGGCGATGTTCACATGGGTTAGCTTGCTGAGGGGGTCGGAACATTGAACGAATCGGCGGCGTGTCGAGCCGCATACATGCGGGCCGCCCGGCGCGCATTCTCCGACTCCGCGTGCAGCAACCGTTCGTGGTTCGTGGCCGCGCTGTGGGCCTCGGTCATGCCGAAGCGGATTGCCGCCCAGTAGGGGCAGTCGGTGCAGGTGATGACAACGGTTCGTGACGTGGACGCGTCCAGGTGGATGCTCATAGGTGGGGCCTTTCAGTAGACGAACGGGGAACCGATGGGTGTTTCGCGGTGGTCGTATGCCCAGAGGCCCACGGCGACCGCGATGAGTGCGGCGATGGGGCCGGTGGAGTGTTTGCGGCTGAATCGCCACATGTCGCCCGAGGGCCGCAGGACCGCGTGCATGACGGCGAGGGTGAGAGTTTGGGAGCCGTCGTGCCGGAGGGTTTTGTCGTCGCGGGCGGCGTTCAGCAGGCCCATGCATGCGGTGCCGAAGTCACGCATCCCGATCTTGTACAGCGGCACGCCGCGGCGTTCCAACTCGTCGTTGATGACCCGGGTGTCCCCACCGTCATCCGCGGCAATCGCGAGGGGCTTCCACGCCGTGTGGAGGTGTTCGATGAGGTCGGCGAGCCAGACCACGCCGGGGGCTGCGTGCACGACATGGGTGCACGGGTTCCCGTCCGCGTCACGCCACACCCCATACACGACAGCGGACTCGTTACCTGCAGCGACCTCGTACGCCAGGACCACCTCCGAGCGCTTCGGTGCCGGATCGAACTGTGCGGTGAGCGCGGCGAATGCTTCGGCCTCGATCAGGGCGTCGACGGACATGGTGCGGCGGTTCATGTAGCCGCGCATCCACTCCGCATACGGAATGTTGATTTCGGCGCGCAGTGCGTCTTCACCGATCGTGTTCCCCAGCGCCGGATGAAACGCCCACCAGGTGAGGGGGTCATAGGGGTCGAGGCCGTCGGGCATCGACCACTCGAAATACGCAATGCCTGCTTCGCCGTTCCGGCCGCGCTCCACAAGGTCGTTCATGAACCCCGACAGGGCGGTGCCCTGGGTGCTGACGAACCACTTCTGCGCGACCCCTGCGAGGGTGATCATCGCGGGCGACACCGCGCCGACGAGGGAGTCCCCGAGGGCTTTGGAGTACTTCCAGATTTCGTCGTAGTCGACCCAGTGCGGGGTCTCGCCGTGGATCGCGGACGGCAGCGGGCTGAACCGGGTCAGCGATGCCCCATTCGCGGGCAACAACAAACCCTCCGAACCAATGGAGTAGCGAGGGCGGAACATGCCCGACAGGGGTGACATTGTCACCTGCTCGATCAGCGCCTTCATCCGCTTCCCAGCGTCATTGCCGGTCTGAGCGGTCGAGAACGCGCTCAGCCCAGGGCGGGTCATCATGCGGTGCACCCGCACAGGCCCAAGCACCGTCGTTTTCCCCGACTGACGCGGCACCGTGATGACCACCGATGCGTAGTGGTAGCAGCGTTTCCCGAGGTGGATGTCGTTCTCCGATTCCCCCGGCCCGAAGATCCGGTACTCGGTCGCGACGTCCACCACGTACTGCTGCCAGGGCATCAGCTCGATGCCCATCAGCCGGGCAACCCGAGCCACCTCGCATCCCTCGGTCCGCCACGACGGGTCGCGCTTCGTCGTCGCCGGATGCGGTGGCGGTGCGAATTCAAACATCGTCAGGGTCGAGGATCACCGCGAGAGCCTTCTCGAGCAACGACGCGGACACTGCGGCAGGCTGCGGGAGCATCTCGAACACTTCCTTCATCGCCCGCGTCAAGTTCGCCCGCCCCGACGCCGCATCCCGAGTTGAGGCACGGTCCAACGATTGGGCGGTGACGATCGCGAGGGCGACCTGACCGGCGTGGTGGTCCTCGATGAACCCCTGCGTGCGCAACGCCTCGATCTGTTTCCGGGTTTCCCGCTCCACATAGCCGGCCTTGTCCGCATTCGGCTCGGATGGTCCCATTCCGGGCAGAAAGGCGACGTTCTCAGCGTCAAGTGCGGTCACGGTCGTGGCTCCAATCGGGTGCGGAATTCCGCACTTTTTTTGTGAGAGATGGGGGAGATATGGACATGCTGGCGCGGGGTGTCCTGGCCTAGCCCGAAACAAAAAACCCGAGACCGGACTCCACCGGGGCGGTCAGATCGCGGTTCCCTCGCGACTCGTTACACCGCTGATGAGCAGGACGAAGATTCGCGTAGTCATACACCGCACCACCATGACTTCGAGCGATGATGTGATCAGCCGAATCAGCACCAGGCAAGCCACACAACCGGCAGATCGTCCCGTACCGTTCAAGCGTCCCAGCGACGTACTCCTGCGCCTTCCGACCACCCCACACCTCCCCCACATCACCGGTCGGCATGGTCACCCACCCCGATCGCGGGGCGACCTGGATGCACCCACCCGGACGCGACAAGTCGTCTCGTCATGACACGTTCAGTAGCGTGACCGATATGACTATCAATGAGACGTGGGCGATGGGCGTGCTGCTCGTCCTCGCGTGCAGCTACATCCTTGGCCTCGTGATCGTGCTGTGGGTGCTGTGGGCGCTCATGCGCTCCGCCGTGCTGTCCGCGCTGCGGCAACACGACTTCGACCTCCGACAGCGTGCGTCCGGCCAATAGGCGACTCATGCGCTCGGCTCCGTCCCGACGAGCAGTTCCGTGGTGGCATGCGCTGCGGCACGCTCGCGTGCAGTAGCTGTCAACGCGACCATGAGCGCGGCGGACCAGGACGGCAACCAGGCACCGGTAGCCGTCAGACCAGACCCGCGCTGCGCGATCCATCCCCGGCCGTACTGGCCTGTGGACGCACCAGACCGGTACACGCGCCACTTCGGCAGCACACTGGCGTCCGGGGCGGCTGTGCGGACGGGACGGGGACGAGTGTTCACAGTCACGCGCTGCGTCCGTCCGACTCGGCAGCCCGCGCCCAACCACACGTGGCCTGATAGCAGGCGCACGTGCCATACGGGGTCGGCCCGTGCTCCGGTACACTCTGCGGGTGCCTGATCAAGACCTCTTCCAAGCTTCCCGCGACGTGTTAGCGCCGAGCTAGAACGGACCCCTTTGCGCCGGTCTGGGGTGGACCCCTCTTCGTTGGTTGAGCTTAGTTCTTCTCTGTCTGCTTGATGAGGTCGCGGCGGCCGTGGGTGCGGTAGGAGTCGCCGGAGAGGGTAA
>DATLXE010000351.1:0-3566 GCA_035575795.1 Gemmatimonadaceae bacterium
GACGACGATCGCCACCGCCTCCCGCACGAAGTCGCCGTCCTCGCCGGCGAGCACGGCGGCAACAACCTCCGCAACAGTCATCCTTGCCTCTACGGCCATCGTGGTGCTCCTCTCATCGATTCGTGGATGAACCGACGAGTCGGGAGCCCGCGGTGGCCGAACTACCTTCGCTCGGCTGCCGTGGGCGCCGCTACACCACTTCTACCGACATGACCGCGAACGGCACGGTTCGCGTGCTTGAATTCTTGATCGCCGCGTTGCCCGAAGCCGGTGTAGTGGAACGTCTCGCCGACCCATCCGTCGTAGTAGCCATGCCTACTGCCAACGACCGGATCCGTAAATAGGAGAACGTTCGGAGTCGTAGCGGACGGTGCCATACCGCCGTAGTTGCTGCCGCCATACCGTTCATGCAGCTCCCGGCGACGGATTGTCTGTCCCGGTGCAAGATGCCACGTTTCGGCTTCCGCCACAGCCATGGCCCCGAGGGTACGGGGTACAGCGGGTGACGGCAACTTCACGCTCGTATCGGAGATGGCACTTAGCGCCGTGCCCTCGTAACCGCACCTCTGCTACGCGTCGGGCGTCTGTCACGGGCCCCAGGCCCGGGAACCCCGCTAGGGATTGACGCACGCCGGACGCGCAGCACCTCAGTAGCGGAGAGGGCGCGGCGACGGAGGCGGGTCTGCTGTGCCTGCTCCGCACTCTTCGCACGGCACCGGAGCCCGGCTCTGGTGCCGTGCCGTGCCGCACGCCTCCAGCTCCGACGGCATCGGCAACGACACCGAGCTCCCATGGCTCGCTCTCGCGGCATTGATGCAGCACGGAGCGGTCCTGCGGCCTGCCGTGATCCAGCTGATGTCGAGCCACGGGTGCGTCCCGAACCAGCTCCAGCCTTCCGCAGTTGTGGCACCACGCCACCTCGTTAGCGGGAACATCACGTCGAAGAACGACCCCTTGATACGGCCACTCGGGCACGTGTCAAAGACAGTCCCGCTACCAGATGGCTGCGCGGTGCGTCTGACAGCCGCCCAACGGGCAAAAGTGGCCGCGGCGGGTGACGAGCGCGCGTGCGCGCCGGCGACCGCCGACGCAAGCCGCAGCGCGCTGTGGGCGGCGCCAGAATCTTGTCGCGCACGTCCCGCATCCGAGCACTGGCGCTGGAACGTCGCGCCTGTCAGCACCGCATTCGGCACGCGCGTTCGCTGCCGGGGGGGACGTCGCCCGCTGGACTCACGCGCTGATCTCGAAACGGAGGTACTGCCGCAGCTCGGCTATGAGTCGCTCGGTGGGTTCATGCGCCCTGCAGCAGCACGCGCACAGGGCCGTCAAGGCGCAGCCGACCCGGAAGGGGTTGACGGCTCGAGCACGTGCGGTAGGCCGTGCGGCGCCTAGAAGCCACGCGCCGAGCTCTCGCGATGGTGTGGCGCCCGTGTGGGTCCGCGGTCTTACCGTTCGATTTGTGGACAGGCGCTGACGCGCCCGACGGCGTTGACGCTCGCGGGCCGCGCTGCGCGGGCTCGACTCCGCATACCCGTACTCGTAGCCCGTCGCCTCCCGCAAGCACCGAGGCTGTGCTCGGGAACCAGCTCCCCCACGGAGCGAGTGTCCGCGGGTCGCCGTCCTTGCAATAAGCGCCGATGCCGCCGCTGTACGCTGCGGAGAACACCGCGTAGGTCACCGAAGCGCCGCAAAGTGCGGCGCATGGCAACGCAGAGCAGAGCTTCCGCGTCGAAGAGCGTCGGCGTTCGGCGAGGCCTAGGCTGTGCTCACGGGCCGCTCCGCTACCCACCGTGACCGCTAAATCAAAATCACAGGCTGAGCACGCCGGCGAGAATGCGGTCGCTGCAGCGTTCGCTGAGCTCGGATGGTTCTACCGGCACAAGGCGCGCCCCGACTTTGGACTTGACGGTGAATTGGAGGGCCCAACCGAAGAAGGAACGCCGAACTTCCGATTCATCGGAGTTCAAGTGAAGTCCGGCCCGAGCTATTTCAGACGGCCTCATCCCGCCGGCTGGTGGCTCGAAACCGAGCCAAGGCATCTCTCACTTTGGCTTCAAGCCTCACTCCCGGTCATCGTTGTAATGTACGCCCCCGACGAGAAGCGCGCGTACTGGCAGTCCATCGAGCGGCGGCACATACGCCGCACTCCGCGCAGCCTTCTCTTGTCTGTTCCTTCGGCGCAGGTAGTGAACGAAACCGCCCTTGAGGCGCTTACCGAACTTGCCAACGCTGGCCTCCCGCCAGTGCAGGCGGGGAACGCAGAATTGGAGAAGGTTCTTCGGGTCCGACGCGCCGAGTCAGACTTCCAGTGGATCGCGGCGCTCGAAAGCGATGCCCACGTCCGCCTGGAGATCGAAGAGGAAATCCAGCCACTCCACACGATTCACGTCCGCCTCTACGACGATGAACAACTCGGTCAGGCAGACGAGGAGTGGGACGAGCTGCTTTCGGATACCACATCACTCGCGGACGAGATCGCAAAGCACTTCCCCTGGGCGACGCTCTCGATCGAAGAAGAGCTCTACGCGCAGCACGACTGGATCAGGTACGTCGGTGAATGCGGCACCTGGAACACCGCGTCCCGCGAGTATGAGTGCGCGGAAGAGTACGACGACTGGCGGTCGCGCCAACCAGTGGGGTTGCGGCCGTACGCAGAAACGCTCAAAGGCGAGCGGCGTCTTTGGCGTCTTGAGCTAACGCTCAACGATTTCGGGAAGACGCAGCTGCAGGAAATGGAAGACGCAGAGCGGGACGCCTACTTTGACGAGATGGAGGATCTGTTTACCGACATACCAGCCTGGGGCGGCGACGGTGACGCCGCTCCCTACTACGAGGGCGATGCCATCGAGGTAGGCCCAGGAGGCCTACAAGTAGTCGAGCGGTTGGTCTTCTATGCGGGTGACGAGGATCTGGTGCTCGCTGCTGAAGACGGCCTCTGGACAGATCGCGAGAAGCGCGACGTCCTCGCCGACACTCTTCTTGCCCATGCCACCGGGCGGGAGCCGACGCGAGCACTCGCCGACGCGTTCCTCGTCCGCTTCGCGTCTGTGTTCCCCGATCCCGATTACGGAGTATGGACGCTCGACAGTGCCGAACTCGACAACTGGCTACGAGAAATCGGCGCCTAGATCCGAGCGTGCACGCGCCAGCTTCGCGGCCTGAGAGCAGTCGGACGACCAACGTACAGCACCGGCAGCTGACCTCCTACTAGCGCCGGCGGCGTCACGGCGGCCTCCTCCTCCCGCTGTTGTCGGCGTAACCGCTGCTGCAGGTGTTAGCGAACGATCATGCCGGTGGCAGAGCAAGCGCGAGCCGACGCTCGATCTCCGGGATCGCGGAGCGGCTGACGGGGCCTCCGAGCCGCATCTGCTTGACGAGCGCTCGCGGCCACAGCACCTGCAAGGGCTCCCGTTGCGGTGGCCTGAAGCGGCTGAACCGCTCCGCGCGCGCGCGAATGGCCCGCAGCGCGTAGTGCTCGGCGATAGGCATCGACGACATTCTCGCCGCCCGCCATCACCTCGCCGGTCGAGTGCATCTCGACCCCGCGGTCGGCCGCGGCGGCGAAG
>DATLXE010000352.1:0-1905 GCA_035575795.1 Gemmatimonadaceae bacterium
ACGTGGACGGGGAAGGCGCACGGCACGTACGAGGCGCCGTGGAACGTCCGGGTCACGCCCGCCCTCCGGCATCAGTCAGGGCAGCCCTTCGGCCGCACGTTCGCCGCGCTGCTGCGCTACGGCCCGGTGGTCGTGTTGTCAGAACCCGTCGGTACACGGCGCATGGACAACATCACGATCTTCGACGTTCGAATCGAAAAGGCCTTCCGCGTGGCTGCCGGCCGCCGCATCGCGGCGTTCGTGGACGTGTTGAACGCCTTCAACGCGAATCCCGAGGAGAAGATTGTCTGGTCCTCGAGCGACTCGTACCTCCGCCCGATCAGCATCGTCTCGCCGCGAATCGCCAGAATCGGGCTGAAGCTGGCCTGGTGACGGTTACGGAAGCTTCAGTTTCTTCCGAATGACGTTCAGGCGCGCGTCCCCACGCAGAAATTCCATCTCGGGATAAACGAGCAGGAGCGCGGTGCGCTGCGGCAGCACATCAACTGCCCGGTTCAATGCCTCGAAGGTTCGGTCCTTGTCCCCGAGCGCGGCAAAGACAATGGCCTGGCGATACGGATGGTCGACGGTCGGCACCAAGCGTTGCACCTCATCGCGGCGCCCCGCCCTCATATACGTTTGCGCTGCCCAGACCTCCCCCCCGGCGCCCTGACGTGTGCTCCAGATGGCTTGCGCTTCGTCGAGCTTGCCCGAAAACGTCAGCGCTCTTGCCAGCAGGAGGTTCGCGTGTGGATAGTCTGGATCCACCCTCAGCACGCCGCGCAGATGCCCGACGGCCAGGTCGTAATGACCGGCGACGATCTCCGCGTTCGCGAGTGTGCGCCGGACAGCGAGCGAGAGCGGATCCGCCTGCAAGGTGAGGTTCAGAAGCCGCACTGCCTCGGCGGACTGGCCGAGAGGGAGAAGTACCGCCGACGAGAAGACCGTCTGGATGTGAGTCAGGCTGGAGTCGAGCTCGATGGCTTTTTCGAATGACGCCCGCGCCTTGCGCCATTCCTGCTCCCGAGCGTATGTCAGGCCCATTGCGGCGTGCGCTTCAGCAAGGTCGCCATCGAGCTCCAGCGCCTTCATCGCCGCCGGGCGCATCAGCCGCAGCGCCTCGTCGTGCCGAAGCGGATTCCTCGATTCAGATTCAATTTGCCAGGACATCTGCGCGAAGGCGTCGGCCAATCCCGCGTGGGCGGGCGCAAAGGCGGGATCGCGTGCGATCACCTGCTCGAACAGGTGGGCGGCGCGCTGTGCGTTCTCGTGACCTGCGCGGTCGACGAGCGCCCGGGCGCGGAGGTAGATTTCGTAGGCCTCGGGCAGCGTCCGGCGGGGGCGCTGGCTGGCACGCACTTCGAGTCCGAGCGTACGCGCGACGGCGCGCGAGATCTCGTCCTGAATCTCAACGATGCTCCCCTCCCGCCGATTGAAGCCGTGCGACCACAGCGTGACATCGCCTGCGATGCGCACCAGCCGCGCGTTGATGCGCAGGTCGTCGCCGCTCCCCACCACATCAGCCTCGAGGATCAAATCGACATCGAGCTCCGCGCCAGCGAAAGCGAGGTTCCGCGGCTTACCCTTGAATGTGAAGGACGATGTTTGCGACCGGACCTGCAGGCCCTTGATCGCGCCCATCGTCCGAATGATTTCGCTGGTCAGGCCGTCGACGAAGTCGTTGTTCCCGGGTTCGCCGCTGAGATTCCTGAAGGGAAGTACCGCGAGCACGGCCCCCCGGGCGGCCGGCATCACGGCGGTCGACGCGACGCCAGGCGACGGATCCCGGGGGATGCGCTCGCTCGCCACCAGTTGCCAGCCGATCACGCCGATGGCCACGACCGCCACCGCCGCGGCCGTCGCGTAGGCCCGGCGGATGGGTGCGGGCATACCCTCGAGCGCCGCGAGCGCCGCGGCGAGCGATTC
>DATLXE010000353.1:0-8579 GCA_035575795.1 Gemmatimonadaceae bacterium
TGTTCGATTACATCGAGGTGTTCTATAACCAACGGCGTCGGCATTCGACGATCGGTCGGATTAGCCCGGCCGCCTTCGAACGGCAAGCGCAGATGACTCAGGTGGCGTAACTAAACAGTCCACAGAATCGGGTCAAGCTCACCTTGCCGAAGTAGCGGGCAATGACCAGCGCTGAGGGAATCAGCTCGGTCTTGTATTTCTTCTTACCGACGATGAGATCGGGTTTCTCCTTGGTCTTCTTGTTCTTGTCTTCGACTACGAGACGGGGCCTGGCCGCGTCGAGCCACCCGTCAGCGGCAATCAGGTAGCAATCGTCCTGCATGGTCTCGGCCCAGTAGTCCATGAGGTGCTGGTAGATGTCGTAGGCATCGAGGAGCGGCGCGGCCTTGAACGTGGCAAGCAGGTCCTCGGCGATGGTTTCAATCAGCGGCTTGGGCAGTCTGTCTTTGGCGAAGCCCTTCAGCAACGGCGTGCTGGTCCGCTGCCAGTTGGCGAAGCGCGTGGTCGCTAACGCGTGGAAGGCGGTGAACTCGGCGTGGCCGAAGATGGCTGGCTTCACCTTGGCGATCGGTAGCCGCAGCTGGTGGTAGCCGGAGCGGCCGAAGGGCTCATAGAGCACAGCTCGCAGTCCCGGCAGGAGCGTCCAGTAGTCGCCAAGCGCGTCGAGGTCGCGCTCCGGGATGCCACCGCGCAGGTGGCCGTCGATGTCCTGACTGTCCTCGGGCTCGGTGCTGTCGATGTAGCGCGGCAGGTTGAGGTTGTAGTCGTTCTTCGCGCCGGCAATTTCCTCGACCGGCACCATGCGGGCGTAGCGCGGATCGCTGTCATCCTGCTTGCTGAAGGCATCGACAATGCGATGGATGTGCTGCTCGCGCAGGCGGTTCTTCGGGCCGTCCTTGATGAACCCCTTCGAGGCGTCGATCATGAAGACGCCCTTGCGGACGGTAGCGTTCTCCTTGTCGAGCACCACGATGCACGCGGGAATGCCCGTGCCGTAGAAGAGGTTCGCGGGCAGGCCGATGATGGCCTTGAGGTAGCCCGAGCGAACGAGCTGTTGCCGGATGACGGCTTCGACGTTGCCACGGAACAGCACGCCGTGTGGAAGAATGCAGGCGGCCTTGCCGGTGCTCTTCATCGAGCGGACGATGTGCAGCAGATAGGCGTAGTCGCCCTGCTTCCTCGGCGGCACGCCCCAGGTGAAGCGCTGGAAGCTGTCCTGCGCTGGCGTGAGGCCGGTAGACCAAGTCTTGTCCGAGAACGGCGGGTTGGCTACCACGTAGTCGTAGGTCCGAAGCTGCTCGCCGTCCTTGAACTTGGGATCGAACAGGGTGTTTCCCGAAAGCACGTTGGCAGTCGGGAAGTCGTGCAGGATCATGTTCATCCTGGCCAGGCCGGCCGTCGTCACATCCTTTTCCTGCCCCTCCAACGTTATGTGCTTGCCCGCCTGAGCGGCAACCTTCAACAGCAGCGAGCCAGAGCCGCAGGTGGGATCGTAGGCGGTCGTCGCGGACTTGCTGTTCTCCGGCGAGATGCCGATGACCCTGGCCATGATGCGACTGACTTCGGCAGGCGTGTAGAACTGTCCCTTGCTCTTGCCGCTCTCGCTGGCAAAGTGCCGCATCAGGTATTCGTAGGCGTCACCCAGGATGTCGTCGTGCTCGGCGCGGTTCTTGGAGAAATCCAACTCCGGCTTCTCGAAGATCGCGACCAAGTTCGACAGCCGCTCGACCTTGGCCGCGCCCTCGCCCAGCTTGTTCGGGTCGTTGAAGTCGGGAAAGTCGCTGCGGGCCAGGCGCGAGTTGGCGTCGATGAGGAGCTGAATGACCTGGGTGTTGATCTTGTTGCCGATGTCGCTGTCGCCCTTGAGGGCGACCATGTCCTTGAAGCTGGCGCCCCTGGGAATGGTGATCGGCGGGTCGAAGCCGTCGAAGTCGGCGTACTTGTCGGACACGTACTTGATGAACAGCATGAACAGGACGTAGTCCTTGTACTGGCTGGCATCCATGCCGCCACGCAGTTCATCACACGACGCCCAGAGGGAGGAGTAGAGATCGGACTTCTTCAGCGCCATCGGAAGGTCAATCCTAACCCGTCCTCAGGGCCTTGGCATCGTCCAACGCATTTCTTGTAAGAAGGTTGATATGCCGAACATAGTGTGAGTGTTTGCTCCGCTTCGATTGTCCCAAAAGCGATAAGGATCACGGTCGCCAATACAGTGGGCGTTAGCGTTGCCTGGCGGCCGGCCAGCACGACGCGCGCGCCGACACGCAAGCGCTCCGCGGACCGCGCGGGCGACGATGGGACAAACCTCTCGTATAGCGCGTCCACTTTCGCCCAGTGTTTCTGGCGATTCACTTCACGGAAACAGGTTAGGGACAAAGAGTTGATTGTCCCAATCGATGAAGGCGACCATCGCATTTGTCCCCGTCCACGGAAGCACCCGCAGCGAAGAGCGTCGTCTCACCGACCTCCTGCGCTCACGAGCCGTTTTTGTACCGCGGATCGGCGCGAAGTGCCGCCAGCTGTGGATTTCGCGCGATCGCTGTCGGAGGATAGCCCCCGGCCTGCGCTTTAGCGAGCAGGTCGAGCGCCGTCGCGCGACGTCCGAGCATCTCATAGCCGACTGCGACCTGATAGAGCACCTCCGGCACCTGCCCGGCGAGCGCTGCTGCCTGCGCCAGCCGGGGGAGACTTTCTTTCTCCATACCCAGTGCCGCGTAATACGTGCCGACGTCCGCCAGCAGATACTCGTCTCGCGGCGTCTGCTTCAGCAGGTCAGCCGCCAAAGCAATGGCTTTCTCGAACGTGTCACGTACGCGCGCCCCGTCGGCCTGCTGGTTCAGGTAAACGAATCCCATGAGGCCCCACGCGCGATAATGATCGGGCCGTATTTCGATCGCGCGCTGCAGCATCGATAGCGCGTCCGCATATTGGCCGGCTTCGGCCAATACCATCCCGAGATTTCGGTACCGTAGAAACGTCGGTTCCAGCGCAATCGCGCGGCGAAAGGCCTGAGCCGACAACTCGAGGTTGTCGAGGCCGCGGTAGACGAGCCCCAGGTTGTTGTGCGACCGCGGGTTGTTCGGCACGAGTTCGGCGGCGCGCTGATACTGCTTCTCGGCGTCGGCCCATCGGCCCACGTTCAGGTAGTACTCACCGAGCTGTTGCACCAGATTCCAGTCGTCCGGCGCCAGGCTGACGGCTTTCTGCAGCGTCGGCTCGACTTCCTCGGTGCGGCCTTGTCGCGCGTATAGATCTCCCAACCCGCCGTACGCGGCCGCATTGAAGCGATCGAGCGCAGTGCTTCATCGAGTTCATGTCTTGCCAGCTCGTTCTGCGAGGTTCGCGTATACAACGAGCTGAGCGTAACATGGGGTGACGCCAAGTCAGGAGCCAACGTGATGGCCCGCAGCGCTGCGTCACGGGTCGGTTGGATGTATTTCGTGTCTCGCTGCTGGACGAACTGCAGGACGTTCGCACGCGCCAAGTCGGCGTACGCAGGAGCGAACTGCGGCTCGGCGGCGACTACCTTCTCGAGAATGGGGATGGCGGTTTCGAGCGCCTTCGGTCGGTAGTAGTGCGCGACCAAATCGTGTGCACGACTGTACTCGTCCTGCGCGGCATTGCCAACCGAGGTTGTGGATGCGAGTTGGGTGGTGACAATCGTCCGCAGCGGCGTAATCGCCAGCAGCACCGCAGCCGTCGCGATCACGACGCCAACCCATATCAGCCACGTGCGACCCACCGCACGCGGAGGGATTGGCGCGTCCACGACCTCCGGCGCCAAACCAATCGCGTCTGATAACGCCAGCGCCATCCGACCCGCCGACGCATGTCGCCGCTCGGGCAGTGGATTGCCCGCTGTTTCGACGACATGCACAACCCTGTCGGGTAAGTCAGGCCTCACATCGGGCAGCGTTCGCCGAGTGCCTGCTTGATGCGCTGCGCGCAGATCGTTCGTTGTCGCAGCGCTCACGGGGTACTGCTTCGTCATCAGGTGGAAGATCAACACACCGACGGCGTAAATGTCACTGGCAACCGTCGCTGGGTGCCCGTCCAGAAGCTCGGGTGCCATGTAGAGCGGTGTGCCGCTTGGATAGTCACCGACACCATGCTCGTGCGTCAGTCCGAAGTCCATCAGCACGATACGGCCCCCTTGTTCGCGCATGATGTTGGCGGCTTTGATGTCACGATGCACCAGCCCTGCGCCGTGGACGGCACCAACGGCGCGACAGACCTCGATGCCGATGAGCGCCGCCTCCCGCGCACTCATCGCACCGTGCGTCTCCAGAATCGACGTCAGGGTCTGACCATTGACGAAGTCGGTCCAGAACCCGACGCGCCCTTGATGGCGGTCGACGCCATAGATCGGCACGACGTTGGCGTGACGGATGCGTGCCATCGCGCGCGCCTCGCGGAGCACGGCCGCCGCCTGTTCCTCGCCGCCTGACACGCGCGGCAAGAGCAGCTTCAGCGCGACGTGACGCTGCAGCGTCGGGTCGAACGCTCGATACACTTCGCCGAACGACCCGCGACCCACCAGCTGCAACTGTTGGAAGGGGCCCCACTGCGTCAACGGCTGCGTCTGCGAAACGTGGCCGTCCGACCAGGTTTCGAACTGCGACTCGTTCATTCTGCTCACCCGTTGGAAGAACGCGTCAGTATAGAGCGCGCGAGGGTGGCCGTGGCGGACACCCATGAGCAAACGTCGCGGGCGAGCCGACACGCGAGGGTCGCGAGAAGGGCCAATCCGACTGTAAGCGTAACCACGTGCGCGTCGACGACTGCCTCCTGGGGTGTCGCAGATAGTGGCGTTCCGGAGGAGACCATTAAGCGTGTTGCCCAGAAGCGCAGGATAACGCGGTTAGGGCAGCAGACGAGGCGAGGACGGCATCAGCCAGCACGCTCCTCAGCAGATGCGCGCGCCCGGCGCCGAGCGCTCGGCCTAGTGCCACGTCCTTGAGCCTGAGAGTTACCTGAACCAGCAAACGACTGGTCACGTTAGCGCAGGCGATCAGGAGCACCAAGAAGCCCGCACCCACGAACATCCACAATGTCGGTCGAAGATGATTAGTGACTCCGCGATTCAGAGTACGCGGACTCTGAGGTCTTTGCTTGCCGTCCTGGATGCTCTTGGGCGATGGCGGCCTGAATAGTCTCGACCTCCGTCCGACCGCTGTCGGATGGTCACACCGGGGCGGAGTTTGCCGGCTACGCTGGGCGCCGTCATTCCTCGACCTCTGGTTTGTGATTCGCGAACCTTGACGGACGCGACGTCGGCCTCCACGTCCTGCGGTTCTGACTCCGTAAGTGGCAGGCCGAACTTGAATCGCTCTGGGAGCACCCCGATCAGCGTCACCGGTTGCCCGTCGACCTCCAGCGGTTTGCCTATGAGATTGGATCGCGCCCAAAGCGACGGCGGAAGGACGTCTCCGTGGGGGCGATTAAGAGTTGATTGTCCGTTGATAGCGCAAACAGCACATGATATTGTTGCTAGCGACAATATGAGGCACCCATGACCAGCCCCTCGCAGCGAGTCGCGATCTATGCACGCGTGTCCACGGCCGACCAGACCGCTGAGAATCAGCTATTAGAGTTGCGCGCCTACTGCGCGGCGCGAGCATGGACCGTCACTCACGAGTTCAACGACGCAGGCGTATCCGGCAGCACGACCACCCGTCCGCAGCTTGACGCGATGGTGACGGCCGCGCGCCGCCGTCAGTTCGACACCATCCTTGTGTGGAAACTCGATCGCCTGGGCCGCAGCCTGCAGCACCTGATCGCGTTACTCGACGAAGTGACGAGCCTCGGGTGCGGATTCGTCAGCTTGGGAGAATCCATCGACCTCAGCACCAGCGCCGGGCGACTGCAGATGCACCTGCTCGCCGCCTTCGCACAGTTTGAGAAGGAACGCATCCGCGAGCGGGTGTATTCAGGGTTGGCACGCGCCCGCCAGCAAGGTAAGCGCCTCGGACGCCGCCGGGCGTCACCGCTGCCCCACGGGGCCGCCAAGGGATTGACCGTGCGTGAGGCCGCGAGGCTGTGGAGCTGCAGCAAGAGTCACGCAGCACGCCGCTTGTCGCGCGGGGAAGCACCAGCACCTGTGAACGTGGCGACGTGACGAAGGCGACGGTGTCGCGTAAGCGAGGACGGCCGCCAGCCGGCGACCACGGCAAGCCGTCGTCTGAGTATCCACAGTTGTCGGTGCGGGTGCCGCCCGAAACGAAACGGCAGTGTGCCCTACTCGCGCGCCGCCTTGGGTTGTCTCAGTGGCAAGTGGTGCGAAACGCGATCGCGGCGTACTACCGCAGCGAACCCGAACCGCCCGCCTAGGCCCACAGCGGATGGTGGCCCCTTGTGCTTTACCGCGATTAGACTGTTACGGCCCATGGGAGCGGATCGAGGCGGCCGCCTGTGCGGAGCCGCCCCGATCTTCTAGGTCGGATCTCTTATTTCAGGATCAGCTCGCGAGCGTACTTCGTGCCGACGACCTCGCGATACTTGCTGCGATCCTGATAGCCCTTCATCTGCCCCTCGTCGGTGCCGTCCGGCTGCTGCTGTAAGAGGGCATCAGCCTTCTCGACGTTGGCTTCCACCGCGGCGAGACTGGCGTATTCCCGGAGGATCAGCAGGTTCCACGTCCCGCTGTCGTCCAGCGTCCGGAGAATTTTGTACGATTTCTGGAGGCCGGCCTTCACCTGCGCGTCCTCCGACTTCTTGAACGAGGTATCGAGATACTGCAGGTACATCTGGTCCATGCCCGACGCCATCTTGATCATCGTGATGGTCCAGACAGTGCCCGGACTGAAGTACTTGTGCACCTGGCCCACCACTGGCACTGCGCCGACCGCGGCAAGTCCGCCGATCAGCAGTACATTTCTGAGCATTTTCATCAGCTGTTCTCGCTTTCTTTGTGGAGACTTCTGGGAGGCCGGCCGGGGGCGGAGTCTCGCTACGTCCCGCGGTCTTCCACGAAGAGAACCTGTGATGGAATCTGGATGTCCGGGCACCGCCAACCGCGGGCACGGAACAGAGGTGAGTGACGATACCACGTATCCGTGGCGAAACCGTGGGCTGGCGTGGTCCCTGCCGACGACCATGGTGGGCGGCAAGATCGTCCGTAACGGACACCAAGGTCCAAGACCCTACCTGGATTAACACGACGGATGGCGGGGTGGACGGCATCTGTGTTGAGGAGGACAGCGAGGAAACCAACAGTCAACCAGCAGCGAGAAAACGAGACGCCTCGGCAGGTGGCGTTCGCGTGGGTGGCTAGTCTGTCGGCGAGACGCTACTCAAAATTGGGGGGACGTCACCCACGAGGCACTAGCGCCAGGAACTACGGTCGGTCGGGCCGGGCAGCGATCGGCGTTCGAGGCATTCCGGCCGAGCGGCAAGCGATACGATGACCCCTTCAACAGTCTGAGGTGGGGGTTCGACCACCTGCTGACGACGCTACGCGAATTGTTGGCGATCGGCGTCTACCGCTACCGCGGAGAGGCATAACCTGCCGGAAGACCGCGATCGTGTTTTGCGCGAATTTTTCCCGCAGCCGCCTCGTTCGTTCTTTGGCTGTATCAACTAGATTCAAATCGCACGGACAGTTCATCAGAGCGTCAAATCGCACTCGCGGTGCTATTCCACCGAAGTAATGCAATAGGGACAATCGAGTCTTTGTCCCTCATCCTTTTTAGCGAAGCGAAGGGGCGGAAAGATTGGGCGAAAGTCGGTGCACCTTGCGAGGGGTTTGTCCCATCGTCGGTCACCACGGGTGGCGACTCGCACAAGGGTGAATGGCGGCGGTGTTTAATGAGGCCGTCTCCCGCCGATAACCGAGGTGTTCCTCTGGCTATCCGCCCTACCCTCGGGGCTTAGCCACGGGGTTAGGGCTGCCTACTCAACTAGCCTTTCGGTGCCTGCTCAGCACGCTCGCCAAGATGTTTAGTTGCCTCACGGACGTCTGGGCAGACTTGGGCAAGTCTTCCTGCACTGCGACGCGCCCTTTCGGGACGCTTGTGCTCAGGCACGAGGCCGTTCAGGTCAAGGATGCGGCAAACCGCTGCCAAGGCAGTCGCCCCCGAATCGTTTTGTCGCATCAATTGCTCGAGGCGATCTATCGCCGGTAGGAGTATGTTGCTCCGCTGCTCACGAAAGGGGAGAGTCAGCACTTTACTTGACTGTCCCCATTCCGCGCGGAGGGCACCGCGATACGCATTTCGCGAGACTCGCGCTTTACCTTCGGCGCTTCGGGGGCCGGTGGACTGCGTCCATGGACACCAGCCGGTGCGATCGCAATCGACTGTTTCGCCTTGCGGTCCTTCGTCCAGCCGTTCGCCATGGTCACCTTCCAATAGTTTGCTTGGCGCAGATGCGAATTGCTCCGCTCGCGGGGACTGATCCCTGTGGAGATACACTGTCTGCCGATGCGATTTGCGCCCGCCGTGGCGGTGCTGATTACTGGCCTCGCGATCTATGTGTCGCGGGGCGTGCTCGACGAGATCATCACCGGCGCTGGCGCTGTGCGGGTGGCGATGTTGCCACCGTGGCCTGCGTTGGGCGCGTTCTTGGCGATTGGGGCA
>DATLXE010000354.1:0-1639 GCA_035575795.1 Gemmatimonadaceae bacterium
GAGCCCGGTGCGCGATCAGCTCGAGGTTCAGGGCAGACTCCCCGGCATCGGTCCACCCGGGCGTCAATCCGATGCGCGCGTCCGTCTGCGCGCCAATCTCAGCGGTGGCCGCAATCAGGAGAGTCAGCACGAAGCGCGATGTCCGACGGCGAACGAAGGTTGGTGGTGTCATCTGATTGGGAATGTTGAGGGGTCTGGAACAGTGGTTGATTGCGATCATTGCGAAGATTGCGCCGCACCCAGAAGCGCGCGCATGCGGCGGATCTCCGTGCGCTGGTCGGAGTCGACATCGGACGCAAACCGGAATATCTCGGAATTCTGCGCCGCGCCGGGAGCGGCGAACAGTTGATCCACCATCACGAGGGCGCCCTCATGGTGCCGGATCATGAGCGTGAGGAACTGTTGCTCGAACGGCGCGCCGCTCGCTTTCCCGAGGGCCGCCAGCTCGTCCTGTGACAGCATGCCTGGCATGTGATCGTGACCAGCCTGGTTGTGATCTCCGCTCGCGCCGATCGCCGCAACTGGCGCGTTGTGCTTCTGGAGCCAACGCGTCATCAGCGCGATCTCACCTCGCTGGGACACCTCGATGCGCTCGGAGAGGAGCAGGAAGTCGGGGCGTCGCGTGCGGGCAGGCACGAGCGCGGTCATTTCGAGCGCCTGGGAGTGATGCCGAATCATATGCTGCATGAAGCGGACATCAGCGGCGACGTGCGTGGGGCGCGCGTTCGCGGCCCGTTCCGGCGGGGCGTGCCCGGCATGCGCATTCGCACTGACCGTGTCACTGACGGGTGCCGGAGTCGGACGCGGCACTCCCGCAGCGCACGCGGTTAGTGCCGCAACTGCAAGCAGCAGCCCGGCGATAACAAACTTATTTCCTGACTCTGTTCGCATTGTGGAGGCTCCCTTTCCACTGCAAGCTAAGCCCGCGCCCGACGTGCTGTAACGGCCCAATGGATGAGCCGCCCCGAAGCGTGCATCTTATCCCTGCCGGTATCCGTGTAACCAGACGGCACCTTTTCACGTAGAGTATCCCATGCAGCAAGATCCGAACACACCCGCCGCGCCTCCCGCTCCCTCACCGGGGGTGATCAGGGCTACTCCGGGATCCGACGTCTACACGGTGATGATTCCCGCTACGCCCCAGGAGCTGATGGCGCTCAAGGAGCGCCGCTCCGAGCTGTCGAACCAGCTCACGTCCGCCGCGGGACGCAGGAACGAAATAGCGAAGCGGCTGGTGGGAGCCGACGGGGCCAACAAGGCGGGGCTCGAGCAGCGAATTGCCGTGCTGGACCAGCGCATGTTGCAGCTCGAGTCCGACATCGCGGTCACCGGACAGGCGCTGACCAGCGCGCCGGCATCGTTGATCGCGAGTACGGGCGGTCCGCTTTCGATTGCCGGCATCTCGCAGGATACGCTCGACAAGCTGCCGATCCTCTTCATCCTCTTCGTGCTCGCTCCGATTGCGATCGGCTTTGCGGTCAGGTCGCTGAAACGCCCAAAGCGCGAGCCCGCTTCCCCGGCGCTTCAGGAATCGTCCGCACGCCTCGAGCGGCTCGAGAATTCGGTCGACGCGATCGCCGTCGAGATCGAGCGGATTTCCGAGGGACAGAGATTCGTCACCCGCCTTCTTTCCGACCCG
>DATLXE010000355.1:0-2280 GCA_035575795.1 Gemmatimonadaceae bacterium
GGGCGAGCGGGAGCTCCGAGCTAACGAGCCGGCTCTTTCCGGTTTGTCTGGCTCCGGTGAGGACGACGACGGGCATGGCGCGGAGCAGGTCGGCGACCCGTGTCGATGCAGCTCTTGGGTGGTAGGCGGTGCTTCTCATGTGGTTGCCGTGCAAACGGTCATGGCGAAGATATGTCCGTAAAACGGCCATGACAAGTCCGTAATACGGATATCATATGGCCGTATTACGGTAATATCTCTTATCTTATTGAAACTATTGGAGTTAGATTGCTTGGTTCATTCGCCCGAAGTGGCGCAATGTCGCCGCCAAACGGGCCTCGAAATCCCATCCCGCATGGAACGTTTCAAAGATATGGACCAGGTCCGGCTCTGCCAGACCGTACAAGTGGGCGACGGCGGCATCGATCTCGTGGATGTGGTCTTCCTTTTCATCCTCGCTGAGAGCTGACGGATCAATCCCAAGTCCCGCGCCCCACCGCTCGAAGCGATCGTCGTTCTGAACCGCGAGTCGTGCGGACAAATCGGCTATCCGGCGCCACCCCCACGAGTCCCGCTCTGGTCGCGGGATCGGAAGCGGATTGAAAACGAAATAGTTGACGTGTGTCTCAACGAACCGTCGCGCATACCAGTCGAGGGGGATCGAGGAGAGCACGCCGAGGAGATACGCTTGATCGCGCTCGTCGCCGCGTGGCCACAGCAAGTACGGGGCACTGTTGGTGAGAACGATTTCTGGCGGGACCAGTGCTGTAATAACTGTTCGCTGATTTGTACGATTCGTAATATCGCGGAATGCGATTCTGGGTTGGTTGCACGGCAGTGCCGCTGCATTGGCAAGCCAATGCTCGGAGAATTCGGCGAAGGGAGACGAGTAAGTCCTTGCCGCACTTTGCCTTTTCTGTTCGAGTGCCGGTTTCACGACTCGCGGATCCGCCCACCCGTAATACCTGCCTGTATCCGGCGTCCACAGATCGAACGACTCTCCCTTGTAAACGGGCCAGAAACCCCGCGGTCGCCGCTCGGATTGAAGGTCCATCACCTCCGCATCGTTTGTAGCGTCCAATTCGCGATACGGCCGCGCCCGCCATGAGCCTGGATCGTTGTAATCGAGCCGCGGCGAGCGCCGCAATTTCAGGAACACATCCACCGAGGCAGCAGTTGGAAGCAGCGGCAGGGAGCTCGTGTCGTTCCAGGTCCTTATTTCATTGCCCGAAAAAGCCGGCCGCTCCGCGACTCGTCTCGCCGGATTGACGAAGGCGGCGTAGCTCGCGTACGGTCCGTCGAGTGTGACAACTGCTCCCTCTTGCTGGCGACGACCGCGCGCAATCGTCGCCAGCGCTATGGTATAGCGGTGTTCAGCTTCATCAAAAACCCACCCACCCGTGTTGAGCAGCATTGTGAGATCGACATCGTTTGCATCGCTGAATAACTTCTCTCGAAAGAGTGTCGATCCTTTCGCCGCGAAGGCCGAACGCGGAAGCACCACCCCAATGCGGCCCCCATCCGTCGCGACGAGGGACCAGAACCTCCAACCGAACGCCTTGTAAAGGTCTGCATCGCCGGTCCCCATCCCCGGGAACGGGCCTGACGTCAGAACCGCCCGCAGGCGCTCGGCTTCCTCGACCTCCTGCTCGTAAACACGCACCAGATCGTCGCGATCGCGTCTGAGCAGTGCGACACGCTCGCCCTGCTGCTGGCGGTTGAGACCACGCAAACCTGGGTCGTGTCGGGCCCAGAAAGCCAGCTGCTCGATCGTCGCCTCCTGCCATGGAGGATTGCCGAGTATTACGTCGAAGCCGGCGCGGCTGCGGAGAAAAACCTGCGGGAACGCGGTCGGAAAATGCAACGGCCGCAGGCCTTCGAGTGCCTTATCCGCCTTCCTCAGCATCCGGTCGCTGAAAAGGTCGCCGCGCTTGAGATGGGTTGTGACCTGCCGGCCTTCCACCGCCTCCCTCACCTCGTCATCGACGCGGGATGCGGCAAGCACCGTAAACAGCTCCTCGGTTCCGCGAATTTCATCGCGGGCTCGCTCGTAAAGCTTCCGTGCTTCTCTCACTTCGGCCGCGGTCGCATCAGCAAGCCGGGCCAGCGTCGCCACGGTCGCGCGGCTGGCCCCGAGCAGCTCGTCCGCGGTTACCGCGAACAGATCATCGGTCTCTCCAGCGAGCAGCTCTCGCGCTTCGTCAAACGTCGCGATTCCGACGAGTGAGTTCCCGACCACGAGGTTCGCATCGAGAAACGACAGCGGCAGGCCGGGAACAAAGGTGTGTATCCAGAGCGAGA
>DATLXE010000356.1:0-2341 GCA_035575795.1 Gemmatimonadaceae bacterium
CGCGCGCGAGGTGCCAGCACACGACGGCCATCAGGGCCAGCGAGGCCACGTTGACGCCGTCGAGGAAACCTCCCGCAACCGCAGACCGGCGCAGGAAGGGGACGAGCGGTCCGCTCAGTGCGACGAAGATGAACGCCGGGAGGAAGATGCCGATCGTGGCGACCGCCGCCCCCGTCGGGCCGGCCAGCACGTAACCAATGAACGTCGCGGTCGTGAACACGGGCCCTGGCGTGACCTGACCGATGGCGATGGCATCGAGCAGCTGCTGTTCAGTGAGCCAACCCAGGCGCTCTACGAGGTCCGCACGCAGGAAGGCGAGCAGCACGTAGCCGCTTCCAAAGAGGACGGCTCCGGTCTTCGCAAAGACGAGAAAGAGCGCCGCCAACCCAACCGGGGCGGCGGCCGCCGCGCCTGTCGCCGCCGACACAGCGCCTCCGGAGAGGCCGACCATTCCAAGGAGAATCGCGTTCTCGCCCCTGGCGCCTCGGGGTCGCGTCAGACGCACGCCTGCCGCGACAGCACCAGCGCCGGCGAGCACCAGCAGTTCGTGCACACCGAGCGCGACAGCAACGCCGGCCGCCACGCCGAGCAGTGCGAGCGCGGACGTTGTGACGGCGACCCGAGCCAGCCGCCAGAGCGCCTGCGCCACGATCGCGATCACGACCGGCTTCACCCCATACAGGAGGCCCGCAACGTCAGGGAGCATTCCGTACCGGACGTACGCCCACGCGGCCGCGCTGACGATCAGCGTGGCAGGAAGGATGAAGCCCACGCCCGCCACCAGCAGACCCGGCACACCGGCCCGCATGCGGCCGATGTGGATGGCGAGTTCCGTGGAATTGGGACCGGGGATCAGGTTGGTGGCGCCGACGTAGTCGAGAAACTCTTCGCGCGTCAGCCACGCCCGGCGACGCACGACTTCCTCGTCCATCATGGCGACGTGCGCAGCCGGACCGCCGAACGCCGTGGTCCCGAGCGTGAGAAAGACGCGGGCGAGGTCGCGCAGCGCGGTCGAAGCGTCGGGTCGATCGTGGTGCGTCACGTCCGCTCGATTATCGCGCGTCCTGACGGGCCGGTCGACGTGCGTGCGCATCAAGGCTCCGTCTCCATGCGTGATACTGTGCGAACGTGATGGCGGTGACGAATCTGTGCGCGGTGCTCGTGCTGGTGTTCGCCGTGTTTGGATCCGATCTCGCCGCGCACGGAGTCTCGGCCAGCGACAAAGCGTTCATGGAGCAGGGTGGGCTGATCGCTTTTCTCTACCTGGGCGCCAAACACATGGTCACCGGCTATGACCACCTGCTCTTCCTGCTGGGCGTCATCTTTTTTCTGTATCGTCTGCGCGACGTTGGCGCCTACGTCACCCTCTTTGCCGTGGGCCATAGCGCCACCCTGTTGTTCGGGGTGTTGAGCGGTGTCCACGTCAATGCCTATCTCGTGGATGCCGTGATCGGTCTCTCTGTCGTCTACAAGGCCCTCGACAACCTGGGCGCATTTCGTAGCTGGTTCGGGAACCAGCCCAATACGAAGGCTGCCGTTCTCTTTTTCGGCTTGTTCCACGGCTTCGGGCTCGCGACGAAACTGCAGGACTTCGCACTGCCGCGTGAAGGCCTGGTCGCAAAGATCGTCGCGTTCAACGTCGGTGTGGAGGCTGGCCAGTTTCTCGCCCTGGGCGCCATCCTGATCGCGATGGCGTTCTGGCGGCGGACCGCCTCGTTTCAGCGTCAGGCATTTGCCAGCAACGTCGTGATCATGACGTGTGGGTTCGGGCTCCTGGGCTATCAACTGACTGGCTACTTCATCGAATCGGCAACCACGCCATGACCACACCCCAGGGCTCAGAGTTACCGTCGCCGCGCCAGCTCCTGCGTGCCACCCTGCTGGCTATCGTCATTGCGGCTCTCGTACTGCTCACGGTCGTGCTGCCCGCGGAGTACGGCATCGATCCGACGGGCGCGGGCCGGAGGCTCGGCATCTTCAGGCCGGCCGCCGTTGCGGCGGTGCCGGTGGAGGGGGCGCCCGCGGCAGCGACGGCGGCGGCGCAGCCGCTCCTGAAGAGCCCGACACCGTATCGAAGTGACGAGATGACATTGACCCTCGCGTCCGGCGAAGGGGGTGAAATCAAGGCGGCGATGCGTCAGGGTGAGCGCTTCGTCTTCACCTGGACGACGACGGGCGGTGGCGTCGACGTCGACATGCACGGTGACGTCGCCAACGCGCCCAAGGATGCGTCTGTCAGCTATTGGAAGGACGAGATGCAGCAGAGCGGGCACGGGGCGTTCGAGGCCCCGGCGGCAGGCAACTTCGGCTGGTTCTGGCAGAATCTCAATGACACGCCCGT
>DATLXE010000357.1:0-2199 GCA_035575795.1 Gemmatimonadaceae bacterium
CGCAGCTATGAAGGAGGACCTTTGGGAACTGCTGCACGCCAGCCGGCCCTGAGCCGTCGCGCGAGGTCAACCACCGTCGACGCGTAACGAGACCTGGCGGCGACGTTCGCGTTCTCCTCCGGGTCCGTCGCGTGATCGTACAGCTCGCGGGCGAGCACCTCTCCTGTCGCCTCGCGTGTCCACTCGACGTAGCGGTAGCGTTCAGTACGGATGCTCCGACCCATGACGCGGTTCCCTGCCTCACGCGGAAACTGGCTGAACGCCGCGGCCTTCCAGTCGCGCGACGGGTTGGCGAGCAGGGGCACCACGCTCGTTCCCTGCTGTGGCGGCGTGGGCAGGCCGGCGAGCTCGCTCAACGTTGCGAACACGTCGACGGTTTCGACGAACGCCCGGCTGCGACCGCCAGGGCGCGTCGCGCCCGGGGCCCGCACAATCAAAGGGATGCGCGTATCGAGCTCAAAGTTGGCGTGCTTCGTCCACTGTGCATGCTCGCCGAGCTTATAGCCGTGATCCCCCCAGAGCACGACGATGGTGTTGCGGGCTAGCCCCAGGCTGTCGAGTGCATCGAGTACGCGGCCGATTTGCGCGTCAACGTAGGATACGCTGGCGAGATACCCGCGATTGAGCGCGCGCGCCTGCTCCAGCGACAGGCTCCCCTCCCTGGGCATGTCGGTGTACGCGCGCAGCTCGCCAAACGTCGTGAGCGTGTACGGCGTGAAATCGGATGGCGGGTACTGATTCGACGGCAGCTTTACACGCTCGGCCGGATACAGATTCCAGTACTTCTGCGGAGCGTTGAATGGCAGGTGCGGCTTATTGAAGCCAACGGCGAGAAAAAATGGTGTGCCTGGGGAGCGCGCCCTGAGCCGTTCGATCGCCAGGTTCGCGAGCTTGCCGTCGGGATAGGCGGTGTCAGGTACGTTCGCCGCCTCGAACGCGGGTCCGCGCCCTCCGCTGGCCGAGCCGCGCGTGGCGGCGAACTTCTCGACAGCGCGGATCGACGACTCCGCAAGGTAACCGCGCCCGTGCCAGTGACCTTCCGCATCCAGCGGTGGCACGCTCCATCCCTCTGGGTCATCATCGCGGTGATGGTAGACCTTGCCCAGCGACATCGTCGTGTATCCGTGCGACCTGAAAAATCGCGGCATCGTCATCGCGGCCGACATGACCGTGCGGAGGGGCGTCACGAGGCCATAGATTCGCGTCGAGTCGGGCCGCAACCCGGTGAGTAGCGCAACACGGGACGGCGCGCACACGGCTATCTGCGTATACGCCCGTTCGAACAGCACACCCGTTGCCGCCAGACGGTCCATGTTTGGCGTGATGGCGCGCGCGCTTCCGTATGCGCCAATCTCCGGACGCAAGTCGTCGACGAGGATCAACAGGACGTTTTTCCGCTCCGCCGCCGTGAACCTTGCCGTGGCCTGAGCACCAGCTGGCGGACTGAACCCGAGCAGCCCGAAGAAGAATGCCGCCGCGAGCATCATCATGAAGAACATCACTTTACTCACGCATCCGATTCCCGTGGCAACGTTTCGCCCGATGGTGGGGAGGGACGTTGTGATCGGCGAGCCACTGCGCATCGCCGCACGCAGGAGCTCCTCCAGCATGTCTTCCGGATCGCGCCTCGACCCGCGCTCCGGATAAGGCCAGGTAGAAATCTCCGGCTCAGCCTCCACCTCCTCGACTGGACGAGGCCGGCGAGCAGGCGGCCGGCGTACCGGAGGCCGCGCTGGAACGATCCGTTCGCGCGGAGCCGGTGGTGGCTCGGGCTCCGGCCGGCGTAGCACGCGCTCCGTGCGACCCGGCACGCCGACTCGCGCTCCACATCCCGAGCACGAGGGTTCATCCAGCCATCGGCCCGGCGTGTGATTCGGGCAGAAATGGCGAACCTCCGCCTCGTGACACGCTTCGCACTCGCCAAGCGCAGCTTGAGTGGTCCCGCAGTTCTGACAACGAAAGACAACGCCGCTCATGTTGTCGCTCCGTTCGCCGAGTCGGATTCGAGCGGCGCCTCGTCGGGGGCGGGCTCCGGGTACAGTTCGCGGACGAGCGCCGCCGGCACGTGCAGACGGTGGACCTCGGGAAGTGCGCCCGAAATCCAGCGCGCGATCGTCGGCACGCGCTCGTACGGACCGATCAGCTCGCGCGGCAGCTGGCGTGACAACGCCACAGTTGTCAGCACGGGATTCTCCGCGT